>JBDHSZ010000020.1:0-31374 GCA_039812945.1 Shinella sp.
GGCAGCGTCCTTGCGACTGATAACCAATTGGCATCATTTGCAAGTCGCACTTCAAACTTGAACCCACCCCCGCTACAAACGAACATCGCATAAGGTTTGTTATGGAACCAATTCTTGCCTCCGTCCGGCCCTGTCACGCATCGCCGTAACGGCACTTCCATGGTGGCCGGTGCGGTATTCGTGACGATAAGTTGTTGCAGGTCCGCGCGGCACGGCATAAGCTCCGCCGGCGGCGAGGATGCCGCTTACACCAAGAGGACCACATGGCAACCGGCACCGTCAAATTCTTTAATCAAGACAAGGGCTTCGGCTTCATCACCCCCGACAATGGCGGCACCGACGTGTTTGTCCATATCTCCGCAGTCCAGGCCGGCGAGGCTCTCAGGGACGGCACGAAGGTCAGTTATGACATCGGCCAGGACCGCAAGACCGGCAAGTCGAAGGCGGAAAACGTCCACACGATCTGAGCGAACAGCTCACCGCTGACGCGCATCGCGCGAAAGCCGGCGGACCCTCCCCTGGGGAGGGTCTTTCCCGGCCGGCGTCGTTCCAGCGGGGCGGCGGGCCGAAGGCACGCAGGTGCCTAGTGCGGCCGGTGGATCCGGCCGATGGAACGCAGATAGGCCGATATCCGGGCCATCAGATGGTCGCGGCGGCCGTATCTTTCCGAGATGCGCCGGATTTCCGGCTCGACCGTCGCATAGACGTCGTCGGACAGATGACCGTCGGCCACGACATAGCTGTCCTCGCCGACGGCGAGGATGTCGCAGCCCGTCGCCGCGATGTCCCGGACGAAATCCGGTATCTCCTCCTCCCTCATCGTCCTTTTCCTCATGGCGGCTCCCGTCTTCCCCGGCCCTGCGACTATAATGGTCGCCGCCGCTGGCGGACAACGGCTGGCAGGGGATCATGAAGATTTTCTCCCCGAGCTCTGGCAATCGCTGACGCCGGAGGCGGGCTGTCGCTTCAAGCGCCATGTCGAGCCGATCTACGACAGCCACCGTAACGGCCTGCCGCCCGCATAGTATGGCCGCGTGCACCGGGCCGTCGGTGATGGCCCGGCGCGACGCGCTCGACCTCGGCATCCGGGTCGGCAGCAACGGCCGGGCCCTTTCGCAGGCCGAGCGGTTCGATGCGCTGTTCGCCACGGGGCCGCTCGGGTTCGGCAGCCTGCCGGACATAGACCTGGTGTCACAGATCGTCATGCAGGCCGATGCTGCGGCCAGGGCCCTCGACCTCGCGGCCAACACGCCGTGGGCGGGGTTCAGGGCAGGATGGGATAGCTCGGCGCGAAGATTTTTTCGACCGGCGGGTGCTCCCAGGTCCGGTCGGGATACCTGGCGACCAGCCCGTCGAACTGCGCCTGCGCCTGCCGGCGCGCGGCGCGGATGTCGAAGCCGGCCAGCGCGCCGTTCAGCATCGACAGGCGCCCGTCGACGAACACCGCCTGCGTCACCTTGCCCGAGCCGCCGAGGACCAGCGTGGTGATCGGATCGATCGTCGGCGTCATATAGGGATCGTCGAGGCGGAACACGGCGATGTCGGCCCTGGCGCCCGCGGCGAGGCGGCCGATGTCGCTCCGTCCGAGCGCCCTTGCGCCGCCGAGCGTGGCGGCATCGTAGAGATCCCGGCTGAGGACGGCGTCCGGCGCCTTCTCGCTGATGCGGCAGCAGGCCAGCCCCATGAGCAGGTTCATCAGCATGTCGGGCGGCGCGGTGTCGGTCGCCATGCCGATATTGATGCCGAGCCTGCGGCAGGCGGCGAAGGAGTTCAGCGTGCTGCCCATGCGCGCGGAGACCAGCGGCGAATGGGCGATGGTGACGCCGTTTTCGGCATAGAGCGCGAGGTCTTCCCGGGAGGCATAGGTGGCGTGCGGGGCGATCAGCCGCTCGCCGAGGAGGCCGTGGTCGGCCATCCAGCGCGGGGCGGAGACGCCGTGCAGGGCCTGCATGGTGTCGAGCTCCGGCCTGCCCTGCGCCATGTGCAGGCGCACCCGGCAATCGAGGTCGCGCGCCGCGGCCATCGTGCGCTCCAGAAGCGCCAAGGTGCAGGTCTCCACCCGGTCGGGCGCCAGCATGCCGTTGACCAGCCCGCCATGGCGGCCGTGCTGACGCTCGATGAAGGCGACGGCGGCGTCAAGCCCGGCAAGGCCGCGCGCCTCGTCGAATTCGGGCACGATCCGGCCCGGCGCCTCCAGCACCATGCCGCCCGAACGGTAGGCCGGGCTGAGGAAGACGCGCAGGCCGAGTTCGCCCGCCGCCTCCGCCGCCGCGTCGAACTCGGCGACCGTCTCGCCCCATTCGCGGTAATAGAGCGAGGCGATGGGCGCGGCCGTGGTGACGCCGTTCAGCAGGGACAGGCCGAAGGCGAATTTCTTCTGGAAGGCCAGTTCCTCGGGGGAATACATCTCGTAAGGCCCGCGCTCGACATAGGAGCGCGGCCAGGCGCGGCCCTTGGCCCAGCCCGGCTGGTTGTCGGTGACGAGCCCATAGGTATCGAGGTCGGAGAGCGCGTCGAGGTCGATGAGGCCGGGGCTGATGAGGGCGCTGCCGAAGTCGATGCGCCGCGCCACCTCGCCCTCGAAGCGGCGGCCGGAAAAGACGACCGCGCCGCCCTCGATCACCAGTTCGCCGCCCGGCACCAGGCAATGCCCGTCGCCGTGATGGGCGAGCAGCCAGTCGGCGGTCATCAGCGTGCGGCCGGCCGGCCGCTGGCCGGGCGTCAGGTCTTCGGGACGGGTCATGGCCACTCCAGCGTGAAAGAAAGCGGGCGCTTCATCCGGAGAATGAAGCGCCCGAAGGTCGCGGGCAGAGCCGCGCGGGGGTTACTTGGGGTTCATCTGCGTCAGCCAGTGACGCGGCTTGTTGTCGGAGCGGAAATCGACGCTCTTGACGGTGGCCTGCGTCGCCCAGGCGATCGGCTGCTGGTGCAGCGGGATCAGGATCGTGTCGTCCTTGGCGATCTTGAGGGCGGCCTCCTCGAGCTGCAGGCGCTTGGCGACGTCGGGCTCGTCCACCGACTGGGCGACCAGCTTGTCGAGCTCGGGATAGGACCATCCGCCGTAGTTCGACACGCCGACCTTGTCGTTCCGGGTGGAAAGCACCTGGGCGAGGAGCGAATAGGCGTCGAGCGTCGGCTCGTTGGCCCAGCTCAGGTTGAACATGTCGGCCTTGCCCTGCGTGCGCTTGGGCGACTGGATGGCGCGCGGGGCGATGTCGATCGACACGTCGAAGCCGGCGCGCTTCAACATGTTGGCGATGCCGGCGCAGAAGTCCTCCTCGTTGATGCTCTCGTCGTTGGAGCACATATAGGTGAACTTCAGGCCTTCCTGGCCGGCCTCGGCGAGCAGCTTCCTGGCGCGCTCCGGATCGGCCTTGCCATAGGTGTCGAGCGAGGCGGCGTAGCCGGCGATCTCGGGCGCGATCAGCGAGCCGGACGGGCGGGCAAGGCCGCGCATCACCTTGGCGTTGATCAGGTCGCGGTCGATGGCGGCCTCGACGGCCTCGCGCACCCTGACGTCGTTGAACGGGTTGGGCCGGCCGTCCTCCAGCGTCTCCTTGCGGTTGAAGCCGAGGAAGACGGTGCGGAATTCCTGGCGCTTCAGCACGGTGAGGCCCTCGGAGCCCTCCAGGCGAGGAAGGTCCTGGATCGGCGCGGAATCGACGAGGTCCACCTCGCCCGACAGCAGCGCGGCCACGCGCGTCGCCGCCGAGGCGATCGGCAGGTATTCGATGCGGTCGAGATTGTGCTTCTTCTCGTCCCACCACAGGTCGTTGACGAGCAGCACGGTCTTGCTGTCGGCCACGCGGCTTTCCAGCTTGAAGGGGCCGGTGCCGTTGGTGTTGTGGGTGGCGTAGCCTTCCGTCTTGGTGTCGACGGCGGTCGGCTTCTCGGTGTTGTTGTCCTTCAGCCACTTGGCGCTGAACATGAAGATGTTCGTCATGTCGTTGAGGAACAGCGACGTCGGCGCGGAGACCTCGATGTCGACGGTGTGGTCGTCGATCTTCTTGCTGCCGACATAGAGCGGGATGTTGCCGCGCAGCGGCGAGGCGGGATCGGTGACGCGGGCGAGCGAGGCGATCACGTCGTCGGCGGTGAAGTCGGCGCCGTCGTGGAACTTCACGCCCTCGCGCAGCTTGAAGCGCCAGACCTTGTTGTCGATGAGCTCCCACTCCGTCGCCAGCGCCGGCTCGACCTTGAAGTTCGCGTCGTAGCGGACGAGGCCCTCGTAGATGTGGTTGAGGAAGGCCAGGTTGGAGGTCGAGGCGATCGAATCCGGATCGAGCGAGTAGATGTCGGCGCGTCCGCCCCAGCGCAGGGTTTCCGCGCCGGCCGGCGCGGCGATGGCGATGGCGGCGACCGCGCCGAGAACGAGTTTCCTGAAGCGAGACATTGTACCTCCCAGATCACGCTGCTGTTGTTCAGCATCAGGGTGATCGACAAGATTGTCAACAATATTGTTGACGTATTTTGGCCGGATCGCTAGCAAAACATGTCGACCGAGGCCGGTCGCGGGCGCCGCCGCAAGGCCGGCGGCCAGCGGAAAGGGAGGAAAACCGCATGAGCGAGCTGCTGTTGCTGCACGGAACCATCGTCACGGTGGACGCCGAAAGGCGCATCATCGAGGACGGCGCGATCGCGATCTCGAAGGACCGGATCGTCGACATCGGCACGACGCAGGCGCTTGCGCCCCGCCATCCCGGCAAGAGGATCGTCGACTGCCGCGGCAAGCTGATCATCCCCGGCATCATCGACGCCCATGGCCATGCCGGGCACGCGCTGATCCGCAGCGTGGCGTCGGACACCAATGCCATGTGGATGCAGATCGTCACGCCGACCTACTACCACTACGCCACGCGCGACTACTGGTATGCCGACGGCCTGGTCTCGGGCCTGGAGCGCCTGCGGGCGGGCGTCACCACCGGCGTCAGCATCATCTCCTCCATGCCGCGCAGCGACGACCCGGTCTTCGCCAGCAACCACGCCAGGGCCTATGGCGAGATCGGCCTTCGCGACATCGTCTGCGTCGGCCCGGCCGGCCTTCCCTGGCCGCATCCGGTGACGCGCTGGGAGAGCGGCGCGCCGGAGCGGCGCGACATCTCCTTCGAGGCGATGATCGAGGGCGCGGAGGCGACGATCCAGGAGTTGGACGGCAGCGCCGAGGGGCGCATCAAGGTGTTCCTGACGCCCTTCACCATCGTTCCCTCGCTCGACCCCTCCAACGCCACGACGCCGGACCGGGCGGTCAAGCTCACCGAGAACGACCGCATGCAGGCGCGCCGCGTGCGCGAGACGGCGCGCAAATGGGGCGTGCGCATCCATTCCGACGCCTTCGCCGGCCAGATCCGCATGGCCTTCCAGGACAAGGAGAACGCCCTGCTCGGCCCCGACGTGCACCTGCAGCACTGCTGGGGCATCTCCCACGAGGAGGTCGACATCCTCGCCGAGACCGGCACCTTCGTCACCCATGCCCCGCCCGGCCGCGCCACGCCGGTCCTCGACATCATCTCCAGGGGCGTGCCGCTGGCGATCACCTCCGACGGCGTCTCGCCGAGCCGCCATTTCGACATGTTCCAGATCGCCCGGCTCGCCCAGTACACCCAGCACCTGCTCCACAACCACGACCGCTACCTGCTGCCGCCAGGCAAGGTGTTCGAGATGATCACCATCGACGCGGCGCGGGCGCTCGGCATGGCGCACGAGATCGGCTCGCTGGAGGTCGGCAAGAAGGCCGACATCGCCGTCATCGACATGCGCCGGCCGCACCTGACGCCCAACTGGATGGTCGTCCACCGGCTGGTCCAGCAGGTGCTCGGCAGCGACGTCGACACGGTCATCGTCGATGGCCGGATCCTGATGGAAGGCGGCAGGGTGCTGACGACGGACATGGAGCAGGCGCTCGATCTCGGCGAGCGCGAGGCGCGGGCGATGGCCGAGCGGGCCGGCCTTTCCGCGCATATGCACGGCCCGGCCTGGGGCCGGCTCCAGCGCACCTTCGACGAGCCGGTCATCCCGCCCGCCCCGCCGGTCCCCTGAGGGACCGGCATCCCCTCCCCGGCCTCAGCCGCGCGCGGTCTTCAGCGGCGGGGCGGCATCGGCGAGCGCCGGGCCCTTCAGGCGCGGGAAGTCATAGGCGCCGGCCTTCGAGGTGGCGTAGCCCGCCCCGACGAGCGCCTCGGCAAGCTTCAGCGCGGCGGTCACGCCGTCGATGACGGGAAGGCCGGTCGCCGCGCTCAGCCGGTCGCACAGGCTCGACATGCCGGCGCAGCCAAGGATGATCGCCTCGGCGCGGTCGGCGGTCCTGGCATGCGCGATGGCGTCGAGCAGCAGGCGCTCGGCCGTCTCGGGATCCTCCTCCAGCCCCAGCACCGGCAGGTCGATGGCGTGCACGGCGCGGCAATGATGGCCCGCGCCATAGGCCTGCATCATGTCCTCGATGATCGGCACGGAGCGCGGCAGCGTGGTGATCACCGAGAAACGCCGGCTGATGGTCATGGCCACCTGCACCGCGGCCTGGCAGATGCCGATGACCGGTCCCCGGGCGACCTCGCGGGCGGCATGCAGGCCCGGATCGTCGAAGCAGGCGATCACATAGGCGTCGACCCCCTCGCCCTCCCCCTTGCGGATCTCCGCCAGCATGCCGGGCACGGCCAGCGCCTCGTCGGCGCTGCCCTCGATGCTGACGGGCGTTGCCGCCGGGTTGACGGCGCTGACCTGCGTGCCGGCGCTTGCCACGCGCAGGGCGCTGTCCAGCGCCTGGCTGGTCATGGAGGCGGTCGAATTCGGGTTGATCAGACGGATATGCACTTTTTCGGATCCTGTTTCAGTGTTCGTATGGGTTAGGCGCCGTCATGATGGAACCCGGAACATTCCGGTCGACAATCTCTTTTCCAATTGTCAGCAAAACGGCAAGGGATGTTGACTTTTTACCACGCATGACGAATGTCCACCTTCCCAGGAGGCATTGCGTCATGACCGAGCAAGCAAGCATTTCGACGCAGCAGATCGTCGAGAAGGTATGGCTTTCCATCGCCGAGCGCCGGCTGCGCCCCGGCGTCCAGCTCAAGGAAGGCCAGCTCGCCGGCATCTTCGAAGTCAGCCGCGCCCGCATCCGCCAGGCGCTGGCGGCGCTGGAGCGCGAGGGCCTCGTGACGATCATCCCCAATCGCGGCGCCTTCGTCTGCCAGCCGTCCGTCGACGAGGCCCGGGACGTCTTCGCCGTCCGCCGCTCCGTCGAGGCCTGCGTGGTCGAGCGCATCGGCACGTCCATCTCCAGGGCCGACGTCGCGCGCCTGCGCAACCATGTCGCGCTGGAGCGCGTCGCCAACGCCAAGGACGTGACCACCGACATCATCAAGCTCTCCGGCGGCTTCCACCTGCTGCTCGCCGAGATCTCCGGCTCCGACTTCCTGTTCGGCATGATGCGCGACCTCATCTCGCGCACCTCGCTGATAACGGCCGTCTACCGCCAGACGGCCCGGTTCAACTGCGGGCCCGACGAGCATGACGAGATCGTCGAGCACATCGCCAACGGCAATATCGAGAAGGCCGCGGCGTTGATGGAGCATCATCTGGAGCATGTCGAATCCGAGCTCGACCTCAGGGAAGTGCGCGACATCTCCCACGACCTCAGGACCGCGCTGGCGTGACCGGCGGGCATCGCGGTCACGCATCCTGAACGAGGTGGCAGGCCACCTTCGTTCCGCCGGCCAGCATGCGCACCGCCGGCAGCTCGGCCGAGCAGCGCGCCGTCGCCACCGGGCAGCGCGGATGGAAGGCGCAGCCCGACGGCGGCCTCAGCGGGCTCGGCACCTCGCCGACCGCCACGACCCGGTCGCGGTGCGGCTTCTCGATATTGGGGATCGTCTGCAGCAGAAGCTGCGTATAGGGATGGCGCGGGCGCGCGAACAGCGCCTCCGTCTCGCCCTCCTCGACGATGCGGCCGAGATACATCACCGCGATGCGGTCCGACATGTGGCGCACCACGCTCATGTCGTGGCTGATGAAGAGATAGGTCAGGCCGAACTCGTCCTGTAGCTTGCGCATCAGGTTCAAGACCTGCGCCTGCACGGACACGTCGAGCGCCGAGGTCGGCTCGTCGCAGACGAGGAAGCGCGGCTCGCCGGCCAGCGCCCGGGCGATCGATATGCGCTGGCGCTGGCCGCCGGAGAATTCGTGCGGGAACTTCTCGCCGTCCGAGGCCGAGAGGCCGACGGTCTTCAGGAGTTCTACCACGCGCGCCTCGACCTCCGCCGGGGTTTTCCGCAGCTTCAGCTCGCGGATCGGCTCGGCGACGATGTTCTTCACCCGCCAGCGCGGATTGAGCGAGGCATAGGGATCCTGGAAGATCATCTGGGCCGCCAGCGGCCTGCCGTCCTCGCCGGGCGCAAAGCGCATCTCGCCGGCATTGGGCCGGTAGAGGCCCGTCACCAGCCGGGCGACGGTGGACTTGCCGCAGCCGCTTTCGCCGACGAGCGACAGGCAGCCGCCCAGCGGCACCTCGAAGGCGATGTCGTTGACGGCCTGGAGATACTGGCGCGGCTTGCGCTCGACGACACGGTTCAGCCACGGCGCGGAGACGTCGAACCGCTTCACCAGCCCCTTGACGCTGAGCGCCGGCGCCTTGTCCGGGATGGTCGCGGTCATGCGGTTCCTCCTGCGTTGATCCAGCATGCGCTCGCCCCGGCGCCGGCCGGCATGAGGCCCGGCCGCTCGCGCAGACAGCGCGGGCCGGCGTCCTTGCAGCGCGGGTTGAAGGCGCAGCCGTCCGGAATGGCGTCGAGCCGCGGCATGGAGCCGTCGATCTGGTTGAGCCGCTCGACGCGCGCGCCGAGCGCCGGGATGGAGGCCATCAGGCCGCGCGTATAGGGATGCCGCGGCGCGTGCAGCACCTCGGCGACCGGGCCGATCTCGACGAGGCGGCCGGCATACATCACCGCGATGCGGTCGGCGGCCTCGGCGATGACGCCCATGTCGTGCGTGACCAGCATCACCGCCGTCCGCTTCTCCTTGCACAATCTGCGCAGCAGCGAGGTGATCTGCGCCTGGATCGACACGTCGAGCGCCGTGGTCGGCTCGTCGGCGATGATCAGCTTCGGCGAGGCCGCCAGCGCGAGCGCGATGACCACGCGCTGGCGCATGCCGCCGGAGAACTGGTGCGGATATTGCGCGAAGCGCTCCTCCGGCGAGGGGATGCCGACATCCTTGAGCAGGGAGATCGCCCGGGCCTTCGCCTCCGCCCTGCCCATGCCAAGATGCTGGCGGATGGTCTCGGTGAGCTGCGCGCCCACGGTGAAGAGCGGATTGAGCGAGGTCAGCGGGTCCTGGAAGATCGCGCCGATCTCCCGGCCGCGGATCGTCTCCATCTCGCGGTCGCTGAGCTGGTCGATGCGGCGCTCGCCGAGCCAGATCTCGCCGTCGGCGATGCGGCCGGGGCGCTCCAGCAGGCCCTGGATCGCCAGGCCCGTCATCGACTTGCCCGCGCCGGATTCGCCGACCACGCCGAGGATCTCGCCGGGCCGGATCGACAGGCTCACCTCGGAGAGCGCGGTGGCGACCCCGCGGCGGCCGGGGAACTCGACCTTCAGGTTGCGCACGTCAAGCACTGCCGTCTCGGCTTCAGCCATTGTCGTCGACCTCTATCGGGTAGCTGGGCGGGAAGATCTCGGAAACCGGCGGGTTGCCCCAGCTCCGTTCCGGATATCTGGCGACGAGCCCGTCGTACTGGCGCTGGGCGCGGGCGCGGGCGGCCTTCATGTCGATGCCGGCGACCTCGCCGAAGCGCATCGACAGGCGCCCGTCGACGAAGACGGTTTGCGTGACCTTGCCCGAGCCGCCCGTCACCAGCGTGGTGATCGGGTCGATCGACGGGGCCATGGCGACGTCGTCGAGGCCGAAGACCGCGATGTCGGCGCGCGCGCCGGGCGTAAGCTTGCCGAGATCGTCGCGGCCGAGGGCCCTCGCCCCGCCGAGGGTCGCGGCGTCGAACAGGTCGGCGCTGCGCACCCGGTCGGGGGCGCGGTCGCCGATGCGGCAGGTGATGAGGCCGACGAGCAGGTTCATCAGCATGTCCGGCGGCGTCGTGTCGGTGCCCATGGCGATGTTGATGCCGCGCGCCCGGCACTTGGAGAAGGAATCGAGCGCGCTGCCGCCGCGCGCCGAGACCAGCGGGCAATGCACGATGGACACGCCGTTCCCGGCATAGAGCCCGAGGTCTTCCTCGGTGGCGTTGGTGGCGTGCGGGGCGATCAGGCGGTCGTTGAGAAGGCCGGCGCGCGCCAGCCAGACCGGGGCGGTCGTGCCGTGCAGCCTGCGCACCGTCTCGACCTCCATCGCGCCCTGCGCCATGTGCAGGCGGATCTTGCAGCCGAGCTCTGCGGCCGCGGCCTGTGTCCGGCGCAGCAGCTCTTCCGTGCAGGTCTCCACCCGGTCGGGCGCGAGCAGGCCGCGCACGAGGTCGCCGTGGCGTCCGGTCTGCCGGCCGATATAGTCGACCGCGTCGCGCAGGCCGGCAAGGCCGCGCGCCTCGTCGAACACCGCCTCCATGCGGCCCGGTTCCTCCAGCACCATGCCGCCGGCGCGATAGGCGGGGCTGAGATAGACGCGCAGGCCGAGATCGCCGGCCGCATCCGCCGCCGCGTCGAACTCGGCGACCGTCTCGCCCCATTCGCGGTAGAACAGCGAGGCGATGGGCGCGGCGGTGGTGATGCCGTTGAGCAGGAGCTGGCCGAAGGCGAAGCGCTTCTGGAAGGCCAGCTCCTCCTGCGAATACATCTCGTAGGGGCCAGCCTCGACATAGTGCCGCGGCCAGACGCGGCCCTTGGCCCAGCCCGGATGATGGTCGATGCCGAGGATGGTCGTGTCGAGATCGGACAGCGCGTCGAGGTCGACGAAGCCGGGGCTGATGAGCGCCTCGCCGAAATCGAGGCGCCGGGCGACCTCGCCGCTGAAGCGCGGGCCGGCATAGAGGACTTCGCCGCCCTCGATGACGACCTCGCCGTTCGGGATCAGCCGGTGGCCGCCGTCGCGGTGGCCGAGCACCCAGGCGGCGGTGAGAAGCGTGCGCCCATCGGGACGTTTTCCCAGTGCGAGCGTGTCGAGAACCTGTCTTGTCATGGCATTTCCACCGTGGCCTTGCCGTTGCGGGCCGTGACGCGGCCGCCCTTGACGACCAGCGGGCGCGGCGCGACTTCCACCACCGCATGGGCCAGCGTCTCGCCCGTCAGCAGCGTCAGGTCGGCGGCGCAGCCTTCGGCGAGGCCGTAGCCCTCGATGCGCATCACATCCGCCCCGCCCTGCGAGACGATGTGCAGCACATGGGCAAGATCGATGTCCGAGCGCAGGCCGTTCTTCATGCCCACCACCTTGGCGCGGTCGAGCATGTCGGGCTGGCCCCACGGGCCCCAGGTGTCGCGGATGCCGTCGCAGCCCGCGCCGACGCGCACGCCCGCCTGCTTGAGCCGCATGATGGAGGGCACGGTGGCCGAGGGCGCGCCGGTCGTCACGATGGCGACGTCGAGCGCGGCGAGCTCGTCGATCAACTGGCCGACGCGCAGATAGTCGTTCATGCCGAGCGCGAAGGCGTGGCTGATGGCGACCTTGCCCTGCATGCCGTTGGCGCGGATGCGCTCGAACATCAGCTCCATGGTGAAGGCGCCGAGCTCGCCCGCCTCGTGCAGGTGGATGTCGATCGGGCACTGGTGCCTGACGGCGAGCGCGAAGATCGCGTCGAGCTGGCCCTTGGGGTCGCGGTCGATGCCGCAGGGGTCGATGCCGCCGAGGACCTCGCAGCCCTGGGAAAGCGCCTCGTCGAGCAGCTCCAGCGTGCCGGGCATGACCATCAGGCCCGATTGCGGGAAGGCGACGATCTCGATGTCGATGACGCCCTTCAGCTTCTCGCGGGTCTGCATGACGCCGTCGACGAGCGCCAGCCCGTGGCGCGGGTCGATGTCGACATGGCTGCGGATATGGGTCGCGCCGTGCGCGGCGAGGCCGATGGCATGGCGCATCGACTGGCGGTGCGGGTCGATGCCGATCTCGATGCGGTTGTCGCGCTCGAAATCGATGCGCTCGCGCAGCACGGCGCGGCGGTTGTTCTCGTGCCAGGGCATGCCCCAGGTGGTCTTGTCGAGATGGGTGTGCGCGTCGATCAGGCCGGGAACGGCGATGGCGCCCTTGCCGTCCTCGACCTGCATGCCGGGCTCCGCCTCGAAGCGGCCGAGGCCGGCGATCCGCCCGTCGCGGATCAGGATATCGCAATTCTCGCCGCCATGGGGGCGAACGTCGCGGATAAGGAGACTGGTCATGCAGGCTTACCTCAGTTTGGGATTGAGCAGGTCGCGCAGCCAGTCGCCGAGGATGTTGACGACGACGACGAGCAGGCAGAGCTGGATCACCGGGAAGAGAACGATCCACCAGGAACCGGAGAACAGGAACTGGTTGCCGATGCGGATCAGCGTTCCGAGCGACGGCTGGCCGGGCGGCATGCCGATGCCGAGGAAGGACAGCGTCGCCTCGGTCAGGATCGCCATGCCGAAATTCAGCGTGGCGGCGACCAGCACCGGCGTCAGCGTGTTGGGCAGGATATGGCGGGCGAGGATGCGCCGGGCCGGAACCTTGAGCAGCCTTGCGGCCTGCACATATTCCTTGTTGCGCTCCACGATCGTCTGGGCGCGCACGGTGCGGGCATATTGCACCCAGGACGACAGCGCGATGGCGAAGACCAGCACGGCCGCCGCGCCGATCTCGCGCAGCTCCGCCGGCAGGAGCTGGCGCACGACGGTCGAGACGAGGATGGCGATCAGGATGGTCGGGATCGACAGGGTGATGTCGCCGAGGCGCATCAGCACGTTGTCGGCGATGCCGCCGAAGAAGCCGGCGACGAGGCCCGCCGTCATGCCGATCAGCAGCGACAGCGCCACCGAGCACAGGCCGATGACGATGGAGATGCGCGTGCCGTAGAGGATGGCCGACAGCAGGTCGCGGCCCTGGGTGTCCGTGCCGATCAGGTAGGGCATCTCGCCGCCCTCCTGCCAGATCGGCGGCAGCTCGGCCTTCCACATGTCGAGCTGGGCCGCGTCATAGGGATCCTGCGGCGCGATCAGCGGCGCGAAGACGGCGGCGAAGACCAGCACGGCGAGGATCACGGCGGCGATCATCGCCGACTTGCTGTGGGTGAAGGACCACCAGCCGTCGCTCTCGCGGATGCGCCTGACAAGGCCGGGGCGAGCGGCGGCGGGTTTGGTAACGGGCAAGGTCATCGGCCAGCCTCCGCTGTCAATGCGCGCTGCGCAGGCGCGGGTCGATCACCGCATAGGTGATGTCGACCAGCGTGTTGAGCGCGACGAAGATGAAGGAAATGATGCAGAGATAGGCCGCCATCACCGGGATATCGAGGAAGGTGACGGCCTGGATGAACAGCATGCCCATGCCCGGCCACTGGAAGACCGTCTCGGTGATCAGCGCGAAGGCGATCAGCGAGCCGACATTCATCGCCGTCATGGTGACGACGGGCATCAGACAGTTGCGCAGCGCGTGGCGGAAATAGATGCGCCAGCGCGGAATGCCCCTCGCGCGGGCGAATTTCACATAGTCCGAGCGCAGCACCTCCAGCATCTCGGCGCGCACCAGGCGCATGATCAGCGTGATCTGGTAGAGCGACAGCGAGACCGCCGGCAGGATCAGCGCGGCGCGGCCCGAGGGCGTCAGCAGGCCCGTCGACCACCAGCCGAGCTGGACCACCTCGCCGCGGCCGAAGGACGGCGCGATGCCGAGCATGACCGAGAACACCAGGATCAGCAGGATGCCGACGACGAAGCTCGGCAGCGACACGCCGACGATGGAGAGGAACTGCAGCGATTCCGTGTACCATCGCCCGCGCTTGATGGCGGTGAGCACGCCGAGCGGCAGGCCGAAGACCAGCGAGATGAGCGTGGCCACCAGCACCAGCTCCAGCGTCGCCGGGAAGCGCTCGCCGATCAGCGTCAGCACGTCCTGGCCGTTGCGGTAGGAGATGCCGAAATCGCCCTGCGCCGCATCGCCGACGAAGCGCGCGAACTGCGTGAGAACGCCGTCGTTGAGGCCCAGCCGCTCGCGGAGGGCGTCGCGGTCGGCCTGCGTCGTCTGCTCGGTGACCATGAGCTCGACGGGATCGCCGGCGAGGCGGAAGATCATGAAGGCCAGCATGGCGACCGCCAGCATGACCATGATGGCATTGGCGACGCGGCCGATGATGAAGACCAGCATAGGAGCCTCTTCAGGTGGGCAGGGCTGAGCGGAACCCGCGCGGGGGCGGGCGCGATGAGCGGGCGCGATCGACGGCATGTCCGCGCATCCTCAGTCCTCCCAGGTGAGGTCGCCTGCCCTGCCGCCATATTCAGGGGTCAGCGCAGATTGTCAACTAATTTGTCGACAATTTTCCGTCAATTCTTCGACGATCGCCCGGCCCACCTGTTGATGACCGCGGCGCGCCTCTGGACGAAAGCGGCCGGATCGCGCTTTAACAGGCCCGGCGAAAACGTTTCGCCGGACCTCACCAGCGATCGGAAGACGATGCCAATCCATGAACTTGCGGCGCTCGGCGCGGCGACCTGCTGGGCCCTGACGGGGCTGATCTCGGCCGGGCCGGCCGGCCATCTCGGCGCCCTCGCCTTCAACCGGGCGCGCCAGGTCTTCGTCACCGGGCTCCTGGCGCTCTATGTGCTGTATACCGGCGCGTGGCGCGCGCTGGACATGGACAATGCCGGGCCGCTGCTGCTTTCCGGCCTGATCGGCATCTTCATCGGCGACACGCTGCTCTTCGCCACGCTCAACCGCCTCGGCCCGCGCCGCTCCGGCATCCTCTTCGCCCTCAACGCGCCGATCGCCGCCCTGCTCGGCTGGCTGGCGCTGGGCGAGACGCTGCCGGCCCTCGCCGTGCTGGGCATCGCCGTGACGGCGGCCGGCGTGGTGCTCGCCATCGTCTTCGGCAAGCGCCGGGCGCAAATGCATCAATGGGAGGCGGTCAAGGGGCCGCTGTGGATCGGCGTGCTGCTCGGCATCGGCGCGGCCACGGGGCAGGCCGTCGGCTCGATCATCGCCCGACCGGTCATGGCCACCGGCATCGATCCGTTCCTCGCCTCGCTGCTGCGCGTCGGCGTCGCGGCCTTCTGCCTCAGCGTGCTGATCCAGCTCCCCATCGCCTCCGTCAAGCCGAAGGGGCCGCTGACGCCGGCGGTGGCGGCCATGACGGCGCTGACCGGCATCCTGGCGCTCGCCATGGGCATGACGCTGCTGCTCTTCGCGCTGTCGGGCGGCAAGGTCGGCATCGTCTCGACGCTCTCGGCCACCTCCCCGGCGCTGATCCTGCCCATGCTGTGGCTGAGGACCGGCGAGCGGCCGGCCGCCGGCGCCTGGGCCGGCGCGGCCCTCGTCATCGTCGGCATGGGGCTGATCTTCGTGCGCTAAAGCATTTCCAGCCGAAGCGGCATCGCTTCGGCGTCGGACAATGCGGTAAAGCAAACTATCCCTTCAGCGGCCCGCCCCTGTCGGCGACCATCGCGACGAGCCGGTCGAACACCGCGCCGGACTGGCGGATGCCGTCGTGCTCGAATTCGTTGGTGATCCAGACGTCGGCATTGCCAAGGCTGCGGGCGGTCTCCAGCGACAGGCCGGCATCGACATACATGTCGTCATGGTAGACGACCGCCGCGACCGGCACGGCGTTTTCCGCAAGGCGGGCCCTGTCGTAGAGGCGGCCGTGGCGCGGGCGGCGGGCGAGCGCCTCGGCGGCGGCGCGGAACGGCCGCAGCAGCGCGATCTCCTCGAACATCCACGGATAGATCATCTCGCCGGTGAAGAGCAGCGGCCGCGCCGCCGCGTCGAATTCCGGAAATTCGCCGAGCAGCCGCGCGGCGGCCCAGCCGGTCGCCCCCTCGCCCTCGCCGTAAATCGCCTCGTGGATCGCCGCGAAGAGCGGGTTGCCGGCATAGGCCGTCTGGTGCATCAGCGCGGCGAGGAACGTGTCCGACAGGCGGTCCGGCGCGGCGAAGGCCTCGTCGAGCAGCCAGTGGACGGTCTCGAAGCCCGGCCCCATGCCGAAATCGAGGCCGAGGCTCTGGAAGCGGCGCACCGTCAGCCGGTCGCCGTCGGGCAGCCGCACGCATTCGGCATCGAGCAGATCGGCGATCCGGGCGATCAGCGCCCTGTCGCCCGGATAGCGCCGGTAGAACAGCTCGTTCTTGCCGCGCACGCGCGGATAGGTGCGGCGGTAGACCGCCTCGGCCGAGGGATCGAGGCCCGGCAGGCCGCCCGCGACATAGCAGGCCGAAAGCCCCTCCGGCGCGCGGCTGAGATAGGTCAGCGTCAGGAAGCCGCCGTAGCTCTGGCCGAGCGTCTGCCAGCGCGCGCCGCCGAAGACGGACTTGCGCAGGTGCTCGAGGTCCTGGACGATGGAATCGGCGCGGAAACAGGCGAGGTAGTCGGCCCCGGCCGCGCCGTCGAAACCGGCGATGGCCGCCGCGTCGACGGGGGTGGAGCGGCCGGTGCCGCGCTGGTCGGGCAGGATGACGCGATGGGTCTTCAGCGCGGCGGAGAGCCAGGACGGGCTGCTCCGCGTCGGACGCGGCGACTTGCCGCCCGGCCCGCCCTGCAGGAAGCAGAGCAGCGGCAGCGCCTCGTCCCTGCGGGCCGGATCGACCACCTCGCGGGCGAACAGGCCGATGGTCCTGCCGCCGGGATCGGCCCAGTCGAGCGGCACGGTCACGGCATGGTCGCGCACATGGAGGCCCGGAATGGTGTATTCGGAAACGATCATCAAGCCTTCTTTCCGCTTGCGCCGCGGTTCACGAGGGCCGGCGCGCCGGGATCGGCACGTCCACCGCCCGGTCGTCCGCCCAGGTGCGGATCGCGTGGACGCTGCCCGGCACCGCCTCCTGCAGGTAGCTCTCGTGCCCCGGCAGGCCCATCGGGTAGAGCGCGTCGCGGCTCGCCTCGTAGGCGGCGCTCTTGTCGGTGCACAGGCTGATGCGCATGTCCTGCGGGGCGATGTCGGCGCGGTTCTCCAGGCTCTCCACCGGTCCGGCGGCGGCAAGGCGGCCCTCGAAGGCCTGCGTCAGATATTGCGCCGAGCGCTCGTTGCGCTCGCGCTCCGTCGTCGCGCCGAGCAGCACCACCATCACGCGCCGGTCGCCGCGCTCGGCGAGCCCGACGAAATTGCGCCCGGAGGCGCAGAGGAAGCCGGTCTTCATGCCGACCGTGCCGGGAAAGCGGGTCAGCAGCAGGTTGTTCGACTTGATCTCCTTGCCGTCGATCGTCACGGCCGTCGCCAGGAAGAAGCGGCGGTATTCGGGGAACGCGCGGTCCACCGCCATGCCGAGGATCGCGAGGTCCCGCGCCGTCGTATAGGTCCCGCGGTCGAACAGGCCGTTCGGGTTGGAGAAATGCGTGCCGGTCAGCCCGAGGCGGGCGGCGGCCTCGTTCATGCGGCGCACGAAGGTCGCCTCGTCGGCGGCCACCGTCTCGGCCAGCGCCACCGCGACGTCGTTCGCCGAGGCCGTGACGGTGGCGAAGAGCGCGTCCTCCAGCGTCATCGCCCGGCCGAAGGCAAGGCCGGATTCGAGGAAGGCCTGCTTGGTGGCGTTGCGCGTCATGGTGACGGGGGTGGTGAGGCTCACCTCCCCGGCGCGCAGCGCCTCGAAGGTGACGAGGGCCGTCATCAGCTTGGCCGTCGAGGCCGGATACCACGGCGCGCCGGCCTCCTCCTGATAGAGCACCTGCCGGCTGTCGGCGTCCACCACCAGCACGGGCGTGGCGTGGGCCGGCGTCCATAGCAGCAGCAGCGCCGCGGTCATCGCCGATATCGTCCAAGGCCGTCCGGCCGATCCATCTTTGCGCATGCGCAGTCTCCGCATTGGCCCCCCTAATGCCACGATGCGCCGGCCGAGCACAAGCATTTGCCGTCCGCGCCGCCCTTCAAGCCGATTGCGGGCGGCCGCCGGCTCGCCTATTGCATCGGAAGGGAGTCTCACCGGGAGGACACCGCATGGCCCTGTCGCATACCCTCACCCGCCGCCTGAAGGATCCGGCGCCGTTCGCGGCGATCGCCGATCCCGCCTGGCTCGGCCTGCCCCCGGACACGCCGACATTCCCGGTGCTCGACCCCGCCACCGGCGCGCTTCTCGCCGAAATCCCCGACATGGACGCGGCGCAGGCGCGCGCGGCCATCGCGCGGGCCGGCGAGGCGCAGGGCGAATGGGCGGCGCTGACGGCGCGCGAGCGCTCCGACACGCTCTGGCGCTGGCACGAGCTGATCCTGCGCCACATGGACGACCTCTCGGCCATCCTGACCGCCGAGATGGGCAAGCCGCTCGCCGAGGCGCGGTCCGAGGTGCAGCATGCGGCGGCCTATCTGCAATGGTATGCCGAGGAGGCCAACCGGGTCTATGGCGAGACGATCCCCGCCCCCTCGCGCGACCGGCGGATGATCGTCATCAAGCAGCCGATCGGCGTGGTGGGCGCCATCACGCCCTGGAACTTCCCCGCCTCGATGGTGGCGCGCAAGATCTCGCCGGCGCTCGCGGCCGGCTGCACGGTGGTCCTCAAGCCGGCCGAGCAGACGCCGCTGGTGGCCGGCGCGATGGTGGCGCTCGCCGGCCGCGCCGGCTTCCCGCCGGGCGTCGTCAACCTCGTCTATGCCGCCGAGGGCGACGCCATCGGGCGGGAGCTCTGCGCCAACGCGACGGTGCGCAAGATCAGCTTCACCGGCTCGACGGAGGTGGGGCGTCTGCTGATGCGGCAATGCGCCGACCAGGTGAAGAAGCTCAGCCTGGAGCTCGGCGGCAACGCCCCCTTCATCGTCTTCGACGACGCCGATGTCGACGCCGCCGTGGAGGGGGCGGTCCAGGCGAAGTTCCGCAATGCCGGCCAGACCTGCGTGTCGGCGAACCGGCTCTATGTGCAGGCCGGCGTGCACGACGAATTCGCCGAGAAGTTCACGGCGCGCGTCGCGGCGCTCTCCGTCGGCGGCGGCTTCGATGCCGACGTCGCCATCGGCCCGCTGATCGACACGCGGGCGCTCGCCAAGATCGAGGCGCATGTCGCCGACGCGCTGGCGCGGGGCGGCAGCATCCGCTGCGGCGGCCGGCGCATCGACGGGGCCGGCACCTTCTTCGCGCCGACCGTGCTGACCGGCGTCACCCGCGCCATGCGCGTGGCGCAGGAGGAGACGTTCGGGCCGCTCGCGCCGATCATCCGCTTCACCGACGCCGACCAGGTGGTGCGCGAGGCGAACGACACGATCTACGGCCTCGCCGCCTATTTCTACGCCTCCAATCTCAGCCGGGTCTGGCGGGTGGCCGAGGCGCTGGAATACGGCATGGTCGGCATCAATACCGGGCGCATGTCCTCCGAGGCCGCCCCGTTCGGCGGCGTCAAGCAGTCCGGCATGGGCCGCGAGGGCTCGCGCCATGGGCTGGAGGACTATCTGGAGATGAAATATCTCTGCATGGGCGGTATCTGAGGCGGCATCTGGCCGGCGAAAAGGCGTGCGGGCCGGAGAAGCCCGCACGCCGCCCGGCCCGCGGGCAGGCCGGCGCTCGAAGCGCGGACCTTTACCCGCCTGCCCGCGCGGGACGACGGTTATTCGCTCGAGCCGGCCGTCGGCAGGCTGGCCCATTCGGCGAGGAAGGCCTCGCGGTTGGCGGCCGCCTCGTCCTCGTCGATCTTGAAGACCTTGATCGAGGAGAGCTCGGGCAGCTTGACATAGTCGGAGACCTGGATGTCGCTGCGGCTCGGGCGGCGGAAGGCGACCTTCAGCAGCTCGATCTGCGCGTCCTTGGAGAGCAGCGCGTCGATGGCCTTCTTCGCATCCTCGCCGGCCGGCGCGCCCTTGATGAGGGCGGAATATTCCGGCGTCGTGAAGGTGCCCGAGGACGGGTAGACGATGCTGATTTCCGTCTGGCCGCCGTCGACATAGCTGTAGCTGTTCGTCTCGAAGGTGATGCCGGCGGCATATTCGCCCATCGCCACGCCCTTCGGCACTGCCGAGGACGAGGAGGAGACGACGAGATTGGCGACGACCGCCTTGTAGGTCTCCGCGTCGAGCAGCTTGGACAGGCCCCAGACGATCGTGTAGCCCGTCGAGCTGTTGGCCGGATCGGCGAGGATGATGCGGCCCTTCCAGACCGGATCGGCGAGGTCCTTCCAGTCGGTCGGCGCGGGGACGTCGCCGAGCTGGTCGGTATTGACCATCAGCGTGACGACATGGACGTTGGCCGGCTGGAAATAGTCCTCGGCGACGCGCAGGTCCGCCGGCACGGCCTCGAGCTCCGGCGAGGCATAGGGTTCGAGCACTTCCTTGAAGGCGCCCATCGTGTTGGCCGAGGAGGACCAGAAGACGTCGCCCTGCGGGGCGGCCTTCTCGGCCTCGATGCGGCGCAGTAGCACGCCGCTGCCGCCGGTGATGACGCCGGTCGTCAGCCCGGTCTTCTCCTTGATGATCGCCTGCACGGCCTCGACGGCCGGCACCGGATTGGTGGTGTAGATCACCGGATCGGCGGCGCTGGCGCCGGCGGCAAGGCCGGTCAGCAGCAGCGTGGTTGCGGCAAGTCTCTTCATGGCAGTTCCTCCCTTTGGTTTTGCAGTGTCATTTCGAGGCGAACAGGTCGACCTTGAACACGGTGGTGGCGACGACGACCGGCACGAGGATCACGGCGACCAGCACCAGGCCATAGGCCGAGGCATAGGCCATCAGGCCGGAATCGATCAGCCGGAAAATCTGGATCGGCAGGGTCTCGCGGCCACCGGAATAGACCAGCAGCGAGGCGGACAGCTCCGAGACGGTGGTCGTCCAGGTCAGGATCGCGGCGGAGGCGACGGCCGGCAGCATCATCGGCAGCACGACGCGCAGGAAGGTCCTCAGCGGCGGCGAGCCGAGGCTGATCGACGCCTCCTCGATCGAGTTGGGGATATTGTGCAGGATCGCCTGCCCGTTGCGCATGCCGAAGGGCATGCGGCGGATGACATAGGCGAGCACGATGATCGTCGAGGTGCCGGTCAGCGCCAGGAAGCCGCTGTTGAACGAGGCGAGCAGGCCGACGCCGAGCACCGTGCCCGACAGCGCCAGCGGCACGGCCGAGACATAGTCGATCAGCGGCGTGATCAGGTTCGGCTTCTTGACGACGAGGTAGCTGACCATCGTCGAGAAGGCGACCGAGATGAAGGTGGCGATGCCGGCATAGAGGATCGAGTTGACCAGCGGCCCCGGCGCGGTGATGAAGACGCGCGCCATGTTGTCGAGCGTCCAGTCGCCCCAGCGCAGCACCGGCCCGCGCGACACCGTGAAGGCGCCGACCGCGATGGTGACGAGCGGCAGCAGCGAGACGGCGACGACGAAGCCGGCGGCAAGGCTGACCAGCACGCCCTGCCCGCCCTTCAGCGGCTGGGGCTTGGCGCCGCGGCCCTGCACGATCTCGTAGCGGCCGCGGGCGATGACCCGCCGGTTGAGGAACAGCACGGCCATGACGATCAGCACCGAGGTGCTGGCGAGCGTGCTCTGCATGGTGAGGTTGCTGACGCCCTCCGACACCGCCGCCTGGTAGATGGCGATGGAGAGCAGCGGGACATTGTGGCCGAGGATCATCGAGATCGCGAAATTGCCGACGACCATGGTGAAGACGAGCAGCGCCGAGGCGAGGATCGCCGGCAGGATGACCGGCAGCATCACATGGATGCGCGAGCGCACCGGCGCCGTGCCGAGGCTCTGGGCGGCTTCTTCCAGTTGGGCGTCGAACTTGCCGATGGCGGCCACGGTGCCGATATAGACATAGGTGTAGTAGATGAAGCTCATCGAGGTGATGAGGCCGAACCAGCCGTAGAAGCTCGGCAGGATGATGCCGTAGCCCTTGAAGAAGCGGGTGATGACGCCGTTGTTGCCGAGGATCATCAGCCAGGTCTGCGCCGTCACCACTTCCGGGATGACGAGGGTGATCAGCGGCAGCAGCGTGATGAAGAGCTTGCCGCGGAAGCGGTAGCGCGCCGAGACATAGGCGAGCGGCACGCCGATCAGCGTGGAGAACAGCGTGACGACGGTGGCCAGCACCAGCGTGTTGCGGATGGCGGCGAGGCTGCGCGTGTCCTCGACGAGCTGCAGCCAGCCCGAGCGGCCCTCGCCGAGGAAGCTCGCCGTGAAGATGTAGAGCAGCGGATAGAGCACGAAGACGGCGAGCAGCGCCAGCGCGAGGATCGACAGCCAGGGCCAGGGGGAGCGGAGATCGGCGCGGGTCATGAGCGGATCACCCGTGCCGCCGCCGGATCGAAGCCGAGATGGACGCTGGCGCCGGGCAGGAAGGCGTCGTGGCCCGCGCCGTGCATCTCGGCATTGAGCACGAGGCCGCCGGCGCATTCGACGCTGTAGCTGGTGCGCGCGCCGAGATATTGCCGGCCGCGGATGGTCGCGGGCAGCGACTGGCGGCCCTCGGCGGGCGCGGCGGAGATCTTCAGGTCCTCCGGGCGCAGCACGAGCAGGCCCCGTTCGGCCGGGCCGTCCAGCGCGTCGGTCGCCACGATGCGGCTGCCGGCGACCTCGACCTCGACGAGGCCGGCGCTCGCCGGGCGGATGGCGACCTCGGTGCGGTTGGCTGCGCCGACGAAATCGGCGACATAGCCGGTGCGCGGCGTGGCGTAGATCTCCTGCGGCGTGCCGAGCTGCTCGACCTTGCCCTTGTTCATCACGCCGATCAGGTCGGACATGGACAGGGCCTCCTCCTGGTCGTGCGTGACGAAGACCGTGGTGATGTTCGCCTCGCGCTGCAATTCGATGATCGTCTCGCGGATCTGCACGCGCAGCTTGGCGTCGAGATTGGAGAGCGGCTCGTCCATCAAAAGCACGGCCGGCTTGATGACGAGGGCGCGGGCGAGCGCCACGCGCTGGCGCTGGCCGCCGGAAAGCGCGGCGGGATGCCGCGACAGCAGATGGCCGAGGCCGACGCGCTCCAGCGCGGCCTTCACCTTCTGCTCCACGCCGGGGCCCTTCTCGCCGCGGGCGCGAAGGCCGTAGGCGACGTTGTCGGCCACCGTCTTGTCGGGGAAGAGGGCGTAGTCCTGGAAGACCATGCCGATGGCGCGCTTGTGCGGCGGCAGCTCGGTGACGTCCCGCCCGCTGAAGCGGATATGGCCGGCGCTCGCCGGGGCGAAGCCGGCGATGGTGCGCAGCAGCGTGGTCTTGCCGCAGCCGGACGGCCCCAGCAGGGTGAAGAAGCATCCTTCGGGAATATCGAGGGAGAGGCCGGAAATGACGGTCTCTGCCCCGTATTTCACCGAGAGGTTGGATATCGCTATGCCCATGGGTTCCCCCTTCTTCGTGCTTGCGGCTATGCGTTGGCCTTGAGATCGGCGATCAGGTCGAGCGCCTGGCGATGCACCCGGGCGTCGCCGGCGCCGAGGAGCTGGCCGGAGCTTTCCAGCGTCAGCGGCGCGCCGGCCCAGTCGGTGACGATGCCGCCCGCCCCCTCGACGACGGGCCTGAAGGGCGCGAAGTCGAAGACCTTCTGGCCGCCGTCGAGCGCAAGGTCGGTGCGCCCGTCGGCGAGCAGGCCGTAATTGAGGCTCGCCCCGCCATAGACGCGCGCGCTGGTGGCGGCGCGCAGCCGGTCGAGCGCCGGGCGCTCGGCGGGGGCGAGGTAGTCCTGGTTGCTGTTGGTCATGATCGCCTGTGGCAGCGCCGGGCAGGCGCGCACGCGCACCTCCCGGCCGTTGCGCGTCGTCTGCCGGCCCTCGGCGCCGACCCAGCGCGAATCGATGGCGGGGATGTCGATGATGCCGAGGCGCGGCACGCCGCCGACGGCCAGCGCGATCAGCGTGCCGTAGACCGGCATGCCGGCGATGAAGGCCGTCGTGCCGTCGATCGGATCGAGCACCCAGACATGCTCGCTGCCGGGGCGCACCCAGTCGCGCTCCTCGCCGATGATGCCGTGTTCGGGATAGCGCGCGGCGATCCTCTCGCGCAGCCGGTCCTCGATGAGGATGTCCATGGCCGTGACGAGGCTGCGGTCCGGCTTCACGGAGACGTCGACGCGCGCCATGTCGTTCTCGCGCAGCACGGTGCGGGCGATCTCCGCCAGTTCCACGGCGAAGGCGACATGCCGGTCATCGATGGGGGCGGCGGTGGTCATCCTGTCTTCGACGCTTTCCCGGTCCTCGGGCAGCCGCCGTCGCTCCCGCGATCTGCATGCGGGTCGACGCGCCGGCTGTGCTTCCGACCGATTGAAGGGTTTGGCTGGGCCATTTCCGGCCTGCCTATCTACCTACATGGATTTCGCCGATGTGGCAATATGTGTTTTAGTTGGCAAAGTGAGTTTTTATGCGGCAAACAATATGGCGCTTGTGGCAAGGCGAGGCGTCGCCTATCAAGGAAGCAGCAGAGGAGGCCCCGCCATGTGGCAGGAAGAGCGCCAGCAGAAGATCCGGTCGCTGCTTGCGGCCTACGGCCAGGTGTCGATCGACCGCATCGTCGAGGATTTCGGCGTCTCGCGCGAGACGATCCGCCGCGACCTGATGGAGATGGAGGTGGCCGGCGAGCTGCGCCGGGTGCGCGGCGGCGCCATTCCGATGGCCGCCCGCGAGGACACCACCTTCGGCGTGCGCATCACGCTGCGCCTGCAGGAGAAGCGCACGATCTGCGCCACCGCGCTCGGCTATCTGGAAAGCGGCCAGACGATCTTCATGGATGCCGGCTCGACGAGCTCGACCATGGCCGAGGCGCTGGCCGGCCCGACGGGCCTCACCAATCTCACCATACTCACCAATTCCGTCGACGTCGCCAGCCAGTTGACCGAGCGGCCGGGCGAGCTTTCGCGCGGCACCCGCGTCATCCTGCTCGCCGGCAATGTCAAGCAGGACCCGATGGAGACCTATGGCGAGGCGACGATCAACGACATCCAGCGCTACCGCGCCGATCTCGCCCTGCTCGCCCCCTGGGGCGTCGACGCCACGATGGGCGCGATGAACTACTTCCTGCACGGCGCCGAGATCGCCCGCGCCATGGTGCGCAACTCCGCCCGCACGATCATCCTCGCCGATCATTCCAAGGTCGGCGTCGTCAGCCGCTCGGTATTCTGCGAGACGGGCGAGATGGCCCATCTCATCACCGACGCCAAGGCCCGCCAGAAGCCCGGCTTCGAGGCCCTCGCCAAGGCCGTGCCGGGGCTCGTCGTCGCCGGCGAATAGCCGGCCCCTTGCGCAAGGCGCGCGTGTAAATCGCCGCGGACTCGTGTAAAGTCGCGGGAAGGCGCTGCGACGAGGGGAGCGGCTTGGCCGGGAAGGCCCATCGCGTTCGAGGCCCGCAGCGTTGCGGGCGGTCCGGCAGGGGGAGGTCCAGGGGAAGCCGGGATGCCGACAGCGCCGCCACCGCTGCTTGAGGCTGATCGAACATGCGAGCCTGGTCCGACGCCCATTCCTGGCAGAAGCGCCTCGGGGATACGCTCCGCGTGAGCGTCTATGCGCGCTTCCTGCTGATCTCCGGCACGATCGTGCTCTGCCTGATGACCGTCCTCGCGCTGTTCGTCAGCGCGCATATCAGGGCGGTGACGATCAGCTCGGCGGCGCAGACCGACGCCTTCTACATGTCGGCCTTCCTGGCGCCGCTGATCCAGGACATGCCCGGCGACGCGCCGCTGCCCGCCGAGACGATCGCCAGCCTCGACCGGCTGATGAGCATCGCCACCGTCGACAACGACGTGGAGATGGCGCGCATCTGGCGCCGCGACGGCACGATCCTCTACAGCACCGACACGTCCAGCATCGGCAGCAAGGCGGACCTGTCCGGCGCCTCGATCGCCTTCGCCGGCGAGGTCGTCGGGCAGATGGAGGACGTGTCGGCCGACGCCCACAGGCATTTCGGCGCGAAGGGCATTCCCCTGTTCGAGGTCTATGCGCCGCTGCACGACCGCAGGACCGGCGCCATCGTCGCGGTCGGCGAATTCTACAAGAACGCGCGGCCGCTGATCGAGCAGATCTCCGCCGCCAATGTCACCATCTGGTCGACGACCGCCGGCGTCTCGCTGCTGATGCTCGGCATGCTCTATCTGCTGGCGCGGCGCAGCAACCGGGTCATCGTCGAGCAGCGCGACCGGCTGAAGCGGCGCGCCGCGCGGGCGAGCGCCCTGGCGCGCCAGAACGAGCGGCTGAGGGGCCAGGCGGACCTCGCCAAGCTGCAGGCGATACAGGCCAACGAGGACCTGCTGGCCGAGATCGGCTCGACCCTGCACGACGGGCCGATCCAGTCGCTCGCGCTGCTCGTGCTGCGGCTCAGCGCCGTCGGCACCGACAAGCGCCGCATCGTCGAGGACTGCGCGGAATCGGCCGGGCTGGCGAGCGGCGTGATGCACGACCTGCGCGACATGGCGACCGGCCTCGTCCTGCCGGAGCTGGAGGATCTCGACGTCGAGCAGGTGGTGCGCGCCGCCACTGACCGGCACCGCACGCTGACCGGCACCGAGGTCGCGCTCGCCATCGCCCCCCTGCCCGGCCCGTTGCCGGCCGCCTACCGGATCTGCATCTTCCGCGTCATCCAGGAGAGCCTCAACAACGCCTTCCAGCATGCCGGCGGCAGCGGGCAGCAGGTCCGCGTCACCTGGAGCGGCGCGGTGATCTCCATCACCGTCCGCAACGGCCCGCCGCCCGACGGGCCGAAGGAGCAGGCCCCGCCGCGGCAGGCCCCGAGCCTCGGCGTCACCGGGCTGCGCCGCCGACTGCGCGCCCTCGGCGGCACCCTGACGGTCACCACGGTGCCGGGCAGCGGGACGGTCGTCGCGGCGACGATCCCGGTCGATCCGCGCGTGCTGGCGTCAGTTGGTGCGCATCTCGGGCGAAGCGCCGAAATCGGGATTGAGCCGCTGGGCCGCCAGGACGACCTCGATGCGGTTGCGAGCGCTTAGCTTCTGCATGAGGACCGTCATGTAGTGCTTGACGGTCTTCTCGCTGATCGACAGGCGCAGCGCGATCTCCTTGTTGGTCTTGCCGCGCAGCAGGAGGCGGACGATCTGCTCCTCGCGGATGCTGAGGCGGATGGCCTGGGCGGCCGCCCGGCGCAGCGTGGCGTCGCGCAGCGCGCCGATCACCTTCGTGGCGAAGCTCTGCGTGATGAAGGTCTCCCCGCGCAGCACGGCATGGATGGCGCTGTAGAGCTCCTCGGCGGTGCTGCCCTTGATGACATAGCCGCTGGCGCCCGCATCGAGCGCCCGGACCGCGCTGTCCACGCCGACCGAGGCGGTGAAGGCGATCATCTTGGTTTCCGGCTTCTCCAGACAGATGGTCGAGATGGCGTCGAAGACGTCGCCGGGCATGCCGAGATCGAGAACGATGACGTCGAGCCGCCGGGTACGGGCGGCCTTCACCGCGTCGGCGGCGCAGGCGCCCCGCTCCAGGATGGTGAAGTCGTTGAAGCGCGAGAAGATGTTGACCAATCCCTCGAGAAGGATCGGATGGTCGTCGAAGAAACCGATTGAGACTTTATTATTCATGTTGACTCCCCACAGTCGTCCTTGATCGGCACGGAAAGGGTAGTCCGTCAGAGTAAATTCGTAAATGAAAATGTTAAGAAATGGTTACCTTCGATATTTCCTTTCGCCCGATTATCGGCTACGCGCGACTGATCTGATTCGCCGGCGATGCCGGATCCTGCCGCGCGGCCGCGGCGGGTTGCAAGCGGCCGGGCCCTCACGTTACGGACGAGCCCGTAAGGCGCTGCTTTCATGGCGTCACGGCCCCGCGGGGATATCCGCCATGCCCAACGACCGGTCGCCCCGGCCTCTCCTGCTGCGCGCGGCACTCGCGCTCGCCGGCGTCGCCAACTGAGCGCCGGTTCCAGTCTAGCGCGGCTCGAATTCCACCAGCAGGGACTTGAGCTCGATCTCGCGGACGCGCCGTGCCGCCTCGTCCGGGCTCACCCAGGCGATGACGCGCTCACCCTTCTCCTTGAACTTCTCCGCCATGCCGGTCACCTCGATCTGGAACACGTCGACCACGCAGGGCGCGACGTCGCCGTCGTCCAGCAGCTTGAGATAGGTGTAGCTTCCGACCGGCTTCTTGCGGACCTTGCCGCGCACGCCGGCCTCCTGCAGCGCCTCGATCTCCGCCGCCTCGTAGGGCTTCTTGCGCTTCATCGGCCATCCCTTGGGGATGATCCAGCGGCCGCTGTCGCGCGAGGTGGCGACGAGAATCTCGATCCCGCCGCCGGGAGCTGTGCGAAAGCACAGGGCGGCATATTGCTGGACGAAGGCGCCGGTGAACAGCTTTTCTGGCTTGGCGGCCAGTTGCTGCAGCAGGGTCTGCGGCTTGCGGGGCTTCGGCGCCTTGGTCTTCTTCGTCGCTTTCAAGGTTCCATCTCTGCAAGCATTCCCATGCAGCGGAACATGTATGGCAATTGCCGGCGTGTCAAAGAGCCTTCGCACGGTTTTGCTTGCGGATCGCCGGGCAGGACCGTCAGTCCAGCCGCAAACGCGCCTGCGCCACGTCGGCGACGACCGAAAGGGCGAGCGCATGCGAATCGCGCGCCTTGTCGAAGATGCCGATCGGCGCCTTGATGCGGGCCAGCGCCGCCTCGTCATGGCCGCGCGCGCGCAGCGCCTCGCAGCGCCTGGAATGGGTGCGGCGGCTGCCGAGGGCGCCGATATAGAAGGCCGGCGAGGCGAGCGCCGCGTCGAGCAGCGGCAGTTCCCGGTCGATGTCGTGGAAGAGGATCGCCACGGCCGTGTCGGCGTCGAGCTGGGCCGGCGACGGCGTCTGGCCGCGCTCGACGGTCACGACGTCGTAGCCGGAGGCCGATGCGACGCGCGCCACGGCGCCGGCCTCCATCGGCGTGCCGGCGAGGAGCAGCCGCTGCTTCGGCCGGTAGGCGCGCACGAAGCTGTCGCCCTCCCAGCCGCTCGCGCCCGCGCCGGGTTCGAAGGACAGGGCCTGCCGGCCTGGATGGTAGCGCAGCCGCGCCGGCATGCGGCGCTGCAGCGCCGCCAAAGCGAGATGGAGCGCGCCGGCATCGGCGAGGACGTGGATGGCGAGCGTGATGCCGCCGCCGCAGGGCAGCACGATGTCGAAGAAGGGCGAGCCCTCGCCGAGCCGGAGGTTGCGGTCCATGCCCTTGCGAAGGGCGATCACCGCATCGGCGGCGACCGCCGCCTCGGTGCAGCCGCCGGAGACGAAGCCGCAATAGAGGCCGTCGCCGCGCACCGCCATCTGCGCGCCGATGGCGCGGGCCGCCCCGCCGTGGATCTCCACGAGGGTGACGAGGGCGACGGCATGGCCTTCGCCGAGGGACGTCACTGCAAAGGCGAGGATCTCGGCGGCATCGTCCGAGAGGAAGGCGGCGCGGGGTTCCGGCGCGAGCGTTTCCGTGTCGGGTGCGATGCGGGCGGCCATGTCATTCTCCTCCTTGCGTTCCTTCCCAGCGGCGCACGATCCCTGCTTCGAGGTCGAACAGGTCGAGCGCGCGGCCGACCGTATGGTCGACCATCTCCTCCAGGCTCTTCGGCTTGGCGTAGAAGGCGGGCACCGGCGGATAGATGATACCACCCATTTCCGTCACCTGCGCCATGTTTCGGATATGGCCGAGATGCAGCGGCGTCTCGCGCAGCATCAGCACGAGCCGGCGGCGCTCCTTCAGCACCACATCGGCGGCGCGCGACAGGAGGTTGTCCGTCGTGCCCGTGGCGATCTCCGCCATGGTCTTCA
Source organism: Shinella sp. (assembly GCA_039812945.1). Lineage (GTDB taxonomy): Bacteria > Pseudomonadota > Alphaproteobacteria > Rhizobiales > Rhizobiaceae > Shinella. Next base: position 29,701 of record JBDHSZ010000020.1, read on the forward strand.
CCGAGCAGGGCGCGACGATCATGCCGAGCGTCTTGTAGGAGCCGGAGGAACAGACCGCGCCGATATCCTTGTTGGAATGGGTGGTCGTCGCGAGCGCTTCCAGCTCCTGCTTCGTGAAATCGGCCTCGGCCGCCAGCGTGATGTAGGCCGCGCGCGACATGATCAGATGCGTCTCGATGCCGAGGTCGCGCAGCACTTCGAGGATGCGCTTGCCGTAGATGACCCCGGAAGCCCCCGAAATGCCGACGATCATGCGTGCTGGCCGCGTCATGCCTCTATCCCACGTTCTTGAGCAGCGCGGCGGCGCGGGCCGAGGCCTCGTCGCTGATGCGGGCGCGCACGCCATGGAAGTTCGGTCCGCGCGTCGCGTCAAGCCCCATGCGCGAGGTCGTGCCGATGCCGCTGGCCGACGGGTCGAGCGCGTTGCCCGGCAGGCCCTCGATGATGACGACGTCCTTGTGCGGCTGGAAATGGGTGGCGAGCGCCCAGAGCACTTCACTGTCCTTGGTGATGTCGACGTCCGCGTCCACGACGATGACGTTCTTCAGATATTGGTCCCAGCCGAGCAGGCCGAGCATGACCTGCCGCGCCTCGCCCTCGCGCGTCTGGTTCATCGCGATATAGGCGTGGAAATGGGTGCCGGAGGACGGATAGTGCACGGCGGTGATCGAGGGGAAGCGGGCCTTGAGCTTCTCCACCACCTCCGCCTCGCGCGGCACGCGGCCGAGATTGAGATGCTCGGCCGAATTGCCGCCCGCCACGGAGACGAGCATGGCGTCGCGCCGGCGCATGATGGTCTCGACGGTGAAGAGGTTGTTGGTCGAGCGGTCGGAGGAATAGCCGGTGAACTCGCCGAACGGGCCTTCCTCGACATGCGCTTCCGGGTCCAGCACGCCTTCCAGCACGATCTCCGCGTGGGCGGGAACGCGGATGCCGTATTTCGGCGTGCGCACCACCTGCAAGGGCTCGCCCATCAGGCCGCCGGCGACGTCGCGCTCGTCCTCGCCGAAGGCAAGGCGGGCGGAGGCGGCGATCATGAACAGCGGGTGGCCGCCGATCACCATGGCGACCGGCATCGGCTTGCCCTTCTCCTTCGCCATGTTCATCAGGCGCCAGAGATGGCCGCGCGAATGCAGCGAGGTGGCGAGCGCGTTCTTCGAATGGATCATCGCGCGGTGGTAGCTGAGATTGCCGACCCCGGTCTCCGGGTGCTCGCCGATGAGGATGCCGCTGGTGATGTATTTCGCGCGGTCGGTGTCGAAATGCTTGAGCATCGGCAGCGCGTGGAGGTCCACGTCGTCGCCGGAGATGATCTCCTCGGTGATCGGGCCGCTTTCGACGACTTCCGGCGCGACGGGCTTGTTGGCCCGCGCCTGGTAGGCCTCGTGCAGCCTGTCGGCGGTCGAGCCGAGCAGACGGGCGATGCGGTCGCGCGAGGCGAAGATATTGCAGAGGACCTCGGCGCCGATGCCGCTGACATCCTTCAGGTGCAGCATCTGGTGCTGGCCCTTGTCCGCAAGGTTCCAGATCAGCGCGGTGGCGTCCTGGTCGTCCGAGACCGGCCGGTCGATGGTGATGACGTCCTCGGGATGCTCCGCCTGGTAATCGGCCAGGAAGCGGCGGACGTCTTGCTTGTGGTACTGGGTCATGTTCGGCCTCGGTGCTCGGGGTTGG
>JBDHSZ010000021.1:0-30632 GCA_039812945.1 Shinella sp.
GGAGGAATAGTTGAGCTCCGCCGCGCCGAGCTTGCCCATGCCGAGCACGATGAGGCCGGATTTCTCGCTCGGCCGGGCCGGATCGGGCAGCTTCAGCTTGCCGCTCTCATGCGCCGAGAGCAGCAGGTGGTCGATGGCGGCGGAGGTCGTCGCCTCGGCGAGCGCGGTGAGCAAGGCGGTCGTGCGGCGCGCGTCGAAGATGCGGGCAAGGTCGGCGAGCGCGGTGAAGAAGGCGACCTCGCGCTTGGCGACGCGCAGGCGCGTCATCAGCATGGCCTCCGTCACCTCGCCGTCTTCGGGCTGCCATGCCTTGCGGGCGCGGGCGATGGCGGTCTCGATGGCCGGCAGGACCGGCTCCTCCAGCGCCCGGACGAGCAGGCGCGGATCGATGCGGGCGGTGTCGCGCAGATAGGGCGAGAGGGTGAAGGCCGCGACGAAGAAATCCTTCAGCGGGCCGTCCCCGGCGAGGAGTTCGGCGATGGCGGGATGCTCCCTGCCCCAGTCCTTGAGGTCGGACAGCACCGATTTGACTTCCGCCTGGCTCAAGGGCCGGATGGGGGATGCCGAAAGATCGGAAAACCGCGTCGCTTCCGTCACGCTCATAATCTCTCCTCGCCGTTTCGACGAGGTGTATCAGTCCGCGCGGACCGGGAAAACCATCCTGACCGTCAGCCCCCGATTGTTTTCCCGCTCCGGGTGGGTGGCGTCGAGCTCCAGCCGGCCGTGATGCATCTCCATCACCGCGCCGACGAGCGACAGGCCGAGGCCGGTGCCGGGCTTCGACCGGCTGCCGTCGAGCCGCACGAAGCGCTTCACCACCTCCTCGCGCTTGTCCTCCGGCACGCCCGGCCCGCTGTCGGCGACGGACAGCACCACGTCGCCATTGCGGCGCGCCAGCGAGACCTTGATCTCCGCCTCGCTGCCGCTGCCCTCGGCATATTTGATCGCGTTGTCGATGAGGTTGCCGAGCGCCTGCCCGACCAGCTCGCGGTTGCCCTTGATCTCGATGCCCTCGGATATCTCCGTCGCCAGCGTCAGGCCGGCGTCCTCGGCGACCGGCTCGTAGAGCTCGGCGCTGTCATGGGCGATGCCGCTGATGTCGATGGCGCTCATCTCGGCGGGAGCCTGCCCGGCCTCGACGCGGGAGATCATCAGGAGCGCGTTGAAGGTGCGGATGAGCTGGTCCGATTCGCCGATCATCTCCTCCAGCGCGACGCGGTGATCCGCCGTCTCGCCGCCGGCAAGCGAAGCTTCCGCCTTGTTGCGCAGGCGCGTCAGCGGCGTCTTGAGGTCGTGGGCGATGTTGTCGGAGACCTGTTTCAGGCCCTCGTTCAGCTTCTCGATGCGGCCGAGCATGGTGTTGAGCGATTCCGACAGCCGGTCGAACTCGTCGCCCGAGCCGCTGGTCGGCAGGCGCTGCGACAGGTCGCCGGCCATGATGCGCTGGCTGGCGCCGGACATGCGGTCCATGCGCCGCAGCGCATTGCGGCCGATCAGGTACCAGATGGCGAGCGCGCCGACGCCCATCACGCCGAGCGCGACCATCAGCGCGCGGCGCACGAGATAGCGGAAGTTCTCCGGCTCGCCGAGGTCGCGCCCGACCAGCACGCGCAGCCCGTTGGACAGCACGTTCACCTGCGCATAGGCCATCGGCCGGGCATTGCCGCGCGCCTCCTCCTGATAGCGCTGGTAGCGGAACGGCGTCTCCGTCCAGCCCTCCGTATCGAGCACGCCGGGCTGGATCGAGGCGACGTTGCCGGCCAGCACCTCGCCGGTGGGGCTGGCGATGATGTAGAGGTTCGCCCCGGGCTGGCGGGCGCGGCGCTCCAGCGTGCGCAGCAGGCCGTTCATGCCGCTATTGTCGAAGATAGCCTCGATCTGCTCGCTCTCCTGCGCCACCGCCTCGCGCATCTGCTGCTGGAGCAGCCCCTCCGACATGGAGGAGACGTAGAAGACGAGGAAGGCCGCGCAGGCGGCGAAGAGGAGGAGATAGACCGCCGAGAGGCGCACCGCCGTGGTGCGGTAGAGAGCGGTCAGCCGGCCGAGCAGCCTGTCCATAGGTCAGCCCGCCGCCTCGTCCTTCATCATGTATCCCGCGCCGCGCACGGTGCGCAGCAGCGGCTGGTCGAAATCCTTCTCGATCTTCGAGCGCAGCCGCGAGACATGGACGTCGATGACGTTGGTCTGCGGGTCGAAATGATAGTCCCAGACATTCTCCAGCAGCATGGTGCGCGTCACCACCTGCCCCGCATTCTTCATGAGATATTCCAGCAGGCGGAATTCGCGCGGCTGGAGGAGGATCTCCTTGCCCGCGCGCTTCACCGTATGGGAGAGCCGGTCGAGCTCCAGGTCGCCGACGCGGTAGACCATGTCCTGCTCCGGCGCGCCCTTGCGCCGGCCGAGCACCTCGATGCGCGCCAGAAGCTCGCTGAAGGCATAGGGTTTCGGCAGGTAGTCGTCGCCGCCGGCGCGAAGGCCCGTCACCCGGTCGTCCACCTGCCCCAGCGCCGAGAGGATCAGCACGGGCGTGTGGATGTTGCGGCGGCGCAGTTCCGAGATCAGCGACAGGCCGTCGCGGCGCGGCAGCATGCGGTCGATGACCAGCACGTCGTAGCCGTTCTCGGTGGCGAGGAAGAGGCCGCTTTCGCCGTCGCTGGCATGGTCGAGCACGATGCCAGCCTCGCGAAAGGCCTTCGAGAGATAGGCGGCCGCCTCCAGATCGTCTTCCACAATCAGTATCTTCATGGCTTCAACCCTAGCCCATGGCGTTCCAAATCGGAACGGAGCCATGCGTATTTCACGGATGGCGCGCTTGCCCCTCACCTGCCTGCCGGCATCCTCTCCCCGCAAGCGGGGCGAGGAGCGATGGGCTCACCGCCTTCCGCCTTCTCCCCGCCTGCGGGGAGAAGGTCCCGGCAGGGGGATGAGGGGCGGCCCATATAGCGACGCCGCGAAACCTCGCGGCTTCGCAGCGTCACATGCATCATTCCACCCGATCAGCCCTGATCGATCGGCAGGGCCAGGAAGCGGCTGCCGTCGTTGGTCTCGATCTGGAACAGCGCCTTGGAGCGGCCGTCCTTGCGGGCGGCGTCGATGACCTTCACCACGTCGTCGGCGGACTTGACGGCCTGGTTGTTGACGGCCGTGATCCGGTCGCCTTCCTTGAGGCCGCGATCGCTGGCGTCGGAGTCCGGATCGACGGAGGAGACCGTCAGGCCGTCGTTGCCGGGCGTGACCGAGATGCCGAGGTCGGCGAGCGCCTGCTCGCTGGCGGGGGCGTCCGGCTCGGCTTCCTCGGTGCTGGTCGCCGCCTGGATCTGCTCGCCGGCCAGCGTGCCGATCTCCACCGGAACGTTCTGCGACTTGCCGTCGCGCCAGACCGAGACCTCGACCTTGGTGCCGGGCGCGATCAGGGCGACGCGGCGGGCAAGGTCGCGCGGGTCCTTCACCGGCTCGCCGTCGAGCGCCATGATGACGTCGCCCTTCTTGATGCCGGCCTTGGCGCCGGGCGAGTCGGCCTGCGGCTCGACGACCAGCGCGCCAGCGGCGTCCGCCAGGCCGAGCGAGTCGGCGATGTCGCGGCTCACCGGCTGGATCTGCACGCCGAGCCAGCCGCGATCGACCTTGCCGTCCTTCATCAGGTCGGCGACGACGCCCTTGGCGACGGAGGCCGGAATGGCGAAGGCGATGCCGACATTGCCGCCGGAGGGCGAGAAGATCGCGGTGTTGATGCCGACGACCTGGCCGTTGAGGTTGAAGGTCGGGCCGCCCGAATTGCCGCGGTTCACGGCGGCGTCCACCTGGAGGTAATCGTCATAGGGGCCGGAGCCGATGTCGCGGCCGCGCGCCGAGATGATGCCGGCCGTCACCGTGCCGCCGAGGCCGAACGGGTTGCCGACGGCGACGACCCAGTCGCCGACGCGGATCTGGCTGTCATCGGCGAAGCTGACATAGGTGAACTTGCGCTTGTCCTTCTCCGCGACCTTCAGCACGGCGAGGTCCGTGCGGCTGTCCTTGCCGACGAGCGTGGCGTTCAGTTCCGTGCCGTCGTTCATGACGACCGTGAAGGCCGAGCCGTCGTTGACGACATGGTTGTTGGTGACGATGTAGCCGTCTTCCGAGATGAAGAAGCCGGAGCCCTGCGCGGTCGGGCGCAGATGCGGCTTGCGGTTCGGGCCGCGGCGGTCGCCGAAGCGGCGATCCGGGGCACGGTCGCCCTGCGACTGGTCCTGGCCGCCGAATTCACGGAAGAAGCGCTTGAGCGGATGATCGTCCGGCAGCTCGTCGAAGCCGCGGCCGCCGAAGTTGAAGCTGAAATTGCTCTCGTCGTTGGCCGGCTTGACGTCGGACTGGACGCGAACGGAGACGACCGCCGGGGAAACGGCCGAGACGACATCGGCGAAGCTCGCGACCTGCGGAGCCTGGACGGAAACGGCTTCCGCGAAACTCTCGGTGACGCGCGCGGGAATGCCGGTCGCAAGCATGACGGCCGCAAGCCCGGCGACGGTGGACGCCTTCAATGCGGTCTTGAGGCCCGGACGGAATGCGGGAAACTTGGACATTCTAGCACCTTTTCTCTGCTATCCTGGCCGCGTTCGGCGGCCGATGGCAAAGAGATAGGCCGCTTCACCTTACGAAGCACTATCCGCAGGATGAATTTTTCGTAATGTTGGGGAAGGCGAAGCGAATAGCGAATAGCGAATAGCGAATAGCGAATAGCGAATAGCGAATAGAAACAGCAGATTTCATTCCTATTCGCTATTCCCTATTCGCTATTCGCCCATCAATTTCTCCAGCTCCGCCTTCTCCGCCTCCGAAAGCGGCGTTCCCGTCGCCTTTCCGCCGCGCCGGCGCACGAAGAGGACCATGGCGGCCGCGCCCGCCAGGAACAGCACGACCGGCGCACCCCAGAGCAGCAGCGTCTCGCCGCGAAGGCGCGGGTTGAGCAGCACAAACTCGCCGTAGCGCGAGACGACATAGTCGATCACCGCCTCGTCGCTGTCGCCGCTCTTCAGCCGCTCGCGCACCAGCAGGCGCAGGTCGCGGGCAAGCTCGGCGTTGGAATCGTCGATCGACTGGTTCTGGCAGACCATGCAGCGAAGCTCGGCCGACAGCGCGCGCGCCCGCGCCTCCAGCGCCGGATCGGCCAGGACCTCGTCCGGGTTGACGGCGAAAGCCGGGAAGGCGGCAAGGAGGAAAGCGGCGGCGACGAGCAGGCGGCGCATCATTCCGCCGCCTCCAGCACGGGCCTCGCCTTGCGGGCCTTCTGCGGCGCGCCGACGCGCAGGCGCCGGTCGAAGAGCGAGACCGCGCCGCCCGCCATCATGATCAGCGCGCCGATCCAGATGCACAGGATCATCGGCTTCCACCAGACGCGCACGACGATGCCGCCGTCCGCCATGGCGTCGCCGAGCGAGACATAGAGCTGGCTGAGGCCGAAGGTGCTGATGCCCGCCTCGGTCGTCGGCATGCGGCGCGCCGTGTAGAGGCGCTTCGAGGACCAGACCTCGGTGACGATCACGCCGCCCCGCGCCACCGTGAAATGGCCGGATTCCTCCGTGTAGTTCGGCCCCTGCCCGCGGCGCATGCCGTCGAAGGTCAGCACATAGCCGCCGGCCTCCACCTGCATGCCGGGCCTCATCTCCACCACATGCTCGGTCTCGAAGGCCGTCACGCCGATGATGCCGATGACGGTGACGCCGATGCCGATATGGGCGAGCGCCGTGCCGAAGGCCGAGCCCGGCAGGCCGACGAAGCGGCGGAAGGCGACATTGCCGGCCACCTTGCCGATGCCGGCGCGCAGCCACAGATCGGTGATCGAGCCGGCGATCAGGTAGAAGCCGAGGGCGATGCCGAAATAGGCCAGCACCGGCCCGCCGTTCTGCGCATAGAGGATCGCCGCCGAAAGGACGAGGCCGACGGCCGCCGCCGCGAAGAGACGCTGGCCGGCGGCCAGCACGTCGCCGCGCTTCCAGGCGAGCAGCGGCCCGAACGGCACGGCCAGCAGCAGCGGCAGCATCAGCAGGCCGAAGGTGAGGTTGAAGAAGGGCGGGCCGACGGAGATCTTTTCCCCCGTCAGCGCCTCCAGCACCAGCGGATAGAGCGTGCCGGTCAGCACCGTCGCCGCCGCGGTGGTCAGGATCAGATTGTTGAGGACGAGCGCGCCCTCGCGCGAGATCGGCGCGAAGAGCCCGCCGGCCTTCAGCGTCGCCGCCCGGAAGGCGAAGAGCGACAGCGCGCCGCCGATGAAGAAGGTGAGGATGGCGAGGATGAAGACGCCGCGCGTCGGATCGGTCGCGAAGGCATGCACCGAGGTCAGAACGCCCGAGCGCACGAGGAAGGTGCCGAGCAGCGACATGGAGAAGGTGAGGATCGCCAGCAGCACGGTCCAGATTTTCAATGCCTCGCGCTTTTCCATGACCAGCGCGGAATGCAGCAGCGCCGTGCCGGCGAGCCAGGGAATGAAGGATGCGTTTTCCACCGGGTCCCAGAACCACCAGCCGCCCCAGCCGAGCTCGTAATAGGCCCAGTAGGAGCCCATGGCGATGCCGGCGGTGAGGAAGCTCCAGGCCGCGAGCGCCCAGGGCCGCACCCAGCGCGCCCAGGCCGCGTCGATCCGCCCCTCGATCAGCGCCGCGATGGCGAAGGAGAAGCAGACCGAAAAGCCGACATAGCCGAGATAGAGCAGCGGCGGATGGATGGCGAGGCCGATATCCTGCAGCACGGGATTGAGGTCCTGCCCCTCGGCGGGCGCGGGCGAAAGGCGCAGGAACGGATTCGAGGTCAGGAGGATGAAGAGCGCGAAGGCGACCGAGATGAAGCCCTGCGCCGCCAGCACGTTGGCGCGCAGGCGCTCGGGCAGGTTGGCGCCGAAGGTCGCCACCAGCGCGCTGAAGAAGACGAGGATGAGGAGCCAGAGCATCATCGAGCCCTCATGGTTCCCCCATACGCCGGAGATCTTGTAGATCATCGGCTTCAGCGAATGCGAATTCTCCCAGACATTGGCGACCGAGAAGTCGGAGACGACATAGGCGAAGGTCAGCACCGAGAAGGAGAACAGCACCAGCATGAAGCCGGCAAGCGCCGCGGCCGGGGCCACGGCCATCAGCGCGCGGTCGTTCCTGATCGTGCCGATCAGCGGCAGAACGGACTGGACGATGACCGTCGCCAGCGCCAGCACGAGGGCATAATGTCCAAGCTCGATGATCATTTGATCGTTTCCTTGCCGGAAAGCTGGACGCCCTGCGCCTCCAGCCGGTCGGCGACGTCCTTCGGCATGTAGGTCTCGTCGTGCTTGGCGAGCACGGTGTCGGCGACGAAGAGCCCGTCCGTGCCGAAGGCGCCCTCGGCCACCACGCCCTGCCCCTCGCGGAAGAGGTCCGGCAGGATGCCGGTATAGGTCACCGGCACGTTGGCGAGCGTGTCCGTCACCGTGAAGGTGACGGTCGAGCCCTCGCCCCGCTTCACCGTGCCGCTCTCGACGAGGCCGCCGAGGCGGATGCGGGTGCCCGGAGCGACATGGGCCGTGGCGAGATCGCCCGGCACGTAGAAATAGGCGATGGACTGGCTGAAGGCGAACATGACGAGCAGCACCGCCGCCACGAGGAAGGCGACGCCACCACCGATCACTGCCAGACGTTTCTGCTTGCGTGTCATTGTCCGCTGCCCTCAGCCGAAATCGATAGGTCCCGGGCCAGCGCCAGAAGCTCTTTGCCGTTCTCGCTGTCCGCCGGGAAGGTCTTCAGCGCCGTCTGTAGCGCCTCTTCCGCCTTCGGCCTTTGATCCATCACAACATAGGAACGGATGATGCGCATCCATCCTTCGAAATTGTCGGGGTTTTCCTGCAGCTTCGCCGCAAGGCTCTCGACCATGCCGGCGATCATCTGCTGGCGGTCGCCGGCCGACATGTCCTCGGCCGCCGCCATGTCCTCGCCGGTCGGGTTGCCGAGCTGGCCGCCCCCGCCGCCGGAAAGCGCCGCGATATGCTGGTTGACGAGCGGCAGCCAGGGCGCGTCGGCGGGCGTTTCCTTCGCCAGCGCCTCGAAGGCGGCGCGCGCCTCGGGCTTTTTGCCCTCCTGCTCCAGCGCCAATGCCAGATAATACCTGGCGCGCGGATTGTCCGCCTTCAGCTTGAGCGACTGCTCGAGCTGCTTGCGCGCCTCCGCCGTGACGATGCCGTTCGACAGCGCGATCAGCGTCTCGGCATGGCCGTCGAGCCGCTCCGTGCTGGGGCCGAGAATGCGGATCGCCTGGGCGAAGGCGTTCGCCGCGTCCTCCATCCGGCCGCCGCGATAGTAGATCGGCGCCAGGAGGTCCCAGCCCGCCCCGTCGTCCGGGTTCTGCGCCAGATGGGTCTCCGCCCGCGCGATGAGGATGCTGATGTCGTTGCCGGGATTGGCGAGGCGCTCGGCGAGCGGCTGGGCCGGAAGGTCCGGCCGGCCCGTCGCGAGGTAGAGACAGAGGCCGATGGCGGGAAGCGCCACGATCACGAAGGCCTGCGCCAGCCGGTTGCGGCGCTCGGTCGGGCCTGCCGTGCCCTTCGCCTCGGCTTTGCTGGCGGAGATCAGCCGGCGGGCGACCTCCGCGCGGGCGAGTTCCGCCTCGCCGGCGCCGATCAGGCCGGTCGCCTCGTCGCGCTTCAGCTCCTCGAGCTGGTCGCGATAGACCTCGACGTCGTGGCTGGCGTCCTCGGCGGCCGCCACAGGGCGCCGCAGCAGGGGGAGAAGCAGGACGGCCGCGACGGCTGCCGTCAGGATGGCGACGAGAATCCAGAAAAACATGACCGTTCAAATACTGGAACGCGCGGCGCTTTCCAATTGCCCATGGAACGATGACGCGAATTTGAGGCGTTTCGCCGCAACCATCGAGCAATTCCAGCAAAAGCGCGCAGCGGTTCTGCGTTCGGGATTGCCTGAAGGCAAAAGGATCAGGAGAGCGGCGTCCAGGCCCCGTCGGCATTGCGGCAGGCCGCGCCGCGCGTCACGGTATCGCGGCCGTCGACGGTCAGCGTGTGGCTGTACTGCCGGCAATTCTGCGAGCCGACCTGATAGGGCGCGGCGGCGACGACGGAGCCGCTCACGCCCCTGCCCTGCCAGACGACGGGCTGGCCGCCCGGCGCGGCTTCCAGCGCGCGGTACTCGGCTTCCAGCGCCCGCTGCATGTCGGCCCGCGAGAGCTGTGTCGCCGCGTTGCGGCTGACGAGGCCGCCCTGCAGGGCGGTGATATAGACGGCCGCGCCCTGCGGCCCGGGCGTGACGACACCGCCCGCGGCCGTCTTGCCGCCGGATGTGGTCGTGCATCCCGAAACCGTTGCTGCTGCCAGAAGGAGGGGGAAAAAGGCGCCGCGCAAACCCGTCTTCATCCGCTGGGACCGTCTCTCTTCACATGAAGGGCGGCAAGCCGCACCGAAACCCGACACGCCCGCGATCCTCATTCTCGCGGGCCTCTTCCTTGTGGCATTGTCCGTCGTCTCAGGCAACATCCTTTGTGACCGCCGGCAGGACGAGCCGCGCCAGCAGGCCGCCGCGGGCCCCGCGCGAAAGCGCGAAGGTGCCCTGGTATTCGGAGGCGATCTCGCTGACGATGGAAAGGCCGAGACCGGTGCCCGGCTTGCTCTCGTCGAGCCGCTTGCCGCGCTTCATCGCCTCGCGGATCTGGTCGGGCTCGAGGCCCGGCCCGTCGTCCTCCACCTCGATGACGACCCAGCCCCGGCGCGCCTCGTCGCTGCCGCGCACATCGGCCGGCGCCGCGAAGGCCCTGACGGAGACGGAAGCGCGCGCATGGCGCGCCGCGTTCTCCAGCAGGTTGCCCACCGTCTCCTCGACGTCCTGCTGCTCCATGGCCAGCACGAGGCCCGGCGGATCGACGGCCAGCGGAAACCGTCTGTCGGCGTTGAGCCGCCGCATCACGCGCACCAGCCGCTCCAGCACCGGCTGCGCCTCGGTGCGGGCGAGCACCGATTCGCGCTGGGCGGCGATGCGCGCGCGGTTGAGGTAGGATTGCACCTGGCTCTGCATGGCCTCGGCCTGCGTCTTGACCAGTTCGCCCTGCGGCGCGGATATGAGGCGCGATTCGTTGAGCAGCACGGCGATCGGCGTCTTCAGCGAATGGGCGAGGTTGCCGACCTGCATGCGCGCCCGCTCGACGATGCGCCGGTTGCTGTCGATCAGCGCATTGATCTCGCTCGCCAAGGGCAGGATCTCGCGCGGAAAACCGCCGTCGAGCTGCTCGCTCTCGCCGGCCCTGATCTTCTCCAGCGCCTTGCGGGCCCTGTCGAGCGGGCGAAGGCCGATGAGGATCGCCGCCGCGTTGAGCAGCAGGCTGCCGAAACCGAAACCCGCCAGCGCCAGATAGAGGCTGCCGGAGAAATCGCCGATATCCTCCTCCAGCACATCGCGGTTGCCGACCACGCGGAAACGCGCCGTGCGCCCCTCGTCGTCGAGCACTACCTCCGTCTCGCCCACCTCCACCTCGTTGCCGAAGGAATCGACGGTCGTGTAGAAGCGTTCGTAGCGCGTGTCGAAGGGAATGCTGTCCGTGTCGGGGATCGGGATGCTGCCTGTCCCCAGCGAGGAGGAGGTCAGCGCCTCGCCTTCCAGCGCCCCGCCGATCGGCTCGACGATCCAGTACCAGCCCGATTGCGGCTGGAAGAAGCGCAGGTCCCCGAGCTGCGGCGTGCCGGAAAGCCGCGTGTTCTCGCCCGCCGAGACCGTATTGATCACGTTATAGAGCTGCGCCCGCAAAAGATCGCGAAAACTCTTCTCCGCGCTCTGCCGATAGAGCGTCGAGATGACGACGGCGATGACGACGAGCGCCACGGCGGCCCACAGCGAGGCGAGGAAGAGGACGCGGAAGGTGAGCGAGCGGGAGCGTCTGGCCTTATTTTCCATCGGCCGGCGCTTGCATCCGGTAGCCGAGGCCGCGCACGGTCTCGATCAGGTCGACGCCGATCTTCTTGCGCAGCCGCCCGACGAAGACCTCGATCGTGTTGGAATCGCGGTCGAAATCCTGGTCGTACATATGCTCGACCAGCTCGGTGCGCGAGACGACCTCGCCCATATGGTGCATGAGGTAGGAGAGCAGGCGGTATTCGTGCGAGGTCAGCTTCAGCGTCTCGCCGTTGACCGTCGCCTTGGAGCCCTTGGTGTCGAGCCGCACCGGCCCGCAGACGATGTCCGGGCTCGCATGCCCCGCCGCGCGGCGGATCAAGGCCCGGATGCGCGCCAGCACCTCCTCGACATGGAAGGGCTTCGCCACATAGTCGTCGGCCCCGGCGTCGATGCCGGCCACCTTGTCGCTCCAGCGGTCGCGGGCGGTGAGGATGAGCACGGGCGTCGCCTTGCCGTCGGCGCGCCATTTCTCCAGCACGGTGATGCCGTCCATCTCCGGCAGGCCGATATCGAGGATGATGGCGTCATAGGGCTCGGTGTCGCCGAGATAGTGGCCCTCCTCGCCGTCGAAGGCCTGGTCCACCACATAGCCCGATTCCTTCAGCGCCTCGCTGAGCTGCCGGCTCAGGTTGACGTCGTCCTCGACCACCAGGATGCGCATACGCCCTCTTCCTATCTCGTCACATCGGCACGCGGACGGTCACCTTGCGCGGCCGGGCATTGCCGTTGCCGGGCACGAGCACCGTCACCACGCAGCTATCGCCGTCCGGCTTGGCGGAGAGAAGCTCGCCGCCGGTCTGGCTCACCACCTGCGCGGCCGCGTTGCTGCAATCGCCCGAGACCTCGACGACATCCCGCGCCGCGCCCATGTCGACGGGCGCCGGGAGCATCAGGCTGGCCGCAAGCGCGGATATGAGAAGTGGCGAAGCCATGAACATACTTTCAGGTGCGGATCAGTGTGATGCAAGCAATAAACGATCCACGCTGAATGGCAAATGAATGCCGGAGCGAAGTTCCGGGCCGCTCACCGCACCCGCCGCTGCGCCGAAATCCGCCCGATCAGCGCGACGAGTCCGCCGGCCACGCCCACCGCCGCGACGAGGAGATCGGCAAGCTCCGCCTCGTCACCGTTGGTCACCTCGACCCCCGCCGCATTGGCGAGCGAGGCGAGGATCGCCACCAGCGCGCCCCAGACCGTGCGGGACCGATACCAGGCTTTCGCATCGTCGTTCATGGTGTTTCTCCTAGAGGATCAGGGTCTTTTCCGCCGGCAGGCCGAGCGGCATCGCCCGGCCGAGCTGGCGCACGCGAATGGAAAGGGCGGCCTGCGGCGCGCCGAAATCGGCAAGCTCGTCCGCCGCCGGATAGGCATAGGCGGGCGTCGCCGTCTCGACGCTGCGCACGACCGCCGTCCCCGAGAGGATTTCGAGCCGATAGCCCTCCTCCGGCTCGTCCAGCGGGATATCGAGCGAAAGCCAGCTATCCGAATCGATCCGCCCCCGCCGCACCCAGGAGAACCGCGCGACGCCGTCCGCCCCGCGCCGGCCGCGGACATGCACCGGCGAGAGCGGCGTCAGCGCCCGTTCCCCGCCGGCAAAGGCGAAGGGACCGGCCTGCGGCGCGGCGACGCCCACGGCATCGATCACCCAGTTGGAAAGCCGCCCGACCTCCTCCAGCCCGAGCCCGAGCGAGCGGACCGCATCGTCCAGCGCCACCACCTGCGCATAGACCGCATGGCCGGCATTCATCGCATCGTCCGTGCCGCACAGCGCGCGCAACAGCCCGCTCAGCCGCCAGCGCCGCGGCGCGATCTCGCTCGCCGCGCGAAAGCCGACGATTTCCCACACGCCGTTCTCAGCGCGGATCGCGATGCGGTTCGCGCCGTTCAGCACGCTGACGGTATCGGCCGAGGCAAACCCGCCCGAAGGCAGGTCGAGCACGACGGCCCCGCTGTCGTCGAAGCGCCCCGCCACGCCCGCGCCGAGCGGCTCGGCCAGCCGCCCGAGCCGCGCCGGCCTGTCGAGCCGCGTGCGGATCCGGTAGCCTTCCGTGCCCGCCGCGCTGGAGACGATCATCGCGCGCCACGGCCGCGCATAGGCGGCGATGCAGGCGAAATCCTGCGGCTCGCCCGCGCCGAGGACCGGCAGGTCCATGAGCGCGACGGCCGGCGCGAAGGCGTCCGCCGGCCCCGCCCCGCTCATCGGCCGCGCGCCGCCGTCGTCGGAGACGGGGGCGGCGCTGTCGCCGGTGGCGATGCCGCGCGCCTCCACCTCGCGCACCAGCCCGTCGGTGACGGAGGTGATCAGGAAGCGCCCCGCCGGCCCGTCGGTGAGCCGCACCACGTCGCCGGGCGTGAAGCCGAGCGCGGTCGGCGGCAGGCGGAAGCTCACGCGGCGCTGGGCCGCGCGGTGGTCGCGCAGGGCCGTCTCGACGCTGCCCGCCGCCGCCGCCGCATGCAGCACCGCCGGCAAAGACAGCCGCAGCACCCGTTCCGTGCCGCCCGTCATGCGGCGCGAGCGGGTCGTGACGCGCGGATGGCCGCTCGCCTCGTCGAAATGGTCGAGGATCGCCTCGCCCGCAAGATCGCTGATATGCCCCCGGCTCTCCTCGAACAGCGCCTCGTCCGGCCGCTCGGCGAGCACGTCGAGCGCCGCCGCCGGCAGGGCCGATTTCAGCCGCGAGCGGAAGACCAGCCGCCCGTTCGCCTCCAGCGCATCGATCTGGAACGCCTCCATCAAGGGCGCGATCAGCCGCCGCGCCGAGGTCTGCTCGCCCTGCACGAAGCCCGGCAGGTCGCCCGCCACGCCCGACACGTCGAAATCGGTGAAGCCGTGGTCGGTCAGCACCGCCGCGATGACGTCGGCGAGCGTCGCCGCCCCGAGCCGCCCGTTCACCCAATGCCCCCGCTGCCAGTTGACGCCGTCCGCCCACAGCGAGCCCGTCTCGGGAAAGGCCGGATAGGGCCGCGCGTCCCAGGTCCAGACGAAGACCCGGCCCGGATCGACCATGCCCGGCTCCGCCCCGCCGCCCTGCCACCAGTCGAGATGCGCATCGAGGAAGCGCCGCTGCATGGCATCGCTGCGCCCGCCGCCGGAATGATGCGGCAGGGCGTTCTCGATGCTCTTGGTGTCGATGAAGGCGTTCGGCTGGTTCGCGCCCTTGTCGATCGCCGGGCAGCCGAGCTCGGTGAACCAGACCGGCTTGGAGCGCGGCACCCAGACGGTCGGATGGGCCAGCTCCGCCCCGCCCGGGCCGCGCTCGTAATGCGGGTTCTTCCACCAGTTCGCGATGTCCTTGTAGCGGAACACCCAGGGCTTGCCCGCCGCCCCGTCGTTGATCGGCGTGCGGATGCGCGCCTTGCGGGCGGCGTCGCTGGCATAGTACCAGTCGAACCCCTCGCCGCGCGTGATCATGCCCTTCAGCCCCGCCGTGTCCTCCGAATGGCGGAAGCCGTCGGGATTGCCTTCCAGCACGTCGCCGTCCTGCCAGTCGGAGAGCGGCATGTAATTGTCGATGGCGACGGCGTCGATGGCCGGATGCGCCCAGAGCGGATCGAGATGGTAGCGCAGCTCGCCGCTGCCGTCCGGCGCATGGAAGCCGAAATATTCGCTCCAGTCCGCGCCGTAGCTGATCTTCGTGCCCGCCCGCAGCACCGCCCGCACGTCGCCGGCGAGCTGGCAGAGCCCCTCGACGAAGGGAAACCGCCCGTCGCCGTCGCGCAGCACCGTCAGCCCGCGCATCTCCGAGGCGATGAGGAAACCGTCGACGCCGCCCGCCGCCTCCGCCAGCAGGGCATAGTGCAGGATCATCCGCCGCAGCCCCTCGTCGCCCGGGGGCGCGACGACGCTGTCGCCGTGAACCGCGAAATCCCCCGCCTGCGCCCCGCCGAGAAAGGCGTCGACCTGCGCGCGCACCGCGCCCGTCCGGTCGGCCGAGGCCGGGTGGCAGGTGATGCGCCCGCGCCAGGGATAGGCCGCCTGCCCCGCCCCGCCATAGGGATCGGGCAGGCCGTTGCCGACGGGCACGTCCATCATCAGGAAGGGATAGAGATAGACCTCGAGCCCGCGCGCCCTGAGATCGCGGATCGCCGCGATCACGCTCGCGTCGGAAGGCGTGCCGCCGAAGGCCGTCACCCCGGCATTGCGGCTCACCAGATAGGCGCCCGTGCGCGACTGGCCGGCGACGCTCCAGGCCCGGCTCTCGCCGTCGCGGTCATGGGTCTCGACACCGGGCACGACCCGGCAATGCCCGGCCCGCAGGTCCGTCCCGAACCAGGCGACGACCAGCGCCACGCGCTGAAGGTTGGGGCAGAGGCTGGTGAGGTCGGCGATCGCCGCGTTCCAGTCGCTCGAGGCGAGCAGCGTGTTGCGGTTGAGATGCCGCGCCGAGCCCTCGCCCGTCACCTCGGTCACCGGCGCGGGATCATAGCCGTGCTCGGTGGAGCCGGGAATGATCGTCATCGCCCGCACCTTGCCTTCGAGCGAGCCGACCGGCCGCACCACCTCGAAATGCATCAGCGGAATGCGGTTGCCGTAGGCGTCGAGCGGCAGCCGCTCCAGCACGACATAGCACAGCCCGCGATAGGCCGGCGTTCGGCCCGCCCCCTGCTTGGCCTCGATCAGTGGATCGGGCGGCTGGTGGCGCGTGCCGGTATGGATGCGCACCGACACGGCCGACAGGTCGAGTTCGCGCCCGTCCGCCCAGATGCGCCGCACGCTGGCCACCGGCCCCTCGCACAGCCCCACCGCGAGGTTGGCGAAATAGTGATAGGTCTCCGTCTTCGCCCCGCCGCCGCCCTTGCCGCCCTGCCGCTCGACCGTCACCTGCTCCTCGAAGCGGGTCGCCCAGATCAGCGTGCCGCCGACGCGCACCGCGCCGTAGACGCGGCTGATCGACGTGCCCTCCTCCGCGCCCGGCACGCGCCCGTCGGTCAGCCGAGGCCCGGAAACCGTCCTGCCGCCGCCCATGAGCGCGCGGTCGACGGCCGAGCCGGCCAGCGCCCCCACCGCCCGCCCGACAATCGCGCCGACGGGACCGAAGACGCTGCCGAGCGCGGCGCCGGCAGCCTGGAAGAGAAGTGTCGCCATGGATCAGCAAAGCTCCGGAAAACGGAAGACGCCGGCAATACGCCGCCGCCAGCTCGGCACGAGCGGCGATTCGATGACCGCCGCCTGCTCATAGGCATGGATGAAACGCTCGTCGGGCGTGGCGATGCCGGCATGCTTGGCCGCCACCCCGTCCTGCCAGCGGAAGACGATGAGATCGCCCGGCCGAAGCGCCGAGACCGGCAGCGCCGCCCCGAAATGCCGCCCCGCCGCCTCCAGCAGCCTTTCGCGCCCCGTCCGCTCCGCCCAGTCGGGCGCATAGGGCGCGGGCGTCTCCGGCTCGCTGCCGTAAAGCTCCCGCCACACCCCGCGCACCAGCCCGAGGCAATCGCAGCCGACGCCCCTCAGCGAGCCCTGATGCCGATAGGGCGTGCCGATGAAGGTGCGCGCGACGGCGACGACCCGTTCGCCGAAAACCTCACTCATAGAGCGGCCTCCCGTCATGCACGGTCTCGCCATCGGCGTAGCCGTAACTGAAATCGCTGCCCGGCATATGCGGAAAGCCCTGGAAATTCAGCCCGTTGGAGAACTTCTCGCGGCAGGTGGAAAAGCGCTTGTCGCACCCCGCCGTCACCTGCAGCACATCGCCGGCGGCAAGCCCCGCCGCCATCGGCAGCCACAGCGTCAGCTCGTCGCCGCCGCCCCCGCGGCGATGATCCTCGATATCGGCGGAAAGCCCCGCCGCCGCGCCGCTCGCCACGGTGAGCACGCCATAGCGGAAATAGCGCTCGGCAAACCCCGAAAGCCCGCTCACCCGCACATGCATCTCGTCCGGCACCGCGCTCACCGTCGCCGTCGCCCGATAGGCCGCGACGCTGACGCCGCACCGCCCGTCGCCCAGCACCGCATCGCACTGACGCCCGAAGACCCGCCCGCGCACCTGATCGAGCCGATGCGTCAGCCGCCGCAATTCCACGCGAAAAAGCCCACCCTCGCGCCGCACCTCGCCGAGCTCGGCCGTGCGCAGCAGCAGACGCTGCGACGGCTCCTGCCAGTTGACGGTGAAGACCTCGACCTTCGCCCCGTCATAGCGCCCCGCCGAAAGGTCTTCCGCGCGAATGGCCTCCGCCGAAAAGCCCCCGGAAATATCGCCGCCCTCGGCGGAAAGCCCGTTGCCGTCCTCCGTCTCGCTCGCCTCGAAGCCGCTCGCGGCGACATAGGTGAGCCCGCCGAAGGCCAGATCGCGGTCGTGATCGGTAAAGCCCATCACCACACCATCCCGCCGCGTCACGCGCCAGGCGTTGCAGAGCGTCGTCGCCTCGCCGTCGAGATGGGCCTGCAGCCCCGCCGGAATGGTCCTCATGGCTTGATCTCCACCAGCGGGATCGAGGGAATGCGCCCCGCATCGAACTGCGCAAGGTCGATGTCGATGCGGTCGGTGTCGAAGCGCACCGGCACGTCGAACTCGAACCCCGCCCGCACCGCGCCGGAGGCCGGCACCTTCCCTGCCTTGAACGTCACCGTCCCCAGCACGGCATTCACGGTGAAATCCGCCGCCGGCACCGCGACGCCGCCCACCGAGAGCACCACCGACCCCGCCACCGGCTTGTCGATCCGCCGCACCGCCTCCCCGCCCGCATCCGCATAGCGCTTGACGAGGGCGAAGCTCGCCGTCACCCCGTCCGCCGCACCGAGAAACTGGTCCGCATCGCTTACCGCCGCCCCCGGCGCACAGGACTTGTGGTCCACCGGATCGCGGAAGCGGAACCCATGGAACTGCCCCGCCCGCGCCTCGAAGAAGGCGAGAACCGCATAGAGATCGTCGACCGAGCGCACGCCCGACC
This sequence comes from Shinella sp., assembly GCA_039812945.1. Lineage (GTDB taxonomy): Bacteria > Pseudomonadota > Alphaproteobacteria > Rhizobiales > Rhizobiaceae > Shinella. The sequence goes on from JBDHSZ010000021.1 coordinate 17,779, forward strand.
CGGCATCGTAGCGCCGCCGCGCATCCTGCCAGCGCCGGTTGCGGTTCTCCCGCCCGTTGGAAAGGCTGACGATATCCGTCCGCCGCACCGGCCCGCCGCTGGTGCCCAGCGCCACCCGCAGCGGAAACCGCACCTCATGAAATCCCGTCATGCCGATATCTCCGAAAAACGCGGCCACAGCCCCTCATCCCGCTGCCGCGACCTTCTCCCCGCAAGCGGGGAGAAGGGGCAAGGAGCAAGGGTTTCCCGCCTCACAACGTCCGGTGTCTTGGGAAAACGACGCATCCTCCCCTTCTCCCCGCCTGCGGGGAGAAGGTCGCGGCAGCGGGATGAGGGGCAAGTTCCGCCCTCACAAACTCCGCTGCCCCCGCCCCACCGTGCGGGTCAGCATGGCCGCGATCTGCCCCTCGGACTTGCGGAAGCTCGCCGCATCCGGCGTCGTCACGTTGAAGACGATGCGCGCGCCGCCGCCGCCATCCGCCGCGACGCCGAGCGCCCCGTCCGGCCCGCGCTTCAGCGGCAGGATCGCCTCGGCCCCCGCCTCGCCCATCAGCCCGAGCCCGCCGCCGCTGCCGAAATAGGTCGGCGAGGACACGACCCCGCCCTTGGCAAAGGGCGTGACGCCCCCCAGCAGGCTGGAAATGCCGGAGCTCAGCAGCCCCTCCAGCGGCTTCAGCCCCGCCGAGAGCGCGATATCGCTCATGCGCAGCGCCAGCCCGCGCAGCACGCTTTCCAGCCCCTTGCCGTCCACCACCGCGCTCTTCAGCGCGCCGGTCAGCGCCCGGCCGAAGGAATGCGAGCGCGCCTCCAGGTCTTCGAAGACCCTCGAAAGCTGCTCGGCGTCGTCGAGCGTGCCGGCAAGCGGCTTGTCGTCGGAAATGGCCATGCTTCACTCCATCTCATCGGGAAAGGCGCGCATCAGCCGCGCCAGCGCCGCGCGCCCCGGCGCGCCCGGCGAAGGCCGCAGCAGGCCGAGCGCGAAGGCCAGCTCGCGCGGCGTCATCGCCCAGAAATCCTTTGCGCAAAGCCGCATCCGGCAGAGCCCGGCATGAAGCGCCGCCTCCCAGGGAAAGGCGGTGGGCTCCCCGCTCAGGCCGGATGCGGCGACGGAGGGTTTCCCCCATCCCCGCCGGAGCCGAACGTCGCCTGCAACAGCTCGGCGGCGATGCGGGCGAAGCCCGCCAGCCCGTCCGCCACCGCCATGCCCGCCACGTCCTCGTCGCCGAAGAGATTGCCGCCGCCGCGCAGTCCCGCGCCGATGATGCGGATGAGATCCTCCGCCTTCAGCCGCCCGCTGGAAAAGCGCTCGGCCAGCCCCGTCAGGCTGTCGACGGCGAAGGCCGTCTCCAGCTCGGCGAGCGCCCCGAGCGTCAGGCACAATACCCGCCGCTCGCCGTCGAACACCGCCTCGATCTCGCCGCGATGCCTGTTCGCCCGCGCGCCCATCACAGCGCCCCGAAGGTCAGGGCGCCCGCCGATTCCAGCCCGATCTCGAACAGCACCTCGCCGTCATGCGCGCCGGAATATTCCAGTGCCGCGATCTGGAAGGCCCCCGCCACCGTCCCGAAATCCGGAATGACGATCTGCCAGGCGGCGATCGTCCCGGCGAAGAACAGCGAGCGCACCAGCGCGTCGGACGCCTGATCCTTGAAGATCCCGCTGCCGGAGAGCGCCGCGCGCTGCACGCCGGCCCCGCCGAGCAGCTCCCGCCACCGCCCGGCCGATTCCGCGTCCGTCACGTCGACGAGCGCCGCATTGAACGAAAGCCGCTTCGAGCGCAGCCCCGCCACCGTCGAATATCCCGACCCGCTGTCGATCTTGAGCAGCAGGTCGCGCCCCTTCTGCGCCACCATGGCAAATCCTTTCCGTGAAAATTACTGTCAGCCGGCCGGCTCCGTCACCGCCCGGAAGCGCATCTCCGCCCGGTGGAACCGGGATTTCGCCTCCCGCCGCAGCCGCGTGTCGCGATGCAGCAGCAGGACGAGGTGATGGCCGGCAAGGGGAAGCGCCGCATCGTGCAGCGCCGCGCGCACAGCGCCGGCGATCGCCTGCGCCTGCCGGTGCCCGGCCGCCTCCGACCAGGCCTCCAGCGTCACCACATGCTCCTCGCCCGCCTCCGTGGCGGTCGAATGGTCGAGGCTGTCGATGCCGGCGATCACCACGAGGGGCGAGGCCGGCTCGGTCAGCCGCCGGTCGGCGACGCCGTCCGCCCCGACGAGCGCCGCCAGCGCCGCGTCGCCCGAAAGCCGGGCGAAAATGGCCTTCTGCAGGGCGGAAGCCGCGCTCATGGCTGCATCTCCTCGCAATCGCAGAGCGTGTAGCGCCCCGTCTCGTCCAGATCGCGGAAGGCGCGCAGCATGAACACGCGCGCCCCCTTGCGCAGCCGCATGCCGCCGGCAAGATCGTCGCGCCGGCGCAGCCGGATACGGTGCGTCACCGTCATCCGCAGCGTCCCCGCCGCCTCCTCCGCCTTCGCGGCGACGGGCTCGATGCGCCCCCAGAGCGTCGCCAGCGCGGCAAAGCCTATGGTCGCGCCGCCCTGCCCGTCCGGCGTCTCCACCGGCCGTTCCAGCACGAGGCGCGCATCCAGCAGGCCCGGATCGAGCACCTTCATCACAGCCTCCGTATCCGATAGGGCGCGACCAGCCGGTCATAGCCCTGCGGCACCGCGCCGGGCTGGGCGTCGAGCGACAGCACGCCGCGCAGCTCGTACATCGCTGCGACATGCAAAAGCAGCGCCCGCTTCAGCGTGTCCGGCACCTCCGCGCCGCTCTCGCCGAAGCCGGCGGTGAAATCGATCTCGATGCCGTTGACCGCCCGCTCGGCCGCCCGCCGCGCCGGCAGCACCAGCCGCGCCGGCCGCGCCGCGCCGTCGAGCACATAGCCCGAAACGTCGATCTCGACCGGCGCACCCAGGGCATCGTAAACCGTCACCGTTTCAACGGCCTGCACCGGCCCTCTGGCAATCTGAATCACCCGCCCCTCCGGCCAGTCGTCCAGATAGAGGCGAAGGCTCCGCGCGATGAGGCAGAGCCCCGTCTCGCTCTCCAGATGGATGCGCGCCGCCCGGACAAGCCCGGCCAGCAGCGCGTCCTCGTCATTGGCGTCGAGGCGCAGATGCGCCTTGACCTCGGCAAGCGTGATCGGCTCGACGGCCGGCGGCGTGAGTTCGGCGATGGTCATGGCTGTCCTGTGCGATAGAGAGGGGATGCGGGCGCGGCCGGGAGGAAAACCGCGCCCGCGGCGCCGGCGGCAGGGAACGGCCGCCGGCGCATTCGGATATGGCCCCCCTCATCCGACCCTTCGGGCCACCTTCTCCCCCAGGGGAGAAGGGAAGGAAGGCGGCGCGGCATTTCCCCTTCTCCCCTTGGGGAGAAGGTGCCGGCAGGCGGATGAGGGGGAAGCGCCCTCAGCTCGCCGCGAACTTCACCAGCTTGATCGCCTCGAAGTTCTGGACCCCGCCGCCGACGCGCTTGGTGGTGTAGAACAGCACATAGGGCTTGGCCGAATAGGGATCGCGCAGCACGCGCACCCCCGTCCGGTCGACGACGAGATAGCCGGCGCGGAAATCGCCGAAGGCGATGGAGAAGCTGTCGGCCGCCACGTCCGGCATGTCCTCGGCCTCGGCGATGGCGAAGCCCATCAGCGAGGCCGCCTGCCCGGCGACGGCCGGCGGACGCCAGAGGTAGTTGCCGTCCGCGTCCTTGAACTTGCGGATCGCCCCTTGCGTCTTGCGGTTCATCACGAAGCTGGCATTCTGCCGGTGCCCGGCCTTCAGCGCATAGATCGCGTCGATCAGCGTGTCGGACGGCCCGTTCGCCTTGAAGGCGCCGGCCGTGCCCGTGGCGATATAGCCGATATTGCCCCAGCTCCAGCCGGCGTCGGCCACATTGGTATAGCTGAGGAAGCCCTTCGGCTTGTTGGTGCCGTCGCCGGAGACGAAGGCGGTGCCCTCCTGCTCGCCGAAGACGATGTCGACCTCCGAGGCAATCCAGCTCTCCACGTCCACCGCCGCGTCGTCGAGCAGCGCCGCCGTGGCGGCCGGCATGGCGTAGAGCTCCATGGTCGGGAAGGAGAGCTCGGCGAGCTGCGCGGTGTTGGTCTGCGGCCGCGCGGCCGTCTCCGCCACCCAGCCCGAGGCCATGCCCGAGGTCGCGAAAGGCTTCTTCAGCACCGCGCCGGAGACCTGCCGCACCGTCGCCAGCGCCCGGATCGGCGAGGCGGCGGAAAGCCGGCGGCCGATCTCGCCGTCGGTCTCCGGCGGCACGAGATAGCCGCCGTCCGCCGCCGAGCCCACCGACATCGCCTTGCCCTCCAGCGCCCGCAGCGCGCTCTCGTCGCCCCGGCGCATATAGGCGGAGAAGGCCGCCTTGTGCTCGGCCGCCTCCAGCGTGCCCTCGCCGCCGCCGCCGAGCGCCGGCCGCGCCTTCTTCAGCGCCAGGGCGTCGAGCACGCGCTTGTGCTCGTCCATGGCGCGGTTGATGCGGTCCACCTTGTCGCGCGTCACGACGTCCGCCGTGAGCTTCTGCTCGATCTCGCCGAGCCGGCGGTCGTTGGTCTCCTTGAAGGCCTCGAAGGCCTCCATGAAGTCGTCGAAGGCGGCGGTCATCGTCTCCGGCACGGCCTTGATCTCCGGCGCGGTCTTCTCGGTCTCGCTCATGTCTTGCGTCTCCGTTAGCGTTTCATCATCATCCGGGCGGCCCGGCGCATGGTGCGCACCAGCTCCGTCTCCCGGTCGCGGAACCACCGCGCATTCTTCACGTTCGACACCCGCGCCGAGGGCAGCATGGGAAAGGTGACGATCGAGATCTCCCAGAGGTCCGCCTCCAGGATGCGGCGCACGCCGCTCCCCCGCTCGGTCTTCGAGCGCACCGTCTGGAAGCCGATGGACAGCCCGTCGAGCGCGCCGGATTTCATGAGGTGCAGCACCTCGCGGGCCCGCGCCACGCCGGGCGAAAGCACGCCCTCGACATAAAGCCCGCGCTCGTCCTCGCGGATGGTGCGCCAGCGGCCGATCGGCTCGGCCGGATCGTGCTGGAACAGCATGCGCACGCCGGAGGCCCCCCGCCTTTCAAGCGAGCGCACGAAGGCCCCCGGCGCGATCGCGTCCTTGCCGAGGTCCACCTCACCGAACAGGCTGGCATAGCCGGAAAACACCCCGTCGCCGGAAACGCCCGCAAGCGTCAGATCGGCATATTTCTTCGTCCGCCAGACCGGCAGGTCGTCGGTTGTCATGGAAGTCTCCGATGTTTGGAAAGGGGGGCGAATAGCGAATAGCGAATAGCGAGTAGGACCTCCGCCAGCGCCTATTCCCTATTCCCTATTCCCTATTCGCTATTCCCTATTCGCCATTCGCTACTTGCCCATCTTCTCCGCCAGCCGCGCCAGCACCCCGAGCCCCCACCAGGCCGAAAGGCTGGCCGCCGCCGATCCCGTCAGCAGCACCTCCGCCGGCCCGAGATAGCTCGCGATGTCCAGCCGCACGGCGATCCACAGCCCGGCCGGCCCGCCGAAGACCAGCCCGCAGGCCAGCCCCGTCAGGAACCGGCAGCCCGCCTCGCGGCGGCTTTTCGGCAGCAGATAGATCAGCGAAACGGCCGCGCCCGCGGACGCGCCGATCAGCCGGGCCGTCCACAGCCCGCCGTCGTTTCCGAAGTCAGCCATTGTTAAGTCTTTCAGATTATTGTGGAAATCGAGAGAAACGGCCGAAAGCGCCGGCTCATACGGGCCGGCGACGGCAATCCTCGAGTCTTTTGAATCCCTTGCGGCGCTTTGCTCGAATGCCGATTCAACGGCTTCATGCGCCGAGTCCGGAAATGGGCAAAGCGATTCACATCGTCAGCTCACGTCCCTGTTTTATCACCAGAATTCGCAGAGTTGGAGTGTACCACACCCCCCTCTGCCCTGCCGGGCATCTCCCCCTCAAGGGGGGAGATTGGATGGGGCATCGTCGCGCCCACCTTCAACGCCATTGACGGAGCAAGGCTCTCGCCACTTGCCGATCTCCCCCCTTGAGGGGGAGATGGCCGGCAGGCCAGAGGGGGGTAAGCGCCACCCGCCACCCCTCAATACCCCACCGCCCGCCGCTTCTCCTCATCCGTCAGGAACCCCGCCGCCCCCACCCGCGCCCACAGCTCGGAGCGTTCCGCCACCAGCCCGCTCACCTGGTCGAGGTCCGGCGCAAGCCGCAGGGCCTCGCCGTCGTCGGAGAGCCACGCCGCGAAGGACGCCGCCGTGCGGCTCACCAGCGGCAGCACGGTCAGCCGCCAGAAGGCGCGGTTGGCCTCCTGGTAATTGGCATAGGTCGCATCGCCCGGAATGCCGATCAGCATGGGCGGCACGCCGAAGGCGAGCGCGATGTCGCGCGCCGCGCCGTTCTTCGCCTCGACGAAATCCATCTCGCGCGGCGAAAGCCCCATCGCCTTCCAGTCGAGCCCGCCCTCCAGCAGCATCGGCCGCCCGGCGCGCGCCGGGCCGGAATAGCCCTCCTCCAGCTCGCTCTTCAGCCGGTCGTACTGATCGGGCGAGAGGTTGCCGCCCTCCTTCGGCTGGTAGACGAGCGCGCCGGAGGGCCGCGCCGAATTGTCGAGCAGCGCCTTGTTCCAGATCGCCGCCGCATTGGAGAGGTCGAGCGCCATGGAGGCCGCCTCCAGCGGGGCGAAGCCGAGATGGTCGTCGAGCGGATGGAAGAGCCTCAAATGCAGGATCGCCTGCCCCTCGCCCGCCCGGTGCCGGCGCACATGGTTGCCGGCGCGGTATTCATAGGCCTCCGGCCATCCGTCCCGCCCCTCGAGGATGCGCATCCGGTCGGGCCTGAGCAGGTGCAGTTCGCGCAGCGCCTCGCCCACCCGCACGCCCTCGACGAAGGCATTGCCCGAAAGCAGCAGGTGGCCGTAGAGCGTCTCGAAGAAATCCGTGCCCGCCATGCGCCCGTTCGGCCGGGCCAGCAGCGCGAGGCGGGCATCCTCCGGCCGCTCCGTCTCGCCCTCATAGGCGAGCCAGGGCACCGAGGCCGCCGCCTCGGCGATCATCCGCACCGCCCGGTGCGCCACCGGGTTCTTCATGAATCCCTCGCGCGATAGCGCGGCATAGGAGCGGCTCGTCCAGTGCGCCCGGCCCTCGGCCGTCAGCGCGAAGAATCCCGACGCCTTGGTTTCCGCCGGCGCCCGCGGACGCCGCGAGAGGAAGGATGGTAGCTTCATGATGTCCTCGGTTCTCGTGAAACACGGATATTCGCGGAAGGCTCCTCATCCGGCTGCCGCCCCCTTCTCCCCGCGAGCGGGGAGAAGGGACCTGCGGAAAGGGCGTCCTCCTCATCGGCGTCGATTGTTGGGGGAGAGGTGGCGGCAGCCGGATGAGGGGCAGCCCTACCCACCCAGCGCCGCAAAAAACGCCCGCCCGTACCCCGCCACCCGCTCCGCCCGGTCGAGCCCGTTGATAATCCGCCGCGCGCCCACCCAGTCCGCATCGCCGGCGGAAAAATGATCCGCCAGCCGCCGCCCGGTGAAGCCGCCGCGCAGCATGCCGGCAAAGAGGATCTCCACCGACACCGCCATCTCCATCGCCCGCTCCGGCCGGGCGACGAGGTCGATGCCGGTCAGCGCGGACAGGCGCTCGTAATTGCGCCGATGGGTGATCTGCACCAGCCCGCGCCCGAGCCAGCTCCTGCCGTCCACGTCGCGCCGCCAATAGGGCGCGGAGACCTGCGGCAACCGACCCTCCGCAAAAGCCCGGTCGAGCCGCGCGATGGCCGCAGCGTCCGTCGCGGCAAAAGTCTCGCGCACCGGCTGCAGCCGCCCGCCCGTCTCGTGATGGGCCGTCGCCAGCATATAGGCGAGGAAGCGCGGGTCGCGCGTCTCGCCGCCCCGCTCGAAGCGGTCGATCAGCGCCGACAGGCCGTCCACCTGCCCTCGCGCCAGCCGCCCGCCGTAAAGCGCCCCGCGCACGGCGTCGAAAAAGCCCTTGCGGTCGATCGCCATCGTCAGATCCCCCGCACCCGCGGCTCGCCCTGCCGGTCGATCACCAGCGCCGTCAGCGCCCAGACGAGCGCGTCGAGCCGGTCCGGCGAGCGGCCGGCGGAAAGCCCGTCGGGGCCGAAATCGCACATCTGGTCCTCCAGCTCGGCAAAGGCCCCGGCATGCACCACCCGCCCCTGCTCGTAGAGAGCGGCGACCGGCTCCGCGCGTAAAAATTTCCCGCGCGTCGCCCGCACCGTCGAGACCGGCAGATTGGCGTCCACACTCCGCAGCATCGCCGTCACCATGTCGCCGCCCTGGTTCACCTCGGCCACCACGCGGTCGGCGTCGAAGCGCCGGAAGGCGCGCACCACCGCGCCCGCCCAGCCGGCCGGGCTCGCGCCCGTCACCGAGCAATCGGCCAAAACCACCGCCCGCCCCGTCCCGTCCAGCCCCGCGACGACGATGCCGCAGACCGAGGCCGCTGACGCCGTCGCCGGCGGATCGACCGCCACGACGATGCGCGACAGCGGTCCCGGATGCCTGAGGCGGATCGCCTCCAGCCGCGCCCGGCTCCACAATGCGTCCTCGCGGTCGGCGATCAGCTCGCCGTCGAGCTCCTGCCGCCCCAGCCGCGTGCCGCCGTAGCGGTCGGCCATGGCGGCGAGGAAGCCCGGCGACAGGTTCCGCGCGTTGTCGGCGGTGGCGATGCGCCGCACCGCCGTCTTCGGATCGCCGGCCAGCGCCCGCAGCAGCGGCACGGGCCGCGGCGTCGTCGTCACCAGCACGCGCGGATCGTCGCCGAGGCGCAGGCCGAATTGCAGCATGTCCCAGGTCTCCTGCGCATGCTTCCATTTGCCCGCTTCATCGCACCAGCCGAAATGGAACTGCGGCCCGCGCAGGCTTTCCGGGTCCTCGGACGAGAAAATCTGCCCGATCGACCCGTTCGGCCAGACCAGCCGGCGGCGCGAGGCCTCGAAATCCGGCCGCGAACGCCCGGCGATGCGGCAGATGCCCGACACGCCGTCGATCATCACCTCGCGCGCGTCGCCCAGCGTCTCGGCCACCAGCGCGATGCGGCTTTGCGGCCGGGCCAGCGCCAGCGCATGCACCCATTCCGCCCCCGCCCGCGTCTTGCCCGAGCCGCGCCCGCCCATCAGCAGCCAGACCCGCCAGTCGCCCGGCGGCGGCATCTGCGCGTCGCGGCCCGTGAAATGCCAGCCGCGAAGCTGCCGCAGGGAGCGAGGCACCAGCCATTCGGCGGGGGATGAAGGCGCATCGGCAGAGCCCCTCATCCCCCTGCCGGGACCTTCTCCCCGCAGGCGGGGAGAAGGAGAGGATGCCAGAGCTTCCGCCCCATCGACCCCGGCTTGAAGGGAAGACGTCTCCGCCTCCCCCTTCTCCCCGCAGCCAAGGAGAAGGTCCCGGCAGGGGGATGAGGGGCAATCGTCACCGACAACCGCCTCACCCCGCCCGAGCCCGCACTCCAGCGCATCCGCCGCGTGGCGGAATGCCGCGCGCGTCCGTCGTTCCTCGATCATTCGCAATCCCGCGGCCGCCGCCTTCACCGTCCCGTCCAGTTTCCGCCGAACCGCCCGGCCCGCCAGCCGCTCGCTACGGCCCGCCTTCCATCGTCGCGGCAGCATCGCCGCCAGCCCGGATTTCCCGCTGCCATTCCTGTTTCGCGGCATCGATCCGCTCCTTCACGCGCGCATCGACGAGCCGGTCGAACTCCGCCATCAGCGCCGCCTCGTCGTCGGGCTCGCCCGCCGCGGCCTCCGCCTCGGCCCGCTCGGCGATCAGCGTGCGCTGCAGGCTGTCGATCTTCTCCAGGGTGCGCACAATCAGCGAGACGGCCTCGATCGCCGCCTTGGCGTCGGTCTGCGCCGCCTTCCGCACGGCGTCGTCCCCGGCCGCATCCGCATCGCGCTCGGCCAGCGCCTTCTGGCTCTGGAAGCGCTGGAACCGTTCGCGCAGCTCCTTGGTCATCTCGACCAGCATGGCCTGCATGTCGAGGAACGGATCGCAAGGCCCTTCGGCCTTGGTGTCCAGCACCAGCGCCGCCCCGCCCTCGAAAGCCGCCGCGCCGCCCGTAAGCCCGCCATAGACGGCCGGCTCCGGCGAGACGCCGAAAAGCCCGATATCGACAGCCCGTTCCGTTTCCATCGCAACACCCGGAAATGAAAAGGCGCCCGGTCCGATGGAACGAGCGCCTGCCAAACTTCTATCCCTCAGCCGGCCGCGGGCGGATACCGCCAAGCCTTCCAGCCTCCGGAAAGCCCGGCGATCCCTCCGCCCGCACCTTTCCGACTATGCCATGACCATATCAGACGACCGTGACGCCGTCAAGGACTATTTTCCTATTTTTTGCAAAGACGGCTATTTCCCCTCGCCCACTTCCAGCGGCCAGGTCACCAGATAGTCCTCGTAGTCGTCGATATCGATGCCCTCCTCGCTGACCGTGCGGCCGCGGGCGGAGATGCCGGCCTGGTGCACGGTCTCGGGGTCGCCGGACACCAGCGGGTGCCACCAGTAGAGGTCGTGCCCGTCGCGGATCAGCCGGTAGCCGCAGGTCGGCGGCAGCCAGGAGATCTGCGATACGCTCTCGACGGTGAGGCGGATGCAGTCCGGCACGGTCGCCTGGCGGTTCTCGTAGTCGGTGCAGCGACAGCTCTCGCCGTCGAGCAGCACGCAGCGGATGGAGGTCCAGGCGATCTCGCCGGTGTCCCAGTCCTCCAGCTTGTTGAGGCAGCAGAGCCCGCAGCCGTCGCACAGGCTCTCCCACTCCGTATCGGTCATCTCGCCGAGCGTCTTGACCTTCCAGAACGGCAGGTCGCCCGGCTGTTGCGCAATCTTCGTCATGTCCGACCCCTGGACCCCTTCCCCGCAAAGGTCAAGAGCGGCGCTGCCCGCAAAAACCGTTCTGCTCCCTTTGAAAGCCTGATATCGTGCCGCAAAAGGCCGGCGGTGAGAGGACGTTAACCGGTGACGGGCAGTGTCACGCCGCAACCCGAGAGACCATGACCGTGCAAGACGAGATCGAGAAGCCGAAGAAACCGCGCCGCCGCAAGCGGCACATCTTCCTGCGCCTGGATTCCTGGATCGATTCCACGGTCTGGAACGCGGGCTTCCGCGCATCCGAGATCTGGGAGGAGATCACCATCTTCTCCCGCCGCTTCCATGCCAAGGGCTGGAAGAAGGCGGTCTTCGAGGTGGCCGGCGAGGGCATGAACCTCGGCACGGCCGGCTTCGTGCTGCTGCTGGCGCTCGCCCTTCCCGCCTTCGAGGAGACCAAGGGAAACTGGCGCGCCCAGGGCGATTTCGCCGTCACCTTCCTCGATCGCTACGGCAACGAGATCGGCCATCGCGGCATCATCCACGAGGATTCCGTGCCGATCGACGAGTTGCCCGACCACCTGATCAAGGCGGTGCTGGCGACGGAGGACCGCCGCTTCTTCAGCCATTTCGGCATCGATTTCCTCGGCCTCGCCCGCGCCATGAACGAGAACGCGCGCGCCGGCGGCGTCGTGCAGGGCGGCTCGACGCTCACCCAGCAGCTCGCCAAGAACCTGTTCCTGTCCAACGAGCGAACCATCGAGCGCAAGATCAAGGAGGCCTTCCTCGCCCTCTGGCTGGAGGCCAACCTCTCCAAGAAGGAGATCCTGCGCCTCTATCTCGACCGCGCCTATATGGGCGGCGGCACTTTTGGCGCGGCCGCGGCGGCGCAGTTCTATTTCGGCAAGAACGTCACCGACGTGAACCTTGCCGAATCCGCCATGCTCGCCGGCCTGTTCAAGGCCCCGGCGCGCTATGCCCCGCATGTCAACCTGCCGGCCGCCCGCGCCAGGGCCAACGAGGTGCTGACCAATCTCGTGCAGGGCGGGCTGATGACCGAGGGGCAGGTGATCGCCGCGCGGCGCAACCCCGCCTCCGTCATCGACCGCAACGAGAAGACCGCGCCGGACTTCTTCCTCGACTGGGCCTTCGAGGAGGTGCAGCGCATCGCAAAGCCCTTCGCCCAGCATTCGCTGGTCGTGCGCACCACCATCGACATGGGCCTGCAGGCCGCCGCCGAGGAGGCGGTGGAAAGCGGCCTTCGCCAATACGGCGAGAGCTACCGCGTCAAGCAGGGCGCGCTGGTCATGATGGAGAACGGCGGGGCCGTGCGCGCCATGGTGGGCGGGCGCGACTACGGCGAGAGCCAGTTCAACCGCGCGACACGGGCGCTGCGCCAGCCGGGCTCGTCCTTCAAGGTCTATACCTACGCCGCCGCCATGGAATCCGGCATGACGCCCGAGACGACCATCGTCGACGCGCCGATCAGTTGGGGCGGCTGGTCGCCGCAGAACTACGGCCGCAGCTATGCCGGCCGCATGACGCTGATGACGGCGCTGGCCAAGTCCATCAACACCGTGCCGGTGCGCCTGGCCAAGGACAAGCTCGGCACCAAGAAGATCGCCGAAATGGCGAAGGCCATGGGCATCGAGACGCCGATCCGCACCGACAAGACCATGCCGCTCGGCACCTCGGAGGTGACCGTGCTCGACCAGGCGACCGCCTACGGCGTCTTCCCGGCGGGCGGCGTGCAGTCGCGCCGCCACGGCATCAGCCAGATCATCAACTACGACGGCGACATCCTCTACGATTTCGGCCGCGACGAGGCGCCGGCCAGAGCGGTCCTTTCCGAGGCCGCCATGTCGTCGATGAACCGCATCCTCGTCACCATCCCCGTCAGCGGCACCGCGCGGCGCGGCGCGCTCGACCGCGGCATCGTCTCCGGCGGCAAGACGGGGACGACGCAGGCCTATCGCGACGCCTGGTATGTCGGCTTTTCCGGCAACTACACGACCGCCGTCTGGTTCGGCAACGACGACTACACCTCGACCAACAACATGACCG
>JBDHSZ010000022.1:0-30180 GCA_039812945.1 Shinella sp.
GCGCCGCCATTGAAATGCCACCAACGGATCGGCTATGTCTTCGGCATGTTGTTCAGACGCCGAAAAAAGGCCTCCTGGCCCGAGCGGGTGCGCGAATTCTTCTGGCCGCGCAAGGGTTTCACGCGCCCGGCGCGCTACCTTGCCAAGCGAATCCTGCGCCTTTCGGCCTCGCCCCATGCGGTGGCCGCCGGCGTCGCGGTCGGCACCTTCTCCGCCTTCACGCCGCTGCTCGGCTTCCATGTCATTCTGGCGCTGGCGCTCGCCTATCTGACGGCCGGCAATCTTCTCGCCGCGGCGCTCGCCACCACCATCGCCAATCCGCTGACCATCCCGCTCATCGCCATCGCCACCTTCAGATTGGGCGAGAGCGTGCTCGGCATCCATTCGGCTGAGGCGGTCTCGGCCGCCGAGCTCTTCCACATGCTGGAGCATCTCGAGCTTTCCGAGCTGTGGCGTCCCGTCCTCCGGCCGATGCTCGTCGGCGCGGGCCTTCTCGGCGCCGTCGCGGCGGTGCTGGCCTATTGCGTGACGCGCCTTGCCGTGCGCGCCTTCAAGGCGCGGCGCCACGCCCGCCTCATGGAGCGCGCCGGCCTTACGGGCGCGCCCGCCCTTTCCTCCGGAGACAAGTCCCTATGATCATCGGCATCGGCAGCGACCTCATCGACATCCGCCGGGTGGAGAAGTCGCTGGAACGCTTCGGCGAGCGCTTCACGGAGCGCTGCTTCACGGAGATCGAGCGGGCGAAGTCCGACGGGCGGCGCAACCGCGCCGCCTCCTATGCGAAACGCTTCGCCGCCAAGGAGGCCTGTTCCAAGGCGCTCGGCACGGGGCTGGCGCAGGGCGTGTTCTGGAAGGACATGGGCGTCGTCAACATGCCGGGCGGCAAGCCGACCATGCGGCTGACCGGCGGCGCGCTGGCAAAGCTCGAGCAGCTCCTGCCCGAGGGCCACGAGGCGCGCATCCACATCACCATCACCGACGATTTCCCGCTGGCGCAGGCCTTCGTGATCATCGAGGCGCTGCCGGCGGGGCCGGGGCGTTGAGTGAACGGAGCGGAGGGTTTTGCCGTCCTGTCCTTCTCCCCTCGGGGAGAAGGTGGCCCGAAGGGCCGGATGAGGGGGGCGGCGCGGCGGGTCGGCGTCTTTTTGACCCACATGATTTCCAACAGGCAACCTTTCCTCTATAGAGGGCCCCATATTTGCAAGGAAGGACAGGTCCGGCGTGGCAGAGAAGACTGAAAAGGCTGAAGGCGGCCTGTGGGAGAACGTCAAGGTCATCATCCAGGCGCTGCTGCTCGCCGTGGTGATCCGCACCGTGCTTTTCCAGCCCTTCACCATTCCTTCGGGCTCGATGATGCCGACGCTGCTCGTCGGCGACTATCTCTTCGTCAACAAGTTCTCCTACGGCTATTCGAAATATTCGCTGCCCTTCTCGCCGAACCTGTTCTCCGGCCGCATCTTCGCCAGCGAGCCGAAGCGCGGCGACATCGTCGTCTTCCGCTTCCCGCCGAACCCGGACATCGACTATATCAAGCGCCTCGTCGGCCTGCCGGGCGACCGCATCCAGGTGCGCGACAGCGAGCTCTACGTGAACGGCGTCGTGGTCAAGCGCGAGCATGACGGCTTCTTCCGCGCCGACGACCAGTACGACACCGGCGAGAACGTGCCGGTCTTCCGCGAGACCATGGACAACGGCGTCACCTACGACACGCTGGACACCCGTCCGGGCACCGTCGGCGACAACACGCGCGAGTTCATCGTGCCGGAAGGCCACTATTTCATGATGGGCGACAACCGCGACAACTCGGCCGACAGCCGCTTCGACGTCGGCTTCGTGCCGGCGGAGAACCTGATCGGCCGCGCGAGCCTCATCTTCTTCTCGCTGGGCCATGACACGTCGTTCAGCGAGGTCTGGAAATGGCCGGCGAACCTGCGCTGGGACCGTCTGTTCAAGGTCGTTGAATGAAGGGCGCCATTCCGCTCAACGACGCCAACCGCAAGGCCCTCGAGGCGCTGATCGGCTACGTCTTCACCGACAAGGACCGGCTCGACCGGGCGATCACCCATGCCAGCGCCCGGCCGGGCAAGGGCAGCAATTACGAGCGGCTGGAATTCCTCGGCGACCGGGTGCTGGGTCTCTGCGTCGCCGAGATGCTGTTCCGCACCTTCCGCGACGCCAAGGAGGGCGAGCTTTCCGTCCGCCTCAACCAGCTCGTCAGCGCGGAAAGCTGCGCGGCCGTCTCCGATGCGCTGGAGCTGCACCGCTTCATCCGCACCGGCGCGGACGTCAAGAAGCTCACCGGAAAAGCCATGCTGAACGTCAGGGCCGATGTGATAGAGTCGCTGATCGCCGCGATCTATCTCGACGGCGGGCTGGAGGCGGCGCGCGGCTTCATCCTCGCCAACTGGCAGGGCAGGGCCGCCCGCGCGGAAGGCGCGCGGCGCGACGCCAAGACCGAATTGCAGGAATGGGCGCATGCCCGGTTCGGCGTGACGCCGAGCTACCGCGTGGACGAGCGCTCGGGACCGGACCACGATCCGCGCTTCACCGTGACGGTGGAGATTACGGGCGTGAAGCCGGAGACCGGCGTCGACCGCTCGAAACGGGCCGCCGAGCAGGCGGCCGCGACGAAGATTCTCGAACGCGAAGGCGTCTGGCCCCAGACGTGACCAGGACATGACCGAAGAAATCACCAAACCCACCCGCTCGGGCTTCGTGGCGCTGATCGGCGCGACCAATGCCGGCAAGTCGACGCTCGTCAACCGCCTCGTCGGGGCCAAGGTGTCGATCGTCAGCCACAAGGTCCAGACGACGCGCGCCATCGTCCGCGGCATCGCCACCCACGACAATGCGCAGATCGTCTTCGTGGACACGCCCGGCATCTTCAAGCCGCGCCGCCGGCTCGACCGCGCCATGGTCACCTCCGCCTGGGGCGGGGCGAAGGACGCGGACGTCATCATGTTCCTGATCGACAGCGAGCGCGGCCTCAAGGGTGACGCCGAGACGATCCTCGAAGGGCTGAAGGACGTCCACCAGCCGAAGATCCTCGTCCTCAACAAGGTCGACCGGGTGAAGCCGGAGGACCTTTTGAAGCTTGCCGCCGCGGCCAACGAGGTCGTCAAGTTCGAGCGCACCTTCATGATCTCGGCCCTTAACGGCTCGGGCTGCGAGGATGTCATGGACTACCTCGCCGCCGCGCTGCCGGAAGGCCCGTGGTACTATCCGGAAGACCAGATCTCCGACCTGCCGATGCGCCAGCTCGCCGCCGAGATCACCCGCGAAAAGCTGTTCCTGCGCCTGCACCAGGAGCTTCCCTATTCCTCGCATGTCGAGACGGAGAAGTGGGAGGAGCGCAAGGACGGCTCCGTGCGCATCGAGCAGGTGATCTATGTCGAGCGCGACAGCCAGAAGAAGATCGCGCTGGGCAAGAACGGCGACGCCATCAAGGCGATCTCCACCGCTTCCCGCAAGGAGATTTCCGAGATCCTCGAACAGCCGGTGCACCTCTTCCTCTTCGTCAAGGTGCGCGAGAACTGGGGCGACGACCCCGCCCGCTTCCGCGAGATGGGACTGGATTTCCCGACATAGGGATTGGGGGCGGGTGGGGCATACCCCCCTCTGCCCTGCCGGGCATCTCCCCCTCAAGGGGGGAGATTGGATGGAGCAGCGTTTCGGCTATCTCCAACGCTGCTGATTGAGCGAGGTTTTGCTTCTTGCCGATCTCCCCCCTTGAGGGGGAGATGCCCGGCAGGGCAGAGGGGGGTGCCTTTCGCCGCCTGAGCTCGGCGAAGAACTCACGCCCGCGCGCGCTGTTCCGGGATTCTGGCGGCGTCGCGCGCCTTTTCGATCATCCGCTGCATGGCCCAGATGCCGAGCTCGTCGAGGGCGAGGGGGCGGCTGATGAGGTAGCCCTGGTAGAAGTCGCAGCCGGCGGCGGCGAGCAGCGCCATCTTCTCCGTCGTGTCGACGCCCTCGGCGATGACCGACATGTCCTGCGCATGACAGAGCGCGACGAGCGCGCGCAGCGTCGGAAGCGCCGCCGAGCGGGTCAGGCTCTCCACCAGCTCGCGGTCGAGCTTGATGGTCTCGGCCGGATATTCGATGATCTGCTGCACCGAGGTGTAGCCCGCGCCGAAATCGTCGATGGAGATGCGGAAGCCGCGCCCGCGCAGGATCTCGATATTGCGGCGCGACTGCTCGCCGAGCTTCACCGCGAAGGTCTCCGTCAGCTCGATCTCGATCATCCGCGCATCGACGCCATGCCGGTCGGCGCAGTCGCAGAAATGGTCGCTGATCGACTTGGTGTAGAGCTCGGCCGAGGAGATGTTGATGCACAGGATCGTCTCGGGGCCGAACAGTTTGCGGATCTGGCCGTATTCCGCCATCGCCCGGTCGATCACCCACCAGTCGATCTTGCTGAACAGGCCCGTCGTCTCGCCGATGGGGATGAACTCGTCCGGCGTGACGCGGCCGAGCAGGGGAGAGGTCCAGCGCAGCAGCGCCTCGCAGCCCGTCACCTTGCCGTGGCCGTCGACGATCGGCATGTAGACGAGGTGGAATTCCTCGTCCGGGTCGAGGATGCGCAGTTCCTCCTCGATGCGGCGCTGGCGGTTGCGCTTCTCGTGCAGCGAGCGCGAATAGCGGGCCGAGCCGTTCTTGCCCTGGGATTTCGCCTGGTACATGGCGGCGTCGGCATTGGCGACCAGCTCGGCGAGCGTGTGGGCGTCCTCCGGATAGACGGCGATGCCGATGCTGGCGGTGACGGGATAGGCCTTGTCGAGCACCTCGAAGCCCTCGGCGAACAGCGCGAGGATCTCGCTGGAGATCTCGGTGATCGTGCCGCTTCCCGGCTCGCAGCCGAGCATGATGGCGAATTCGTCGCCGGACAGGCGGGCGAAGAGGCCCTGCGGCAGGTCGTGCGCGCGGACGATGCGGTCGACGATGGCCGAGATGCGGGCGGCGAGGGTCTTCAGCAGCTCGTCGCCGATCTTGTGGCCGTGCTTGTCGTTGACGAACTTGAAGTTGTCGACGTCGATGAACAGCAGGGTGCAGCCGATGCCCTCCGCCTCGGCCTCCTCGAGGATCTGCGTCGAGCGGATGTTGAAATATTCGCGGTTGGAGATGCCGGTCAGCGTGTCCGTCCACGAGGCGTTCTGCACGAGGTCGAAGGATTGCAGCGAATGATCGTGCAGCCGCTTGACGTTGACGGAGAGGCGGCCGATCTCGCCGGCCTCGTTCATGTCGGGCAGCGTGCTGCGGCTGCCGGTCATCACGGCGGTGAGCTGGCGGTCGAGGCGGGCGATGGGATTGGTGATGTAGCGGCGCACCAGCAGCAGCACGAGGCCGATGGTGAAGAGGCTGAGCGCGATGGCGCCGATCGCCAGCAGCGTGCGCAGCGTCCACAGCCGGTTCTCGAGGAAGGTCGGGTCGGGCGTCAGCCGGGCGAACAGCGAGGGGCCGAGCGTCGCGGTGGCCGAGAGCGCGCCGCGCGCCAGATACTGGTGCTGGCCGATCTCGATGGTCGCGCCGTATTCCTTCTCCAGCGCGCGCTTCATGTCGATGAAGGCCTTCGGCCGGACGGCGGTCTGCACGAGGATCGCGCCGCCCTTGGCGCTGGCCACCGGGCGGTTGAAGGTCAGCGGGTCGATGAATTCCGAATGCACGATCAGCGGATCGATGCCCTGGGCGTCGAGATAGCTCCAGGAGGAAAGCCGCGGGCTCTCGATGACCTGCCGGGCATGGCCGAGCTGCTGCGCCGTGATCTCGGCGAACGGATCGTCGCTGTCCTCGAAATAGTAGTCGACCGTCAGCGGCTGGCGGATGATGGCGACCGAGATGAAGCGCTTGCGGTCGTCGGAAAGCGAGGTGATGCTCTGCTGCAGGCGCACGCCGAGCGCGGTGTTGCGGTAGGCGGCGTCGGGCTCGTTGATGAACAGCCGCACCGCGCCGCCCTCGATCAGCGAATAGATGAAGGAGCGGTTCTGCGTCGCCTCGTTCTGGAAGACGGCGGTGAGCAGGCCCATCTGCTGCCACAGGCGCGCGCGCTCCAGGCCGAGGATCGACGAGCTCTGGACGTAATAGATCAGCGAGGCCGCGAGCACATAGCCCGCCAGCACCACCGGGAAGATGAGGGCGAGGGCGCGCTTACCGAGTGTCACGGAACTGGGCCAGACTGCTGATGATGCGGCGGCGGGCCTGCACCGATTGAACGGTCAGCTCCTCCTGAAGCTGGCTCTTGGCCAGGATTTCCGGTGCGGCATAGATTTCGGGATTGGAGCGGACGTCTTCGGGAAGCAGCGCCAGCGCGGCGGTGCTGGCGGTCGGCATGTTGAGCGTGAGGGCGTTGCGCGCGCCGTTGCGGGCATTGCCGATATGGTCGACGAGCCTGAGGGCGAGGTCCTTGTTCTTCGAGCGCGCGTTGACGGCGACGCAGTCGAGCCAGGACAGGGTGCCCTCCTTGGGCACGACATAGCGCCAGAGGCCGGGCGACTTGACCTTGTCGTTCAGCGTGTACTGGTCGCCGCTATAGCCGAGCGCCATGTGGATCTTCGGCCCCTTGTCGGCGCTCTGGACCGAGGTGATGACATAATCGTAGGTCAGCACATAGGGCGCCTGCGCCTTCATCAGCTCGTAGGCGGCCTTCAGCGTCTCGTTGTCGTTGGCGTTGACCGACTTGCCGAGCAGCACCAGCGGCGCGACGAAGGCCTCGGCATGGTCGTCGTACATGGCGATATGGCCGCGCAGGCTTTCGGCCGGCTTCATCATGTCCGCCCAGGAGGTCGGCGGCGTGGTGATCTTGTCGGAGCGGTAGAGGATGCCCATCGTGCCCCACAGATAGGGCACGCCGTAGCCGCCGCAGCGCTTCGTCCAGCTTTCCTCGTAGTCCTTCAGGACCGGCACGTTGCCGGTGTCGATCGGCACGATGACGCCGCGGTTGCCGTAGAGCCGCGCGCCGTTCTCATTGGTCACGACGACGTCGATATTGCTGTTCGGGTCGGCGAGGATCTCGTCGCGCGCATCGCCGCTGTCATAGAGCGTCTGGCGCACGTCGATGCCCGTCTCGGCCGTGAAATCCTTGAGGATCTGCTCGTCGATATAGGATTCCCAGATGAGCAGGTTGAGCGTCGTCGCGCTCGCCGGGGCGGCGATGAGAAAGGCCGTCGATGTGACTGCTGCAAGAAAGACGCCGCGCATGCGGAAGGCCCCGTTATTCCTAATGCCGGACAAGATAGGCGGCAAGGCTTTATGAAGGGTTACAACCGCGAAGCTCCGATTCGCCCTTTCCGTGCTATATATTGTGGACGCGGCGGCCCCGGCGCGGGCTGGCGGTTGGCCTGCCGCCGCGCGCTCACTATGGTCGCCCGCCGTACCGTCAACAGGAGTTCGACATGGCCCCGACGCCGCTCAAGATCGCCAACCTGATCGCCGCCGAGATCAAGGCGACCGCCGCGCAGGTCGCCGCCGCCGTGGGGCTCATCGACGAGGGGGCGACCGTGCCCTTCATCGCCCGCTACCGCAAGGAGGTGACGGGCGGCCTCGACGACACGCAGCTCCGCACGCTTTCCGAGCGGCTGACCTATCTGCGCGAGCTGGAGGCCCGCCGCGCCTCCATCCTCGAGTCCGTCGCCGGGCAGGGCAAGCTGACGGACGAGCTGGCCGCCAAGATCGCCGCCGTTACCACCAAGGCCGAGCTGGAGGACATCTACCTGCCCTACAAGCCGAAGCGCCGCACCAAGGCGGAGATCGCCCGCGAGCGCGGCCTCGGCCCGCTGGCGGAGCGGATCCTCGCCGACCGCGCGCTCGTGCCGGCGGAGCTGGCGGAAACCTTCCTTTCCGCCGAGGTGCCGGACGTCAAGGCGGCGCTGGAAGGCGCGCGCGACATCGCCGCCGAACAGATCACCGAGAATGCCGATCTGCTGAAGCGCCTGCGCGACTACATGAAGGACAACGCCTTCCTGCGCTCGCGCGTGGTGGAGGGCAAGCAGGAGGCGGGCGCGAAGTTCTCCGACTATTTCGATCATACCGAGCGCTGGTCCGGCGTGCCGGGCCACCGGGCGCTCGCCATGCTGCGCGGCTGGAACGAGGAGTTCCTGTCCGTCGACATCGTCGTCGACCAGGACAGCACCGAGCCGGTGAGGCCCGTCGAGCGCATCATCGCCTCCTTCTACGCCGTCGGCACGAAGCCGGGCGACAAATGGCTTGCCGAGGTGATCGGCTGGACCTGGCGCGTCAAGCTCTCCATGTCGCTGTCGCTCGACCTGATGCGCGAGATGCGCGAACGCTCGGAGGAGGAGGCGATCCGCGTCTTCGCCCGCAACCTCAAGGACCTGCTGCTCGCCGCCCCCGCCGGCACGCGCGCCACGATGGGCCTCGACCCGGGCATCCGCACCGGCGTCAAGGTCGCCGTCGTCGACAATACCGGCAAGGTGATCGAGACGACCACGGTCTATCCCTTCCCGCCGAGGAACGACGTGCGCGGCACGCAGGCCGAGCTGGCGAGCCTCGTCCGCAAGCACGGGGTCGAGCTGATCGCCATCGGCAACGGCACCGGCAGCCGCGAGACGGAGAAGCTGGTCGCCGACATGCTGGCCCAGCTTCCCGCGCCCAAGCCCACCAAGGTCATCGTCTCGGAGGCCGGCGCCTCGGTCTATTCCGCCTCGGAGACGGCGGCCGCCGAATTCCCGAACCTCGATGTCTCGCTGCGCGGCGCGGTCTCCATCGCCCGCCGCCTGCAGGACCCGCTGGCCGAGCTGGTGAAGATCGAGCCGAAGTCGATCGGCGTCGGCCAGTACCAGCACGATGTCGACCAGGGCAAGCTGTCGCGCTCGCTGGACGCCGTGGTGGAGGATGCGGTGAACGCCGTCGGCGTCGACCTCAACACGGCCTCCGCGCCGCTGCTCGCCCGCGTCTCCGGCCTCGGGAAATCCTCGGCGGAGGCCATCGTCGCCCATCGCGACGCCAACGGCCCGTTCGAAAGCCGCAAGGAGCTGATGAAGGTCCCGCGCCTCGGCGCGCGCACCTTCGAGCAATGCGCCGGGTTCCTGCGCATCCCGAACGGCAGGGAGCCGCTCGACGCTTCCTCGGTGCATCCGGAGGCCTACGGCGTCGCCAAGAAGATCGTCGCCGCCTGCGGGCGCGACCTGCGCGCCCTGATGGGCGACAGCGCGGCATTGAAGAAGCTCGACCCGAAGATCTTCGTCGACGAGCGCTTCGGCCTTCCGACCGTCAGGGACATCCTCGCCGAGCTGGAAAAGCCCGGCCGCGACCCGCGCCCGGAATTCAGGACGGCGACCTTCGCCGACGGGGTGGACGACATCAAGGACCTCAAGGTCGGCATGCTGCTGGAAGGCACGGTGACGAATGTCGCCGCCTTCGGCGCCTTCGTCGATATCGGCGTGCATCAGGACGGCCTCGTGCACGTCTCCCAGCTCGCCGACCGCTTCGTCAAGGACCCGCACGAGGTCGTGAAGGCCGGTGACGTGGTGAAGGTGCGGGTGACGGAAGTGGACGTGCCGCGCAAGCGCATCGGCCTCACCATGCGCAAGGACGGCGCCGCCCCCGCCGCCCGCGACAACGGCCCGCGCGGCGACAGGACCGCGCCGGCGAAGCCGAAATTCACCCAGGCCGCGCCGAAGCAGCAGGCGCCCGCGCAGGGCGCCTTCGGCGCGGCGCTGGCCGAGGCGATGAAGAGGAAGTAGCGGCCTCATCGACGCCGCTTGCCGCGGCAGGCGCGCCGAGACGGCGAGGATGGCGGTGAAGGACAGGCCCGTGGAGCCGTAGGCCGCCTCGCTTGCTCCGGCCACGGCAAGGGCGTAAGGCTTCCTCATGCAGTGGAGTGATGAGGCCATCGTTCTGGGCGTGCGGCGCCATGGCGAGACGTCGGTGATCGCCGAGGTGATGACGCGCGGGCGCGGCCGGCATCTCGGCATGGTGCGGGGCGGGCGCTCGCGGACGATGCAGCCGGTGCTGCAGCCCGGCAATTCCGTGGACGTGACGTGGCGGGCGCGGCTCGACGAGCATCTCGGCGAGTTCCGCATCGAGCCGCTGGAACTGCGCGCCGGCCGCCTGATGGAGACGGCGACGGCCGTCTACGGCGTGCAGGCCATGGCGGCGCTGCTGCGCTTCCTGCCGGAGCGCGATCCCCATCCCCATCTCTTCGAGGCGCTTTCCGTCATCCTCGACCATTTGCACGAGCCGGCGGATGCCGGCGAGCTGTTCATCCGCTTCGAGCTGGCCGTGCTGAACGACCTCGGCTTCGGCCTCGATCTCCTCGAATGCGTCGCCACCGGCAGCCGCGACGACCTGTGCTATGTCTCGCCGAAGTCCGGCCGCGCCGTCTCGCGCGCGGCGGGCGCGCCCTTCGCGGACAGGATGCTGGCGCTGCCCGCCTTCCTCGGCGACGAGAGCCGGCACGCCGCCGACGCCGCCGCGCTCGCCGACGGCTTCCGCCTGACCGCCTTCTTCCTCAACCGGCATGTCTGCGAGCCGCGCGGGCTGGAGCTGGCGAGCGCCCGCGACGGCTTCGTGCAGGCGGCGCTGAAGGCGCTGGCAGGAAACGATCAAGCGAAAGAGAAGAGTGCATGACGGTCGAGATCTATCCGGGGCTGACGGTCGGCGGCATCGGTACGCTGCCGCTCGACGTGGTGAAGCGGGACGGCGGGCTGAAGGTGCTGCGGGCGATGCTGGCCGGCGACCTGCCGGCGCCGCCGATGGCCAGGACGCTCGCCTTCAGCATGACCGAGGTGGAGGAGGGCCGCGTCGTCTTTTCCGGCATGCCCTCCGCCGACCATCTCAACCCGCTCGGCACCGTGCATGGCGGCTGGACGGCGACGGTGATGGATTCGGCCCTCGGCTGCGCCGTCTTCTCGGTCATCCGGCCGGGCGAGGCCTATACGACCATCGAGTTCAAGGTGAACCTCGTGCGCCCCGTCCTGCCGGGCATGGGCGAGGTGTTCTGCGAGGGGGCGATCGTGCATCGCGGCCGCACCATCGCCACCTCGGAAGCCTGGCTGCGCGACGGCAAGGGCAGGTTGCTCGCCCATGGCACGGAAACCTGCGCGATCTTCCCCATCGAGAATTTGTCACGCTGAACGGCGAAGAGATCGCCCCTCTCGAACGTGACCTGTTTTGGCGTTTGACAAAAACCGGGTAGTCTCCCGCCCGGATTCGCGCCGTTCTGGAGTCGCAATGCTGGATATCCTCTCCCTGGTCGCCATTGGCCTGGCCCTCTATGCCCTCAACACCGCGCGGGGCAGCGCGCACAAGCTCGGCGAGGAGGTGACGCGCCTCAGGCGCGAGGTCGAAGAGCTGAAGGCGGGCGGCACCGTCGTCCTTCAGCCGGCGGATGCGCCGCAAGCCGAAGCCGCCGTGGAGGAACGACAGGCGGGCGAGGAGACCGAGCCGGAGACCTTCTCCGGCCCCTGGGCGGCGCAGGAGGGCGAGGCCGGAAAGGGCCGCCCGGTCCTTGGCGACGCTGCGCCGGACGTGCCTGTCGAGGACGTTGCCGCAAGCGAGACGGCGGAGGAGGCCGTGGCTGCGCCGGTCAGGCCGAAGGAGAGCTTCGAAAGCCGCATCGGCGCGCGCTGGGCCGTCTGGGTGGGCGGCATCGCGCTGGCGCTCGGCGGCATCTTCATGGTCAAGTATTCCATCGAGGCGGGCCTTCTCAGCCCGGCCGTGCGGCTGTCGCTGGCGGCGGTCTTCGGCCTCGTGCTGATGGCCGTCGGCGAGTTCGTGCGCCGCCGCGCCCAGCCGCTCATCGCCAACGCCTACCAGAACGCCATGATCCCCGGCGTGCTGACGGCGGCCGGCGCCATCACGCTCTTCGCCGTCACCTATGCCGCCTATGAGTTCTACGGCTATCTCGGCCCCTTCGCCGCCTTCGCGCTGCTCGCCGCCGTCTCCTTCGCGACGCTCGGCCTGTCGCTGCTGCACGGGCAGGCGCTGGCCGGCCTCGGCCTGCTCGCCTCCATGCTGACGCCGGCGCTGGTGGCGACCAGCGAGCCGAGCGCCTGGGGCCTCTTCGGCTTCCTCTCCGTCGCCTGGCTCGCCACCTTCGCGGCCTCGCGCATCCGCCGCTGGCAGGTCGTGCCGGCGCTCGCCAATGCCGGCATGGCGCTCTGGGTGGTGCTCTATCTCTCCGCGGCTGACACGGTGAACGTGATGCCGGTCGTCCTCGCCATGCTGGTGCTGGCGCTCGGCCACGGCCTGATCTGGCCGGGCGGCGTCACGGCGGAGGAGCTGCCCGAACCGCCGGCCGGTGCCGTCGCGGCCGGCTCGCTCGAACGCCTGCTGACCCCGCCGGCCGTCGCCGTGTCGCTCTCCGGCGCGCTCGCCATCCTGTTCCCGGCGCTGGTGCTGGCAAGCAGCGTGCCGGCCATCGCCTCGGCGGACTACGCCTTCGTCCTCCTCGTCATGGCGCTCGCCGTGCTCGGCGCGCTGCGCGGCTGGGCGATCTATCCGGCCATCCTGTCGGCCGTGGGCGCGGTCGTCGGCACGGTGAGCGTGGTCGGGCTGCCGAGGCAAGGCCTGATCGATGCCTTCGACGCCATCGACACATTCGGCGCCCTCGCGCCGCCGCTGCTCTCCGGCGCGACGCTGCCCGTTCCGGTCCTCGGCCCGGCGCCGGTGAACCTGCTGCTGGCGTTCGCCGTCGCCTATGCCGCCGTCGGCCTTGCGGCGGTGCGCCTGCGGCTTGCCGGCTCGCGCGCCTTCGCCGCGATCTGGAGCCTGCTCGCGCCGGCCGTGCCCTTCGCGATCCTCGCCACCAGCTTCCTCAACTACGGCAATCTCTCCTTCGACCCGAAGCACGGCCTCCTCGCCATCGTCCTCGGCCTCGCCTTCCTCGCCGCCGCGGAAGTCTTTTCGCGCGGACGGAGCGAGGAGGAGGGCCGCTTCATCCCGCAATGGACGCTCGCCGGCGGCGGCTTCGCCTTCCTCGTGCTGGCGCTGCATGCGCTCACCGACGGCCTCGCCACCACGCTTCTCATCGCCGCCCTCGGCGCGGCGGCCGTCTATGCCACGCGGCTTCGCCGCTGGCCGGTCCTGCCCTGGCTGATGGCCGGCGCCGCCGTGATCGTCGCCGGCCGCATCGCCTGGGAACCGACCATCGTCGGCGCGGCGAACCTGTCGAAGACGCCGGTGCTCAACCAGCTTCTCGCCGGCTACGGTATTCCCGCCGCGCTGCTCGCGCTCTCGGCCTTCGAGCTGCGCCGCTGGCCGGACGCGCGCATCCGCAATGTCCTGCAGGCGCTTGCCAGCCTCTTCCTACTGCTGACGGCGGCGATCCTCGTGCGCCACGGCATGAACGGCGGCGTGCTGGACAGCTCCGTGCCGACGCTCGGCGAGCAGGCGACCTATACGCTGCTGGTCATCGGCGCCTCGGCCGTCATGATGTCGCTCGACCTGAAATCGCCGAGCCCGGTCTTCCGCTACGGCTCGATGGCGGTCGGCTGCCTCTCGGTCCTTTCGGTGCTGAGCGCCCATTTCGTCGGCCTCAACCCCTATTTCACCGGCGAACTGCTCGGCCGCTGGCCCTTCCTCGACCTGCTCCTGATCGGCTATCTGCTGCCGGGCATCGCCTATGGCGGCCTTGCCCTCTATGCGCGCGGCCGCCGGCCGATGCCCTATGTTGTCATGCTGGCGCTTTCGGGCGTCGCGCTCGCCTTCGCCTGGGTCACGCTCTCGGTGCGCCGCTACTGGCACGGCGAGGGCATCGCCGACTGGAAGGGGTTCCTCCAGCCGGAGACTTATACCTATTCCGTCGTCTGGCTGCTGCTCGGCGTGCTGCTGCTGGCGGTGGGCTCGAAGGTCGATTCGCGGAGCATCCGCCTCGCCTCCGCCGGCCTCGTGCTGATCGCGGTGGTGAAGGTCTTCCTCGTCGACATGTCGAACCTCGAGGGCATCCTCCGGGCGCTCTCCTTCATCGGCCTCGGCGCGGTGCTGATCGGCATCGGGCTGTTCTACCAGAAGATACTCTCGGGAAAATCCGGGACGGAGGAGAAGGCGGAATTGAACGCAGCGCCGTGACAGGCTAGGTCTCGGCCAATCGCTTTATGGATCGCCGATGTCCTTCGCCTGCCTCGCCGCCGCCTTCACGCCCCTTGCGGACCTCGCCGAGCGCCTGCTGCCGCAGGCCTTCGCCGCCGATGACGGCTCGCACGACGCCGCCCATCTCATCCGCGTGTGGAAGAGCGCCCGCCGCATCCAGGCCGAGGAGGGCGGCGACCTGCGCCTGCTCGCCGCCGCCGTGCTGCTGCACGATTGCGTGGCGGTGGAGAAGAACTCACCGCTGCGCCGGCAGGCCTCGCGCCTCGCCGCCGAGAAGGCCGCCGGCCTGCTCGCCGCCGAGGGCTGGAGCGCGCAAGACGTGGCGGCCGTTTCCCACGCCGTCCTCACGCACAGCTTTTCGGCCGATCTCCCGCCCGAAACGCTGGAGGCGAGGATCCTGCAGGATGCCGACCGGCTCGACGCCATCGGCATGGTCGGCGCGGCGCGCTGCTTCTATATCGCCGGGCGCATGGGCAGCGGCCTCTACGATCCGCTGGACCCGCTCGCCGAGCACCGCCCGCTTAACGACAAGGCCTTCGCCATCGATCATTTCGAGGTGAAGCTGTTCAGGCTGGCGGATGGCTTCAAGACGGCGGCCGGCGCGCGCATGGCCGAAGAGCGCACAGGGCGCCTCCGGGAGATCCGCGCCATGCTTCTGGATGAAATCTGAAGGAAAACATGCTTTTGTCCCGCCGGCTTGAATCGGTTCGGCAGGGCGTTGAATCGAAAGCTCAGGAAGGGTCGCCCCATGAAGGTCGAAGGCCTCAACATCCACCCGCTGAAGAGCGGCCGTGCCATCCCGCTCGAAAGCGCCGAGATCCGCCGCGACGGCCTTGCCGGCGACCGGCGCTTCATGATCGTCGAGCCGGACGGCCGCTTCATCACCCAGCGCGAGCTGCAGGCGCTCGCCCGCATCGAGGCGACGGCGATCGGCGAGAGCCTGCATCTCGAAATGGAGGGCCGCCAGCTCTTCGCCAGCTTCGAGCCGGAGGACCGTATCGACGTGACCGTCTGGGACACGCCGGTCAACGCCGCCGTCGCCGACGAGGCCGTGAACGACGTCCTGTCGGACTGGCTCGCCCGCCCGGTCAAGCTCGTGCACATGGATGCGCTGGCGCACCGCGCCGAGGGCGAGGAATGGGCCGGCGCGCCGGCCCCGATGGCCTTCGCGGACGGCTTTCCCGTCCTCGTCACGACGACCGGCTCGCTTGCCGATCTCAACCGGACGCTGGTCGCCAAGGGCCAGGAGCCGGTCGGCATGGACCGCTTCCGCACCAATATTCTCGTATCCTGCGACGAGCCCTGGGCCGAAGACTTTTGGCAGGCGATCGAGATCAACGGCATCGTCTTCGACTTCGTCAAGCCCTGCGCCCGCTGCATCATGACCACGCAGGACCAGATGACCGGCGAGCGCACCGGCGGCAACCCGATCCAGGGCCTCGCCGACAAGCGCATGTCCGCCGACCGCCGCGTGCCCGGCGTGCTCTTCGGCTGGAACGCCGTGCCGCGCGGCGAGGGCGAGGTCCGGCTCGGGGACGCGGTGCGCGTGGCGAGGACGCGGGACGAGCGCTGGCCGATGAAGGTGCGGGCCTAGAGCATTTCCAGCCGAAGCGAAGTCGCTTCGGCGTTGGATAATGCGGCAAAAACAAGAGTCTAGAGCATTTCCGGTGAACCGGAGTTCACCGGAAATGCTCTAGACCCACCCCCGCCGCCTGAAATACAGGAACGGCATCAGCGCGGAGAAAATCATCAGGCCGACCGCGTAGGGGTAGCCGAGCTGCCATTGCAGTTCCGGCATCCCCTCGAAGTTCATGCCGTAGGCCGAGGCGACCAGCGTCGGCGGCAGGAAGACGACCGAGGCGACGGTGAAGATCTTGATGATCTGGTTCTGCTCGAGATTGATCAGGCCGAGCGTCGCGTCGAGCAGGAAGTTGATCTTGCCCGAGAGGAACGCGGCGTGGTCGCCGAGCGAGGAGGCGTCCCGCTGCACCAGCTTGACCAGTTGCCGGAGCTCCTTCGACGGCCGGCGGGCCGGCGTCTCCACCGCCGCGTGATAGGCGACGAGCCGCGAGACGGAGACGAGGCTCTCGCGCACGCCGCTCAGGACGTCGCCCTTGCGGCCGAGCTGCTCGATCACCGCCTCCAGGTCGCGCGTCTTCTTGCTGGAAGAGCCCTTCTTGCCGCGGAACACTTCGCGCGAGAGGGCGTCGATCTCGTTGCCCAGCCGCTCCAGCACGTCCGCCATGCGGTCGATGACCGATTCGATGAGGCCGAGCATGACGTCCTCGCCGGTCTCGTAGCCCTGGCCGTTGCCGCGCAGCGCCCGGTGGCGGAAGGCGGCGAAGGGCTTTGGGTCGGCATAGCGCACCGTCACCAGCGTCGGGCCGCCAAGGATGAAGGTCACCGGCATCTTCGCCGGCTCCTCGCTTTCGAGATTGGTGAGCGCCGTCATCGTCATGAAGGCCGCGCCGTCCTCCTGGTAGAGGCGGGCGGAAAGCTCGATGTCCTCCATCTCCTCGCGCGTCGGGATGGAGATGCGCAGCGCGGCCTCGACCTCGCGCATCTCCTCGGCCGTCGGGTCCATGAGGTCGTACCAGAGGGCGGGGCCGGCGGCGGATGCCGCGGCGGGCCCCATGGCGGGATTGGCGATGTCGCGCAGGCAAAAGCGGTCGGCCTTGCGGTCATAGATCTGCAGCATGCTTCACTCCTTGGAGGGCGCTCGCGCCGTCCGGAGCAAAGCCGAAGGCCGCTACCGGACAGGTCGCTCGATTGCTCTCGTTCTTCGACTGTCGGGGTCCATTGATCTATCCGGGTTGAGGTCGGCGCCGCACGGCGCCCGTGCTGGACATGCCCCCAAAAAGACAGCCGCGTCAAGCACATCCGTCCGCCGCTTGAATCGGATTGTTTCATCAATGCCGCTGATCGCCCGGTCAATTAAATTCACTTTCGTTCATCGACGTCCCAGCGTAGGTTTCGAGCCCCTCTATCGGAGAGACCCATGTCCGCCCCATCCACCCTTGCGGCGCCCGCCGCGAGCCGGCCCATGCCCTGGCTCATCATCGTCGCCGGCTCGCTGATCGCCGTGCTCACCTTCGGCCCGCGCTCGGCGATGGGCTTCTTCCAGTTGCCGATGCTGCAGGATACCGGCTGGGACCGCACGACCTTCGGCCTCGCCATGGCGCTGCAGAACCTCGCCTGGGGCGTCAGCCAGCCGTTCTTCGGGGCGATCGCCGACAAGTTCGGCACCTGGCGCGTGCTGCTGGTCTCGGGCCTCAGCTATGCGCTCGGCCTCTTCCTGATGTCGCTCGGCACCTCGCCGCTATGGCTGCATGTCGGCGGCGGCGTGCTGGTCGGGCTCGGCGTCGGGGCGGGCTCCTTCGGCATCCTGCTGTCCGCCTTCGCCCGCAACGTCACGCCGGAGCAGCGCTCCATGGCCTTCGGCATCTGCACGGCGGCGGGCTCGGCCGGCATGTTCCTCTTCGCGCCGCTGTCGCAGGGGCTGATCACCGCCGTCGGCTGGTCGGACAGCCTCGTCTGGCTCGGCGTCATGATGCTCCTCGTGCCGCTGATCGCCATTCCGCTGCGCGGCAATTCCTCCTCCGGCATCACCGCCGCCAGCGAATACAAGCAGACCATCGGCGAGGCCCTGCGCGAGGCGCTCGGGCACCGCTCCTATCTCCTGCTCGTCGCCGGCTTTTTCGTCTGCGGCTACCAGGTCGCCTTCATCACCGCGCATTTCCCGGCCTATCTCGGCGATATCGGCATCGATGCGCGCTATGCGGTGATCGCGCTGGCGCTGATCGGCTTCTTCAACATCATCGGCTCGCTCGCCGCCGGCTTCATCGGCCAGCGGTATTCGAAACCCTATTTCCTCGCCTATATCTACCTTGCCCGCTCGGTCACCGTCGCCGCCTTCATCCTGCTGCCGCCGTCGCCGACCACGGTCATCGTCTTCGCCATCGTCATGGGCCTGCTCTGGCTCTCCACCGTGCCGCCGACCAACGGCCTCGTCGCCATCATGTTCGGCACGAAGCATCTCGGCCTGCTCGGCGGCGTCGTCTTCCTGTCGCACCAGATCGGCTCGTTCCTCGGCGTGTGGATGGGCGGCTATCTCTACGACCATTTCGGCACCTACGATCCGGTCTGGTGGCTCGGCGTGGCGCTCGGCGTCTTCGCCGCGGCCGTGCACTGGCCGATCGAGGAAAGGGGCGTCGTCCGCCCCGCCGCGGCCTGAGCGAAACCCGCCGCCGCCCGAGGAATTCTCGGGCGGCGCTTCTTGCAAAGCGTCGAAAAAGTTTCTAAATCTCAACGACCGGCCATGCCGGTTTTGTTTTACGGCCATTATGCTCAAAGTGAGCAAAATGGCGAGGCCGCCGGCAACGGCGGCAGGAGGAGGGTTCCATGACCGTTCTGGCCCAGCATGCGGCAGAGGCCGAAGCGACACGTCCGCTCACCGCCGCGGAGCGCTTCGGCGTCCTGGAGAAACCGGACCTCGCCTTCACGCCGGAAATCGCCCGCGAGACGGAACACCTCTATGAAAGGGTGAAGCAGTTCATCCCCGCCTTCGAATGGCCGGTCTACGCGCCCTATGTCGCCGCCATCAACCGGCTGAAGAAGGAGCGCGGCGCGGTCATCCTCGCCCATAATTACCAGACGCCGGAAATCTTCCACTGCGTCGCCGATATCGTCGGCGATTCGCTGCAGCTCGCCCGCGACGCCACCAAGGTCGATGCGGAGATCATCATCCAGTGCGGCGTGCATTTCATGGCCGAGACCTCCAAGCTGCTGAACCCGGAAAAGACCGTGCTGATCCCGGACGCCCGGGCCGGCTGCTCGCTGTCGGATTCGATCACCGGCGCCGACGTGCGCCTCCTCAAGCAGCGCTATCCCGGCGTGCCGGTCGTCACCTACGTCAACACCTCGGCCGACGTGAAGGCGGAGACGGACATCTGCTGCACCTCCTCCAACGTCCTCGCCGTCATCGAGAGCCTGGAGAGCGACACCGTCCTCTGCATCCCCGACGAATATCTGGCGATGAACGTCGCCAAGCAGACCAACAAGAAGATCCTCACCTGGAAGGGCCATTGCGAGGTGCACGAGCGCTTCACCCCGCAGGAGCTGATGGCCTACAAGGAGGCCAATCCCGGCATCGAGATCATCGGCCATCCGGAATGCCACCCGGACGTCATCGCCGTCTGCGACTTCGCCGGCTCCACCTCGGGCATGATCAACTATGTGAAGGACAACCGTCCCGCGCGCGTGCTGCTCGTCACCGAATGCTCCATGGCCTCCAACATCCAGGCCGAGCTGCCCGACGTCGATTTCGTCAAGCCGTGCAATCTCTGTCCGCACATGAAGCGCATCACGCTGCCGAAGATCCTCGACAGCCTGGTGGGCATGACGGAGGAGGTCCTGGTCGACCCGGCGATCGCCGACCGCGCCCGCCTCGCCGTCGAGCGGATGGTGAACTTGAAGCAATAGCGTGGCGTGGCCGCCCCGTGCCGCCCCTCATCCCCTGCCGGGACCTTCTCCCGGCAAGCGGGGAGAAGGAGGAAAACGGCGAGCCCATCGCTCCTCGCCCCGCTTGCGGGGAGAGGTGCCGGCAGGCAGGTGAGGGGCGGGCCGAAGGCCGCAACGTCGGAGGAGTAGCATATGCCCATTGACAGTTTCCGCCCGCAATCCTGGAACGGCATCGACGATATCGTCATCGTCGGTGGCGGCCTCGCGGGCCTCTTTTGCGCGCTGAAGCTCAGCCCCCGCCCCGTCACCATCCTCGCCGCCGCGCCCATCGGGCAGGGGGCGTCCTCCGCCTGGGCGCAGGGCGGCATCGCGGCGGCCATGAGCCCCGGCGACACCTTCGACAAGCACGTCGCCGATACGCTGGAGGCCGGCGCCGGCATCGTCGACGAGAAGATGGCGCGCTTCATGGTCTCCGAAGGCCCGGCGCGCATCCACGACCTGCTCGAATACGGCGTGCCCTTCGACCGCGACCTCGAAGGCAAGCTGCTGCTCTCGCGCGAGGCCGCCCATTCCGAGCGCCGCATCGTCCGCGTCAAGGGCGACATGGCCGGCAAGGCCATCATGGAGGCGCTGATCGCCGCCGTGCGCAAGACGCCGTCGATCCGCGTTCTCGAAGGTTACGTCGTCGAGGAGCTGGTGCGCGAGGGCCGCTTCATCTCCGGCGTCGTCGCCCGGCCGGATGCCGGCCAGTCGAAGAACCGCGTGCATTTCCCGGCCCGCGCCGTCGTGCTCTGCTCGGGCGGCGTCGGCCATCTCTTCGCCGTCACCACCAATCCGTGGGAGGCCTGCGGCCAGGGCGTCGGCATGGCCGCCAGAGCCGGCGCGATCATCGCCGACCCGGAATTTGTGCAGTTCCACCCGACCGCCATCAATATCGGCCGCGATCCCGCGCCGCTCGCCACCGAGGCGCTGCGCGGCGACGGCGCGCATCTCGTCAATTCCGCCGGCCATCGCTTCATGCTCGATATCCACGAGGACGGCGAGCTCGCCCCCCGCGACATCGTCTCGCGCGGCGTCTTCGCCGAGGTACAGGCCGGCCGCGGCGCCTTCCTCGATTGCACCAAGGCCGTCGGCGCGCATTTCCCCGACATGTTCCCGACGGTCTACGCCTCCTGCAAGGCGGCCGGCATCGATCCCGTCACCCAGCCGATCCCCGTCGTGCCCGCCGTGCACTACCACATGGGCGGCGTGCTGACGGATGCCGAGGGCCGCACCTCCATCGACGGCCTGTGGGCCGCCGGGGAGGTCACCTCCACGGGCGTGCACGGCGCGAACCGCCTTGCCTCCAACTCCCTGCTCGAAGCCGTCGTCTTCGCCGCGCGCATCGCGGAGAACATCAAGGGCATGCTGCCCGAGCCGAAGATCAACGACTGGGGCCGCAACGCCGGCGAGAGCGACGACCTCGTGACCATCGAGGACAGCCCGGCGCTGACGCGCCTGCGCCGCCTGATGAGCGACCATGTCGGCGTCATCCGCAACCGCGAGGGCCTGAGGGCCGCCATCCGCGAGATCGCCGCGCTGGAGCGCGAGAACAGCCGCATGCGCTTCCACAACATCGTCACCACCGCCAAGCTGATCGCCACCGGCGCCTATCTGCGCGAGGAAAGCCGCGGCGGCCATTTCCGCTCCGATTTTCCCGAACAGCGGGCAAGCTGGAAACACCGCACCTTCCTCACCCTCGCCGACGCCGAGACGGTGGTGGCGGAGCTTTCGGAAACGGCGGCTGCGTAGGTGCGTGGCGCTCACCCCCTCTGCCCTGCCGGGCATCTCCCCCTCAAGGGGGGAGATTGGATGGAGCGCCGTTCCGCCTCTCTTTGACGCCGCAATTCGAGCAGAGGGCCAGCTTCTTGCCGATCTCCCCCCTTGAGGGGGAGATGCCCGGCAGGGCAGAGGGGGGGAACCCCGCCAATCCGGGGAGCGCTGCATGCCGCATCATGACGTCCGCCCGACCGCCCGGGGAAACGCCCGACGCATGCGCGCAGCCATGACGGATGCGGAACTCGCATTCTGGAACGCTGTCCGCGCCCATCGCCTCATGGGGCTGAGCTTTCGCCGGCAAATGCCGATGGCGGGCTATATCGTCGATTTCGCCTGTCCCGCACACAAGATCGTCGTCGAAGTGGACGGATCGGGCCATGCAAGACCCGAAACGCTGGATGCCGATGCAGAACGCAACGAAAGGCTTGCAGCTTTCGGCTGGACGGTTCTACGCTTCTGGAACGATGACGTGCTGAAGGACATCGACGGCGTCTGCACGCATATTCTTCGGGTCATCGGCTTCGATGCTTTCGAAGAGACCACCCTCAGGATATCAGGAAAAGCCCCATGACCACTCCCTATCTCCCCGTGCTCTCGCCGCTGATGGTCGAGGAGCAGGTGCGTGCGGCGCTCGCCGAGGATCTCGGGCGGGCGGGCGATATCACCAGCCAGGCGACGATCGCGCCGGACATGGCGGCGGCGGCGGAGCTGAATGCGCGCGAGGACGGGGTCCTCGCCGGGCTCGACCTTGCCCGCGCCGCCTTCCGGCTGATGGATCCGGCGATCCGCTTCGAGGCCTTCGTCGGGGACGGCGACCGGCTGGTTCCCGGCACGGTGATCGCGAAGGTCTCCGGCCCGGCGCGCGCCGTGCTGTCGGCCGAGCGCGTGGCGCTCAATTTCCTCATGCATCTGTGCGGCGTCGCGACCTATACGGCGCGTTTTGCGGAGGAAATCGCCCATACCCCGGCCAAGGTCTGCTGCACGCGAAAAACCATTCCGGGCTTGCGGGCGCTGGAGAAATATGCCGTGCGCATGGGCGGCGGCTCGTCGCATCGCTACGGGCTGGACGATGCGATCCTCATCAAGGACAACCATGTCGCCGTTGCCGGCGGCGTCGCCGGGGCCATCCGCGCCGCGCGCGCCTTCGCCGGCCATCTCGTCAAGGTCGAGGTGGAGGTGACGACGCTGGAGGAGCTGGAGGAGGCGCTGGAGGCGCAGCCGGACGTCGTCCTGCTCGACAATATGGGGCCGGAGCTGCTGCGCCGCGCCGTCGAGATCAACCGCGACTGCGCCGGCCTCGACGATGCGGCCTATGCCGGCGATCCGCGTCGCGTGAAGCTCGAAGCCTCCGGCAACGTCAACCTTACGACGATCCGCGCCATCGCCGAGACCGGCGTCGACTATATCTCGACCTCGAAGATCACCATGGCCGCGCCGACGCTCGACATCGGCCTCGACGTCGTCCTGCGCTGAGGGGAACACCCCGCGCGGCGATGCGTTCCGGTTCGAGGAGCAATCAAACCGGAAGGACGCATCATGTGGAAGATCGTGGCATTCGCCGCCGGCGCACTCGTTGCTCTCGGCGCACCGGCCTTCGCCCAGCAGGCCTCGGGAACGGCGCAGGCCGATTTCGTCGACCGCTCCGGCACGGAGACCGGCCGGGCGCATCTGACGGCGGGCAATGACGGCGTGCTCTTCGAGGTGGAGGTCTCGGGCCTGACGCCGCGCAAATGGGTGGCGCTGCACATCCACGAGACCGGCACCTGCGACCATGCCGGCGGCCATGAATCGGCCGGCGGGCATTTCAACCCGGATGGCAAGGAGCACGGCTTTGCCGCCGCCAACGGCCCGCATGCCGGCGACCTGCCGAACCAGTATGTCTCGGAAGACGGCGTGCTGCGCGCGCAGGTCTATTCGACCCTGGTGCGCCTCGACGATGCCGAGCGCGGCATCCGCGGCCGCGCGCTCATCGTCCATGCCGGCTCGGACGACTACCGCACCGATCCGGCGGGCGGCGCGGGCGACCGCCTTGCCTGCGCGGTGATCAAGTAGCGCCGAGCCTAGCGCATGCCCACCTTGAGGCCCGGCGCGGGGCGTTCCTCCAAAATCCGGCGGCGGAAGCGGAAGAGCGCGGCGGGCCGGCCGCCGGTGGCCGAGGTGGAGGCGCCGGTCGGCTCGACCAGTTCCGCGCCCTCGACGAGCCGGCGGAAATTCTGCTTGTGCACGTGACGGCCGGAAATCGCCTCCACCGTCGCCTGCAGTTCCGTCAGGGTGAATTCCGGCGCCATCAGCTCGAAGATCACCGGGCGGTACTTGATCTTGCCGCGCAGCCGCGCCATGGCGGTCGCAAGGATGCGGCGATGGTCGTGGCGCATGGCGATGCCGGGCGAGGGCTGGCCGGGCCTCGCCCGGCCGTCGGTCACGGCTTCTTCCGCAAGGCCCGCCTCGTAGAGCAGCTCGTAGCGCTCCAGCACGCGCTCCTCGTCCCAGGGAAAATCGTCGAGGCCAAAGGCGAGGCGCAGGCGCGTGCGCGGCGCGGGCAGGGCGCTCACGCGCTCCTCGCGAGCCGCCTCCGCCGCCCAGTCCTTCAGCGCGGGCAGGATCATCTGGTCGATCACCGCCGGCCGGCCC
Source organism: Shinella sp. (assembly GCA_039812945.1). Taxonomy (GTDB): domain Bacteria; phylum Pseudomonadota; class Alphaproteobacteria; order Rhizobiales; family Rhizobiaceae; genus Shinella. The sequence continues at coordinate 23,956 of JBDHSZ010000022.1, forward strand.
TGCCGCCAGTCCTCCCAGGGAAGATAGGCATACCAGTCGCGCCAGGCCGCGCCGGCCTGCGCAAGCTGCTCGTTCGCCTCGGCGTCGCTGCGCGCCAGCGCCAGATAGCCGACGGAGACCATGTGCGTGCCGGCCTCGTCGGGCGCCTTCTGGCGGCCGCGGTCGCCGAAGGTGTAGAGCTGCTCGATATAGCCGAGCTTCAGCGCGGTCTGCGCCTCCACGCTGGCGCGAAGGCTCGTCTCGAAGGTGCGGTGCTGATGCGGGTCGAAGGGGCCGAAGGGCAGGGCGTCGCGCATGTGCACGCCGTCGCGGCCGACCGCGAGGATGGAGGGGCTGCGGCCGGAAATCGCGACCACCGCCGCATTGAGGCCGATCTCGACCGGCGGGCGGGCGCGGCTGTCGGTCATGGCCGGTCGGGCTCCGGCGCGGCGGAGAAGACGAAGGGACTGTCGCCGACATAGTCCGCGCCGCGGCCGATCGCCTTGACGGCGGCGACGAGCCGCCCGCCGCGCGCAAGCACATGGTCGCCGATCTCGACGAGCCGCGCATTCGGCGTCGCCTGCACGGAGGCCCGGCGCAGGCGCAGCGCCAGCGCATGGTCGTCCTGGTCCGGCTCCACCGCCAGCGCGGCGATGAGGGCCGCGGCGGGCGAGCGGGAGACGCCCATCATGCAATGGACGAGCAGGGGCACCTGCCGGTCCCAGCCGCGGGCAAAGCCGACGATCGCCGCCACATGCTCCTCGCCGGGGGCGACGAGACTGCCGGTGCCGGCAAAGGCGATGTCGTTGACGCCGAGGATCAGGTGACGCCCGGCGGCGATCACGGCAGGCCGGTGGAAATCCTGTTTCGGCGCGACGAGGCTCAGCATCTCGCGGCAGCGATGGCGCACCGCGAGTTCCGCGATCCTGCCGAGCGGGGCGACGACGATGCTGCCCATGCTCACACCGCCGCGGCGAGCGGGCCGCGCTCGCGTTCCAGTGTCTCGAAACGCGCGGCGAAGCGCTTCTGCGCCTCGACGGCGGGCAGCGGCGCGATCTCGATCATGTCGGCGGTGATGCCGCGCGGCGCGCCGAAGAATTTCGTCGCCTCCGCATGGGAGAAGCCGGCCAGCTCCGTCGCCTCGAAGAAGGCGGCGACCTGGTCGGCCTTCTTGATCTTCGCCTTCAGCGCCGCGGGCGTCGCGGCCGGCAGGCCGAAGCGCAGATGCACCGCCGCCTCCAGCCGTTTCTCGACGCTCTTGTAGCCGCCGCCGACGGCGGCCTTGAACGGCGAGATCATGTCGCCGATGACATATTCCGGCGCGTCGTGCAGCAGCGCCATCAGGCATTCGCCCGCATCGCAGCGGTTCTGCCGGCGGAAGATCGCCTCGACGACGAGCGAATGCTGCGCCACCGAGAAGGCATGGTCGCCGTGGGTCTGGCCGTTCCAGCGGGCGACGCGGGCAAGGCCATGGGCGATGTCGGAAAGCTCGACATCGAGCGGCGAGGGATTGAGCAGGTCGAGACGGCGGCCGGACAGCATGCGCTGCCAGGCGCGCGGCTCCGTCTTCGGGCGGGCCGGACCGCTCATCGGGCGCGACGATCGCCGCCGGCGATCCCTCCTCGTGCGGCACCCCCCTCTGCCCTGCCGGGCATCTTCCCCTCAAGGGGGGAGAGCGGATGGAGCACCGTCCCGCTCCTCTTTGACGTTGCGGCGCGAGCAAGGCTTCCGCCTCTTGCCGATCTCCCCTGCTGAGGCGAGGGCAATTGCATATGAGGCACGCCGTCGCCGAACCTTCCTTCTCGCCTCGGGGAGAAGGGAGAGAGCCGCAACCTATCATTCCCTGTGCGGTTGCCCTGCCCCTGAGGGGGGGATGCCCGGCAGGGCGAAGGGGGATGTTGCCGCGTTGGAAACCCGCTCATTGCGCCGGCACCTCGGCCGTCTCCTCCGGGAAGGCGAGGCCGGTCCAGGCGGGGAGCTCCACGGTGACGGGCGCGCCGCCGGCGGTGATCGGCGTGCCGCCATGGAGGGCGTCGGCCGCGCGGTCGATGCGCACGATGGCAAGGCCGAGCGCGCCGCAAACGCTGCCGAGCGCGCCGAGCGGCTTGCCGCCGGCCAGGATCTCGGTGCCGGTCGCCGGAAGCGCGGCCTCGCCCTTGACGAGGACCGGGCGGCGGCGGGCGGTGCCGCGATGCTGCATGCGGGAGACGACCTCCTGCCCGACATAGCAGCCGGTGCGGAAGGAAAGCCCGCCGCTGAGGTCGAGCAGCACGTCATGCGGGAAGGCGTCGGACAGCGCATAGTCGCGGCCGGCTTCCGGAAGGCCGGCGGCGATGCGCAGGGCGTCGTAGAGCGCGGGATCGTCCGTGCCGCCCGCGCCGAGGCTGCGCGAGAGGTCGATGCCGGCCCTGGCGAAGCGCGCGTCGCGCGGCGCACCGGCCTCGGCGCCGTCCCAGCTCACCGTGACCGCATCGCCCTCGGCGACGGTAAGGTCGACGGCCGCGCGCAGCCTGTACATGGTCAGCCGCTTGAGCAGCGCGTCGCGCTGCTCCTCCGCCGTCTCGATCAGCAGGGCGTCGGGGCCGTCGCGGCGGATCAGGAAATCGAAGAGGATCTTGCCCTGCGGCGTCAGTAGCGCGCCGGGGCGGATCTCGTTCTCTTGAAGATCGGGCAGGTTGGTGGTGATCAGCGATTGCAGGAAGGTCTCGGCATCCTTGCCGGAAATGCGGAGGAAGGCGCGGCCGGGGAGCGTGACGGAAGGCATGGGCGGATCCAGATTTCTCGCGCGCCGGCAGCACCGGCACAGGCGTTCGGTAGAGAGGTAGAACGGCTATGCGGCTTTCGCAAGGTCGGACGCCCCGTCCTATTCGCCGGTGAGGAAGAACTTCCACTGTCCGTCCGGCGTGATGCCGACGCGGTAGAAATTGTAGCTGCCGAATTCCTGCATGTCGGCATAGTCGCCGGCGGTGACGATGCGCAGCAGGTCCACCTTCTCCGGCGGCGTCAGGCCGGCCAGCGGCTTTTCGGCGAGATAGGGCCAGACATACATCTCGTCCGGCGTGCCCTGGCCGACATGCACGAAGCCGGTGGACAGCACGTCGAGAAGGATCGCCAGCACCTCGTCGCCGTCGGGATCGCCGGACTGGCCCTTCAGCGTCTCGACCGGGCCTTCCTCGCTTTCGACCAGCGAGACCTGCGTCTCGGTCATGCCCTTGCCGAGCAGCGGGCGCAGCCGCTCGATATCGCCGGACGCCGCCGCCTCGACGATCAGCTCGCGCATGCGGCGCACCGGCTCCGGCGCCTTGCTTATGTCGCGAATCACCTCGACCGGCGCCTGCGGCTCGTCCTCGGTCTTGCCGTCCGTCGCCGGCTCCTCGCCGGCGGGTTCCGTCACCGCCTCGCCGTTCCGGCGAATCAGCGGGTCGGGCATCGGCAGTTCGAGGGGGGTGGTTTCCGGTTCTTCCTGCCGGTCCTCGGCGGGCGGCGCGACCTCGTCGTCCTTCTGCGGCGCCTCGCCCTGTTCGGGCTTCAGCTCGCTGAGCGCGAAGGCGGGACGCGGCGACGCGGCCAGCGCCGTCGCCGCCAAAAGCACCGACAATGCGACAAGGCTGCTGCGAACCAGCGTCTTCCCATCAGCCGACGTCTGCATGACCTGTCTTTCCAGCTTATTGCAGGATGCGCTCGGGGGAGAACTCCCCGGCCAGCATGCGCTCGCGCAGCGATTCGAGCAGCGCTTCCGCACCCTTCTCGCCATGGACGCGGATCGTCTCGCGCAGCGCCAGCGCGATGGCCGCATCGGCGATGATCTCCGCTTCGATGCCGTCCGCCATGCCGTCCGCCCAGGCTTCGTTCTGGTATTCCAGAGCGGCCTGCATCTTCTCGTGCACGATCATCTCGTCGATATCGTTGAGAGTAGGTTCCATAGATCGGTCCATGCGAGGCATTCAGTTCTTACTGCACTGTTAACGACCTTAGCAGCCTTTTCCCAAAACGGCACTGGCTGCTGCGAAAACAGGTTAATTAATCCCTAATTTCCGAACCTTGCCGTGATTTCCGTCGCAAGTGTTGCGCCTTCGTTACGGTATCTCTGTTCTGCGACGACCGCCGAGTCGGTGCAAGCGGTATAGATGGCGGCGAAGGAGCGATATCCACGGTTGAAGGCCGCCGTCAGCTTCTCCTGCCGCTTCGGCTCCTTGCCGGCCTCCAGCTCGATGATCCGCTGCACGGAGGCGCGCCAGTTGTCCTCCGGCTTGTCGGTGCACAGGTTGCGCAGGTAATGCACCGCGCCGAGGATCTCCGAAAGCCGCTCCAGCCGCTCGTCATAGGGCGCGGGCTTCTCCTCCACGGCGGGAACGGCCGGCGTTTCCTTGGCCTGCTGGGCGAGGGCGGGCGCGGCAAGGGCCAGCGCGAGGAGGAGGGCGAGGCGAATCACCTTCATGCGGAAAGCCCGGTCCGCTCGGCTTCCAGCCGCGCGATGCATTCGCGCACGCTGTCGGGGGTGGGAAGGCTCGCGATCTCCTCGGCCGTGTACCAGCCGACGCTCGCCGCGTCGTCGGAGGCGACGGCGACCGCGCTCCGGTCGGCCTTCACCTTGAAGACCGAGAGGAAGAAGGAGGGGCAGCCGGGGCCGTCCTCATGGCCGGGCAGGTCGTAGGTCGCGAAAAGCCGGGGCTCCCCGGCGCTTATGCCGGTCTCCTCGAGGAGTTCGCGCAGCGCCGTCTCGGCCGGCGTCTCGCCGTCCTCGCCGCGCCCGCCGGGAAAGGCGTACATGGCGTCCGAGGGCGGCTTGCTGCGCAGCACGAGCAGATAGCGCCCGTCGCGCTCGATGATGGCGGAGGAGGCGGGCTGGGGCGTGTCGGAATTCTTCATCGCGGTCCGGTTCGATTGCGCTTCATTGACCCCTTATAGGCAAAGTGCGATGACGACGCCATGTGTGGACGCTACGCATTGCTGGCCAGGACGGATCTCCTCAAGGAGTTCCTGAACGTGGTGAACATCGAGGACCTGCCCGCGCGCTACAACATCGCGCCGACGCAGCCGATCCTCGTCGTCGTCGCCGGGGAGAAGCAGGCGCCCGGCAGCAACCTGCCCGAACGCCGGGCGATGCTGGTGCGCTGGGGCTTCATGCCCGGCTGGGTGAAGGACCCGCGCGACTTCCCGCTGCTCATCAACGCGCGCTCCGAGACGGCGATCGGCAAGGCCTCGTTCAAGGCCGCCATGCGCCATCGCCGCATCCTCGTGCCGGCTTCCGGCTTCTTCGAATGGCGCCGGCCGGAGGAGAAGGGCGCGAGGGCCCAGGCCTATTTCATCCGCCCGAGGAAGGGCGAGATCGTCGCCTTCGCCGGCCTGATGGAGACCTGGTCCTCGGCCGACGGTTCCGAGGTCGACACCGGCGCCATCCTGACGACGGCGGCGAGCCGCGACATCTCCCATATCCACGATCGCATGCCCGTCGTCATCCGCCCGGAGGATTTCTCGCGCTGGCTCGACTGCAAGACGCAGGAGCCGCGCGACGTGACGGACCTCATGAAGCCGATCGACGACGGCTTCTTCGAGGCGATCCCGGTGTCGGACAAGGTGAACAAGGTCGCCAATATGGGGCCCGACATCCTGGAGCCGGTGGAGGAGACGCCGCCGCCGGAAAAGAACAAGGGCGCAGAAGCGCCCCCATCGTCGGATCAGCTTTCGCTCTTCTGAGCCGCCTATTCGTAAAGCGACCGGAGCACGGGCGGCAGCTTGCGTTCGCGGCGCGGCACGATGGCCTTCGTCTCGGGCTTGCACTGCGTCGCGGCGACGACGGCGCGCAGGCCGAGCGGCTTGTAGCGCTCCTGCAGCTTCTGGTTTGCGGCGGCAGGTTGGGCCGGTTGCTTTCTCGCGGTGGTCATTTCACTCTCCTGAAGTCTCGTTTCATCAGGCAGCCCAGTCTGTTCCCCCGGTCGCTACCCCCGATGACCCATGCATTTACCGGAGCCTTTCGGCCAAATTCTGCTCGAAATTTGATCGCTCTGCGGCGAAACGTGCAAATCCGCGGCTTGCGCGATCAAGAATTGTGACCGGCGGTCATATCGCCGGCGTCCGGCGGACAGGATTTTCGCGCCGCAGCGTCCGCGCCCGCTTGACCGGGACCGCGCGCGGCGCGATAAAGCAGCCATGAAAACGGTACTCTGCCTTCGCCGGAGCATTATTCGCTAGCGCACGCGCTGGCCCGGCCGTTTTCGTCCCTCAAAATCCCCGGATGACAACGAC
>JBDHSZ010000023.1:0-29932 GCA_039812945.1 Shinella sp.
TGGTCGAGATCGCCGAGGAGGCCGGCCTGCCGAAGGGTGTCTGGAACCTCGTCAACGGTTTCGGCGAGGATGCCGGCAAGGCGCTGACCGAGCACCCGGCGATCAAGGCCATCGGCTTCGTCGGCGAAAGCCGCACCGGCTCGATGATCATGAAGCAGGGCGCCGACACGCTGAAGCGCGTGCATTTCGAGCTCGGCGGCAAGAACCCCGTCGTCGTCTTCGCCGACGCGGATCTGGAGCGCGCGGCCGACGCCGCCGTCTTCATGATCTATTCGCTGAACGGCGAGCGCTGCACCTCCTCCTCGCGGCTGCTGGTCGAGGAGAGCGTCTACGACCGCTTCACCGGCCTTGTCGCCGAGAAGGCGAAACGCATCAAGGTCGGCCATCCGCTCGATCCCGAGACCGTCGTCGGCCCGCTGATCCATCCGGTGCATGAGAAGAAGGTGCTGGACTATATCGAGATCGGCCGCAAGGAGGGCGCGACGGTCGCGGCGGGCGGCGGGAAATTCGCCGGTCCCGGCGGCGGCTGCTACGTCGCGCCGACGCTGTTCACCGGCGCGGACAACGCCATGCGCATCGCGCAGGAGGAGATTTTCGGCCCCGTGCTGACCGCGATCCCCTTCAAGGACGAGGCGGAGGCGCTGGCGCTGGCCAACGACGTGCAATACGGCCTGACCGGCTATCTCTGGACGAACGACGTCACCCGCGCCTTCCGCTTCACCGATCATCTCGACGCCGGCATGATCTGGGTGAATTCGGAGAATGTGCGCCACCTGCCGACGCCCTTCGGCGGCGTCAAGAATTCCGGCATCGGCCGCGACGGCGGCGACTGGTCCTTCGACTTCTACATGGAGACGAAGAACATCGCCTTCGCCACGCGCGCCCACGCCATTACGAAACTTGGCGGCTGATCCCGCCAACTGACAGACTGCCCGTCCTCGCCCGGCGAGGCGGGTTCGAGGAGGAACCCATGCCCGTACCCCAGCCCAATCTCTATCCGCCCTTCAACATCGTGCGCCTCAGCCATGTCGAGTTCGGCGTCACCGACCTTGTCCGCTCGCGCGCCTTCTATGTCGACACGCTCGGCCTCCAGGTGACGGACGAGACCGCCGACACGATCTACCTGCGCGCCATGGAGGAGCGCGGCCACCATTGCATCGTCCTCAAGAAGAGCGACAGGGCGGAAGCCCGCGATCTCGGCTTCAAGGTCTTCGACGAGCAGGACCTCGACAAGGCCGCGCATTTCTTCAAGGGCAGGGACCTGCCGGTGGAATGGGTCGAGCGCCCCTATCAGGGCCGCACCTTCCGCACGCGCGACCCGCACGGCATCCCGCTGGAATTCTACACGAAGATGGACCGCCTGCCGCCGATCCACCAGAAATATGCCCTCTACAAGGGCGTGAAGCCGCTGCGCATCGATCACTTCAACTGCTTCTCGCCGGATGTCGACGCCTCCGTCGCCTTCTACAACGAGCTCGGCTTCCGCGTCACCGAGTACACGCAGGACGAGGAGAGCGGCAAGCTCTGGGCCGCCTGGACGCACCGCAAGGGCGGCGTGCACGACATCGCCTTCACCAATGGCCGTGGACCCCGCCTGCACCACACCGCCTTCTGGGTGCCGACGCCGCTCAACATCATCGACCTGCTCGACCTGATGTCGACCACCGGCTGGCTTCCGAACATCGAGCGCGGCCCCGGCCGCCACGGCATCTCCAACGCCTTCTTCCTCTATGTCCTCGACCCGGACGGCCACCGCATCGAGATCTACTGCTCGGACTACCAGACGGTGGACCCGGACCTCGAACCCATCAAATGGGACCTCAAGGACCCGCAGCGTCAGACGCTGTGGGGCGCGCCGGCGCCGAAATCCTGGTTCGAGCACGGCAGCCTCTTCGCCGGCACGGAGGTCGTCGACGCGCAGCTCAAGGCCCAGCCCATCATCGCGCCCTGACGGGCATTGCAAATCGCCGGCCATGCGCCGAGAACAATGCGGGTGCCATCGAAGGAGCAGGACATGGACGGCGAGGAATTCCGCAAATGGTCGCGAACCGCCGCCGACTGGGGCGCGGACTATCGGGCGGGGCTGCGCGAGAAGCCGGTGCGCGCGCGGACGAAACCGGGCGACATCGCCCGGCGGATCGCCGACGCCGCCCCGGAAGCCGGCGAGGCGATGGAGACGATCTTTTCCGATTTCGAGCGGATCATCCCCGACGGCCTCACCCATTGGCAGCATCCGCGCTTCTTCGCCTATTTCCCGGCCAATGCCGCGCCGGTCTCGGTGATCGCGGATTACCTCGTCACCGCCGTCGCCGCCCAGTGCATGCTCTGGCAGACCTCGCCGGCGGCGACGGAGCTGGAGACCCGCACCGTCGGCTGGCTGCGCCAGGCGCTCGGCCTGCCGGAGGGCTTTTCCGGCGTCATCCAGGATTCCGCCTCCAGTGCGACGCTCGCCGCCGTGCTGGTGATGCGCGAGAAGGCGCTCGGCTGGAAGGGCAACAGCGAGGGGCTGGCCGCGCACAAGGCCGTGCGCGTCTATGCCTCGAAACAGGTGCATACCTCCATCGACCGGGCGATCTGGATCGCCGGCATCGGCGAGGCGAACCTCGTGCGCATCCCGACCACGGGGCCGCTCAACGGCATGGACCCGCAGGCGCTCGACGCCGCCATCAAGGCCGATATTGCAGCGGGCCATATCCCGGCCGGCGTCGTCGCCTGCACCGGCGGCACCTCGATCGGCGCCTGCGATCCGATCCGCGCGGTCGCCGAGGTGGTGAAGGCGCACGGGCTCTACCTGCATGTCGATGCCGCCTGGGCGGGCTCGGCGATGATCTGCCCGGAATTCCGCACCCTCTGGGACGGCATCGAGGCAGCCGATTCCATCGTCTTCAACCCGCACAAATGGCTGGGGGCGAATTTCGACTGCTCGGTGCAGTTCATCAAGAGCCCCGAGGATCAGGTGCGCACGCTCGCCATCCAGCCGGAATATCTCAAGACCCACGGCCATGACGGCATCGTCAACTATTCCGAATGGACCGTGCCGCTCGGCCGCCGCTTCCGCGCGCTGAAGCTGTGGTTTCTGATGCGCTACCACGGCCTCGAAGGCCTGCGCGCGATGATCCGCGACCATGTCGCCTGGTCGCAGGAACTGGCGGCGCGGCTCGCCGCTGAGCCGGATTTCGAGATCGTCAGCCAGCCGGTGCTCTCGCTGTTCTCCTTCCGCCACAGGACGGAGGGCGACGCGGACCGGCACAATATCGCCCTCGTCAACGCCATCAACGACGACGGCCGCATCTATCTCACCCAGACCCGCGTCGACGGCCGCATCGCCATCCGCTTCCAGGCCGGCCAGTTCGAGATGACCCGCGACGACGCCGACACCGCCTTCGCGGCGATCACCGAGATCGCCCGCGCATCGACATAGGAGACCACCGTGACCGAACGGCCCCGCCTCGCCGGCTTTTCCCATCAGGGCGTCCTGAAATACGGCCTCGTCCGGCAGGACGGCATCGTCGACCTTTCCGCCCGCCACGGCGCGCGCTGGCCGAGCCTGCGCGAGGTGATCGAGGCGGGGGCGCTGGCGAAGCTTGCCGACGAGGCGGCGGGGCTTCCTGCCGATTACGCGCTCTCCGACATCACCTATGAGATCCCGATCCCCGCGCCGGAGAAGATCATCTGCGTCGGCGTCAACTTCCCGGACCGCAACGAGGAATACAAGGACGGTCAGGCCGCCCCGTCCAATCCCTCGCTGTTCATCCGCTTCCCGCGCTCCTTCACCGGCCACGACCGGCCGCTGATCCGCCCGCCGGAAAGCCCGCAGCTCGATTACGAGGGCGAGATCGCCATCGTCATCGGCAAGGGCGGCCGCCGCATCACGGAGGCCGACGCGCTCGACCACATCGCCGCCCTGACCCTCTGCAACGAAGGCACGATCCGCGACTGGGTGCGGCACGCCAAGTTCAACGTCACGCAGGGCAAGAATTTCGACGCGACCGGTTCCATCGGCCCCTGGCTGGTGCCCTATACGGACGAAAGCCAGCTCGCCGACGTGAGGCTGGAGACCCGCGTCAACGGCGAGGTGCGCCAGAGCGACCGCACGAGCCGGATGATCTTCTCCTTCCGCAGGATCATCAACTACATTTCCACCTTCACGACGCTGGTGCCGGGCGACGTCATCGTCTGCGGCACGCCGACCGGGGCCGGCGCGCGCTTCGATCCGCCGGTCTGGCTGAAGCCGGGCGACGTGGTGGAGGTCGAGGTCGAGGGTATCGGTCTTTTGCGCAACACCATCGCGGACGAGGTTTTCTGACCATGCTGACGCAAGACGACATCCGCGCCGCCGCGGCAAGCCTCGAAGAGGCGGAGCGCCGCCGCGTCCAGACCGGCCTCCTCTCGCTGAAACACCCCGACATGACCATGGACGACGCCTATGCGGTGCAGGGGGCCTGGGTGGAGAGGAAGATCGCCGCCGGCCGTAGCGTCATCGGCTGGAAGATCGGCCTCACCTCCAAGGCGATGCAATATGCGCTGAACATCGACATCCCGGATTCCGGCGTGCTGTTCGACGACATGCTCTTCGAGGACGGCGCGAGCGTGCCGGCGGACCGCTTCATCCAGCCGCGCGTCGAGGCGGAGATCGCCTTCGTCATGAAGGCCCCGTTGCGAGGTCCCGGCGTCACCGTCTTCGACGTCTTGAACGCCACCGACTACGTCACCCCCGCCCTCGAAATCCTCGACACGCGCATCCTGCGCGTCGACCCTGAGACGAAGAAGGCGCGCACCATCGTCGACACGATCTCCGACAACGCCGCCAATGCCGGCATCGTCACCGGCGGGCGCGCCGTCCGGCCGGACCAGATCGACATGCGCTGGATGGGGGCGATCGTCAGCCGCAACGCGGAGGTGGAGGAGACCGGCCTCGGCGCCGGCGTGCTCAACCAGCCGGCGCGCGGCGTCGCCTGGCTCGCCAACCGTCTCGCGCAATATGGCGACGGCATCGCGGCGGGGCAGATCGTGCTCGCCGGCTCCTTCGTCCGGCCCGTCGAGGCGCGCCACGGCGACACCATCGTCGGCGATTTCGGCCCCTACGGCAGCGTCAGCCTGTTCTTCGCATAGGAGTTCCCATGCCCGCCCCGAAAAACCGCTTCAAGCAGGCGCTGAAGGAGGGCCGCGCGCAGATCGGCCTCTGGCAGGCGCTCGCCAACCCCTACACGGTCGAGATCTGCGCCGAGGCCGGCTACGACTGGCTGCTGCTCGACGCGGAACACGCGCCGAACGACGTGCCGCTGCTCGTCTCCCAGCTCCAGGCGATGAAGGGCTCGCAAAGCCACGCCGTCATCCGCCCGCCCATCGGCGAGACGTGGATCGTCAAGCAATTGCTCGATATCGGCGCGCAGACGCTGCTGATCCCCATGGTCGACAGCAGGGCGACGGCGGAGGCGATGGTCAGGGCCGTGCGCTACCCGCCGCATGGCGTGCGCGGCGTCGGCGCGGCGCTGGCCCGCGCCTCGGCCTTCAACCGCACGACGGACTATCTCCAGACCGCCAATGACGAGGTCTGCCTGCTCTTGCAGGTGGAAAGCCGCGCCGGCCTCGAAGCGCTGGACGACATTGCCGGCACCGAGGGCGTCGACGGCGTCTTCATCGGCCCGGCCGACCTTGCCGCCGACATGGGCTTTCTCGGCAGGCCCGGCGCGCCGGAAGTGCAGGCCGAGGTGGAGAAGGCGCTTCGGAAAATCCAGTCGCACGGCAAGGCGGCGGGCATCCTGATCGGCGACCTCGGCCTTGCGAAACGCTACCTCGATCTCGGCGCGACCTTCGTCGCCATCGGCAACGACGTGACGCTGCTCGCCAACGCGACGACGAAGCTGCTCGCCGATTTCAGGGCCGCCGCGCCGGCCGAGGCCCCTGCGGGCGCCAAGGTCTATTGAGAAAAGCTCTCCCGTCGGGAGTTCCGCCTTGCCGGTATGGCCGCGTCGCGCATGCGCGGATGCATCATGGTTCATCATATGAACCGAAGCTTCAAATATAGACTTGCAATCCGTCTTGCTTCTTGCCAGATTAATTCGCATGTTAAGTAATGCCCGGACGCGCCGGAGGAGGCGCGGCGGGCGGAGGGCTTGACGCGGGGCGAATCCGGGTGGATGCCCGGCAGGCCCGCTCTGCAAACGAGGAGGATACGGTCGATGAGCGCAAGCGCCCGTCAGCCCAGGATATTGGTGATCGGCACCGGCGACACCAAGAGCGAGGAGCTTCTGTTCATGGCCGAGGTGATCGGCCGGGCCGGCGGCCTGCCGGTGATGATCGATGTCAGCATCCTCGGCGATGCGCCCTATGCGCCCGACCATTCCAAGCACGAGGTCGCCGCCGCCGGCGGCACCAGCATCGCGGAAATCCTTCAAGGCGGCGACGAGAACGCCGCCATGGCGGCGATGGCCAAAGGCGCGGCGGCGCTGGTGCGCCGGCTCTGCGAGGCGGGCGAGGTGGACGGCATGATCGCGCTCGGCGGCTCGCTCGGCACCGATCTGGCGCTCGACGCCGCCGCCGTTCTGCCGCTCGGCGTGCCGAAGTTCATCGTCTCCACCATCGCCTATTCCCATCTCCTGCCGCCGGAGCGCATCGCGCCGGACCTGATGATGATCCTGTGGGCCGGCGGGCTCTACGGGCTGAACCCGATCTGCCGCGCGGTGCTCTCGCAGGCCTGCGGCGCGGTGGTCGGCGCGGCGCGGGCCGTCGAGAAGCCGGATCGCGCCCGGCCGCTGATCGGCATGACCTCGCTCGGCTCCACCTGCCTCAAATACATGAAGGTGCTGAAGCCCGAATTGGAGAAGCGCGGCTACGACGTCGCCGTCTTCCATTCCACCGGCATGGGCGGGCGGGCCTACGAAGCGGTCGCGGCCGCCGGGAAATTCGCCGCCGTCTTCGACTTCTGCCTCCAGGAGATCACCAATGCGGAGAACGGCTCGGTCGTCACCTCCGGCCCGGACCGCATGGAGAATGCCGGCCGCGCCGGCATCCCGCAGATCATCGCCCCCGGCGCGACGGACATGGTCGACATGCCCGCCTGGCAGGCGACGCCGGATCGCTTCGAGGGCCGCCCCTACCACGCCCATAACCGGCTGATCGCCTCCGTCACCGTCTCGCCGCGGCAGCGCCGCGCCGTGGCGCATGTCCTGGCGGCCAGGATGGCGGCGGCGGACGCCCCCGTCGCCTTCCTCCTGCCGACTGAGGGTCTTCAGGAATGGGACCGCGAGGGCGAGCCGCTGCACGAGCCCGAGGCGCTCGACGCCTTCCTCGACGAGATGCGCAAGGTCATGCCCGCCTCCGTCGCCTTCACCGAGGTCGATGCCCATATCAACGCCCCGGACTTCGCCTTCAGGGCGCTGGACGTCTTCGACCGCTGGGTCGCCGAGGGCATCGTCGAGAAAGGCGGCATTCCATGACCAAGGCTTTGATCCTCGATTTCGGCGGCGTCGTCACCCGCACGCTGTTCGAGACGCACGACATCACCGAGCGGGCGCTGGGGCTGCCGGCCGGGACGCTCGGCTGGCGCGGCCCCTTCGACCCGTCCGGCGATCCGCTCTGGCGCTCCATGCAGGCGCGCGAGATCACCGAGCGCGACTACTGGATGACCCGCACCCGCGAGGTCGGCGCGCTGCTCGGCGAGACCTGGACGGACATGAAGACCTTCGTGCAGCGCGCGCGCGGCGCGGACGCGGAGCTGGTGCTGCGGCCCGAGGCGCGCGCGGCGATCCTCAAGGCGAAGGCGGCGGGCCTGAAGCTCGCCATCCTCTCCAACGAGCTCGACCTGTTCTACGGCGTCGACTTCCGCCGGCGCTTCCCGCTGATCGAGCTCTTCGACGTCATCGTCGACGCCACCTATACCGGGATTCTCAAGCCCGATCCGCGCGCCTACGAGCAGGTGCTCGCCGAGCTCGGCATCGACCGGGCCGGCTGCGTCTTCGTCGACGACCAGAAGAAGAACATCGAGGGGGCGGAGGCGGTGAACCTGCCCCATGTGCATTTCGACGTGACCCGGCCTGCCGAGAGCTATGCGCAGGCGCTGACGATGCTTGGAATTTGAAAGGACATCCCCATGCGCGATTCCAACTTCCTGACCGAGAACAACGCCCGCCATCTCTGGCATCCGATGGCCCATCCCGCCGAAATGCAGGCGAAGCCCCCGCGCATCGTCATGGCCGGGGAAGGGGTCGAGGTGGTGGATATCGACGGCCGGAAGGTGCTCGACGCCGTTGGCGGCCTGTGGAACGTCAATCTCGGCTATTCCTGCGAGCCGGTGAAGCAGGCGATCCGCGACCAGCTCGACGCGCTGCCCTATTATTCCACCTTCCGCGGCACCACCAACGCGCCGCTGATCGAGCTTTCCTACGAGCTTGCCGAATTCTTCAGGCAGGACGGGCTGACGCGCGCCTTCTTCACCTCGGGCGGCTCGGATTCGGTCGAGACGGCGCTGCGCCTCGCCCGCCAGTATCACAAGATCAACGGCCAGCCGGAGCGCACCAAGTTCGTCGCGCTGAAGAAGGGCTATCACGGCACGCATTTCGGCGGCGCGTCGGTCAACGGCAACGCCAATTTCCGCCGCAACTACGAGCCGCTGCTGCCCGGCGTCTTCCATCTTCCCGCGCCCTATCCCTACCGCAACCCCTTCGACACGGCCGATCCGGCCAAGATCGCCGAGGCGATCGCCCGGCAGTTCGAGGACGAGATCACCTTCCAGGGCGCGGACACCATCGCCGCCTTCATCATGGAGCCGGTGCTGGGCGCGGGCGGGGTGATCGTGCCGCACGAGACCTTCATGCCGCTGATGCGCGCCGTCTGCGACCGGCACGGCATCCTGCTCATCGCCGACGAGGTGATCACCGCCTTCGGCCGCACCGGAGCCTGGAGCGGCTCGCGCGGCTGGGGCGTCAGGCCCGACATGATGACGACCGCCAAGGCCATCACCAACGGCTTCTTCCCCTTCGGCGCGGTGATGATCTCGGAAAAGGTCGCGAATGTCTTCGAAAGCAACAGGGACGGCCTCGGCGCCATCGGCCACGGCTACACCTATTCGGGCCATCCGGTCGGCGCGGCGGCGGCCCTCGCGACGCTCAAGGAAACCGCAAGGCTCAACACCGCCGCCAACGCCGCCGCGCGCGGCGTCGAGCTGATGGCCGGCCTCGAGGGGCTGAAGGCGAAGCACGAGCTGGTCGGCGACGTGCGCGGCAAGGGGCTGATGGCGGCGCTGGAGCTCGTTTCCGACCGCGCCAGGAAGAGCCCCGCCGCCAAGGACGTGGTGCAGAAGGTCTACGATGCGGCCTATGAGGCGGGCGTGATGGTGCGCACCTCGGGCGCGAACGTCATCATCTCGCCCCCGCTCGTCATCACCGCCAGCGACGTGCAGAGGATCGTCGCGGCGCTGGATGCCGGCCTCGGCGCTGCGAGGTGAGGGCGGTGGCGGATCTCACCCCCCTCTGCCCTGCCGGGCATCTTCCGCGCAAGGGCAGGGCTATCATTCATGGTATGAACCCATCGCTGCTTGGTCCCTTCTCCCCGTGGGGGAGAAGGGGAGAATGGCAACGTCCAACAAGAGGGGCGGCAGGGCAGAGGGGGGTATCACGATGACCGCCATCGAAACCCTGCGCGCCCGTCGCGAAAAACTGCTCGGCCGCAACATGTCGCTGTTCTACGACGACCCGGTCCATCTGGTGCGGGGCGAGGGGGTGTGGCTGTGGGATGCGGACGGGCGGAGATATCTCGACTGCTACAACAATGTGCCGCATGTCGGCCATTGCCATCCGCGCGTGGTGGAGGCGATCTGCCGGCAGGCGTCGACGCTCAACACCCACACCCGCTACCTGCACGAGGGCATCCTCGATTATGTCGAGCGCCTGACCGCCACCTTCGATGCGAGCCTCGACGCCGCGATCCTCACCTGCACCGGCAGCGAGGCCAACGATGTGGCGCTGCGCATGGCCGAGGCCGTGACGGGCAGGACGGGCGTCATTGCCACCGACTTCACCTATCACGGCAACACGGCGGCGGTCTCGCAGCTCTCGACCCGCATGCCGCCGGTCGGCGGCTATCGCGGGCATGTGCGCCATGTCCCCGCGCCGGACGCCTATCGCCCGCTCGGCGGGGAGGGCGGCGAAGCCTTCGCCGCGGCTTGGGCAGCGAAGGTCGAGGAGGCCATCGCCTCGCTGGCCGAGAGCCCCTTCGGCTTCTCCGCGCTGATCGTCGATCCCTTCTTCGCCAACGAGGGCTTCCCGGACCTGCCGGAAGGGTTCCTCGCCCCGGCCGTCGCGGCGGTGCGCAAGGCCGGCGGCCTCCTGATCTGCGACGAGGTGCAGCCCGGTTTCGGGCGTATCGGCAGCCATATGTGGGGTCACCAGAAGGCGGGCGTCGTTCCCGATATCGTCACACTCGGCAAGCCGATGGGCAACGGCCATCCGGTCGGCGGCGTCGTCGCCGGCTCCGGCACGCTGAACGCCTTCCGCAAGGCCTTCCGCTACTTCAACACCTTCGGCGGCAACCCCGTCTCCTGCGCGGCGGCCATGGCGGTGCTGGACGTATTGGAGGAGGAGAAGCTTCAGGAGAACGCGCTGGAGGTCGGCGCCTATGCGCGCCGGGGCCTGCAGAGGCTCGCCGGGAAGCACGGCCTGATCGGCAATGTACGCGGCAGCGGCCTGTTCTTCGGGGCCGAGCTGGTGCTCGACCGGGCGGAAAAGACGCCGGC
This sequence comes from Shinella sp., assembly GCA_039812945.1. GTDB lineage: Bacteria > Pseudomonadota > Alphaproteobacteria > Rhizobiales > Rhizobiaceae > Shinella. Next base: position 10,733 of record JBDHSZ010000023.1, read on the forward strand.
CGCCGACATCGCCACGCGCGTCGTCAACGCCATGCGCGCGCGCGGCGTGCTGATGGGCAAGCTCGGCATCCACCAGAACGCCACCAAGATCCGCCCGCCCATGCCCTTCTCTAAGGACAATGCCGACCTCATGCTCTCGGCGCTGGACGCCGTGCTGGGCGGGCTTTGAGCCGATGGACGGCGTCCTCGAAACCCTGACGGCGCGGGCGGTCGCGGCGCTCGCGCACTGGAACCTGCCAGAGCAGGTGCCGGAACTCATCAAGTATCGCGAGAACGCGGTCTTCAAGGTAAGGCTCGCCTGGGGCGAGCCGGCGGCGCTGCGGCTGCACCGGCCCGCCTATCACTCCGAGGCGGCGCTGGCCTCCGAGCTCGCCTTCATGGCGAGCCTGCGCGACCGGGGACTGGCCGTGCCCGAGCCGATCCCGGCGGCGAACGGCGCGCTGCTCGTCGCCTTCGGCGACGGCCCCCATCACGCCGACCTGATCGGCTGGATGGAAGGCGAGGCGCTCGGCGAGACCGGCGTCCCGCTCGACGGCAAGGGCCGCGACCTGCCGGCGATCTTCGCCGCCGTCGGCCGCGAGATGGCGCTGCTGCACGGCGCGGCCGACGCCTTCCGCCGGCCGGATGGTTTCGAGCGCCCCGCCTGGGACGCCGCCGGGCTTCTCGGCGAGACGCCGTTCTGGGGGCGGTTCTGGGATTGCCCGGCGCTTGCGGCCGGCGACCGGGCCTTCCTGGCGGAGCTGCGCAGCGCGCTTTCGGCAAGGCTCGCGATCCTCGCCCCCGGCCTCGACCAAGGCCTGATCCACGCCGACATCGTGCGCGAAAACATCTTCGTGCGCAAAGGCGCGGTCGCCTTCATCGATTTCGACGATTGCGGCTTCGGCTTCCGCCTGTTCGACCTTGCCACCACGCTGCTGCGCAACCGCCGCGAGCCGGATTATCCGGCGTTCCGCCATGCGCTGCTGGAGGGCTATGCGGCGGTGCGGCCGCAGGCGAGGGCGGATTTCGCGCATCTGCCGCTGTTCCTGCTGCTGCGCGCGCTCACCTATATCGGCTGGGCGGCCGGGCGGCCCGACCTGCCGGACAATGCCGGCCGCCTGCAGCGCTACGTGGCCGACGCGCGTTCCCTCGCGGCCGAGATGCCGTGAGCCGTCAGGCGGAGGCTTCTTCGAGGCCGAGCGACTGCCACAGGCCGTCGACCCGCGCGACGACCTCGGGCGACATGGCGAGCGTCCGGCCCCATTCGCGATCCGTTTCCGTGCCGATCTTCGTGGTGGCGTCGAGGCCGAGCTTGCCGCCGAGGCCGGATTTCGGCGAGGCGAAGTCGAGATAGTCGATCGGCGTGTTGTCGATGACGAAGAGGTCGCGGCTCGCGTCGAAGCGGGTGGAGAGCGCCCAGATGACGTCCGGCCAGCTTCTGACGTCGATGTCGCCGTCCACGGCGATGATGAGCTTGGTATAGCTGAACTGCGGCAGCATGGACCACAGGCCCATCATCACCCGCCGCGCCTGGCCGGGATAGCGCTTGTCGATCGAGACGACCATGGCGCGGTAGGAGCAGGCCTCCGGCGGCAGGTAAAGGTCGCGGATCTCGGGGAACTGCCGCTTGACCAGCGGCACGAAGAGCCCGTTCATCGCCTCGCCGAGCCGCGACGGCTCGTCCGGCGGCCGGCCGGTATAGGTGGAGAGGTAGAGCGGGTCCTTGCGCATGGTGATCGCCGAGAGCGTCATCACCGGAAAGGCCTCGACGGAATTGTAGTAGCCCGTATGGTCGCCATAGGGGCCTTCCTCGGCCGTCTCGGCGGCCGAGACGGTGCCTTCGAGCACGATCTCCGCGCTGGCGGGAATGGTCAGCGGCACCGTGAGGGCGCTCGCCGTGCGCTGCCGCCGTCCGCCGAGGACGCCGGCGAAGGAGAGCTCGCTCATCCCGTCGGGCAGCGGCATGACGGCGGAGAGGATCGTCGCGGGATCGGCGCCGATGACGACGGCGACGGGCATGTCCCTGCCCTGCGCCTGCCAGAGCCGGTGGTGGCGCGCGCCGCCGCGATGGGCGAGCCAACGCATGATCAGCCGGTCCCTTCCGAGCTTCTGCATGCGGTAGATGCCGACATTGACGTCGGCGGGATCGTCGGGCGCGGCGGTGATCACCAGCGGCCAGCTCACCAGCGGGGCGGGCTCGCCCGGCCAGCAGGTCTGGATCGGCAGGCGGCCGAGATCGATCGCCTCGCCGGTGAGGACGGTGTGCCGGCAGGGCGGCTGGGCGACGGCGCGCGGGTTCATGGCGAGCGCGGCCCTCAGATGCGGCAGCTTGTGCCAGGCCTCGCGCAGCGAGCGCGGCGGCTTCGGGTTGCGCAGGTCCGCCAGGAAGTCCGCAAGGCGCGGCAGGCCGCCGGCCTCCAGCCCGAGCCCCCATTCGATCCGCTCGCGCGTGCCGAAGAGATTGGCGAGCAGCGGCATCGGCTGGATCGTGCCGTCGGCGTCGACCGGCCGCTCGAAGAGCAGCGCCGGCCCCTCCTTTTCCAGCACGCGGCGGTGGATCTCGGTGACCTCGTGCACCAGCGAGATGGGCTCGCGGATGCGCTTCAGCCGCGCCCGCCGCTCCAGCAGGGCGACGAAATCCTGGAGGCTGTCGTAACGGCTGGGAATGGCGGCGTCGGCTTTCATGCCGAACCCTTGCCGGGGAAAAAAGTCCGGGTCTTTGATCTGGCGCAAACTCCCGGGAGGCGACGCTGCCTACCCTTCGCGCGTTCGTTTCCGCCAAGGCCAGCCGCATGCAGTCCCTTTCCCCGCTCCTTGCAAAGCCCGTCGAGATCGCGCCGCTCTGGCTCGTGGAGCGCGTGGCGCGCACGATCTTCTCCGGCGTGCTGAAGGCCCATCCCGATCTCTTCGAGCGGCTCGGCGACTATGGGCTGACCCGCTACTGCTTCTCGCCCGCCGACCTGCCGCTGCATTTCGTCGTCGTGCCGGCGGAAAAGTCGCTGTCCGTCTCGCGCGGCAAGCCGCCGCTCACCGATGCGCGCATCGAGGGGCCGCTGGTGCTGCTGCTCGGCCTGCTCGAGGGGCGCTGCGACGCCGATGCGCTGTTCTTCTCGCGCGACCTCTCCGTCACCGGCGACATGGAGGCGATGCTGGCGCTGCGCAACGCGCTGGACGACAGCGCCATAGACCTGCCGCGCGAGCTCGGGGCGCTGGCCGGCCCGTTCTCGCCGCTGGTGGCGGGCGTGGCGCGCCATATCCGCGCCCGGGCGCTCGAAGGAAGGGATGCGACATGGAACTGATCTGCCCCGCCGGCACGCCCGCCGCCTTCCGCGAGGCGGTGGAAGCGGGCGCCGACGCCGTCTATTGCGGCTTCCGCGACGAGACCAACGCCCGCAACTTCCCGGGCCTCAATTTCAGCCGCGAGGAACTGCGCCAGTCCATCGCGCTGGCGCGCGGCAAGGGCGTGCAGACCTTCGTCGCACTCAACACCTTCATGCGGGCGGGCGACGAGGCGCTGTGGTATTCCGCCGCCGACGACGCGGCCGCCATGGGGGCCGATGCGCTGATCCTCGCCGATTTCGGCCTGATGGCCTATGTCGCCGAGCGCCATCCCAAGCAGCGACTGCACGTCTCCGTGCAGGCCTCGGCCTCCAATCCGGACGCCATCCGCTTCCTCGTCGAGGCCTTCGGGGCGAAGCGGGTGGTGCTGCCGCGCGTGCTGACGGTGCAGGACATCGCCCGGCTGACACGGCAGATCGACTGCGAGGTGGAGGTCTTCGCCTTCGGCGGGCTCTGCGTCATGGCGGAGGGGCGCTGTTCGCTCTCCTCCTACGCCACCGGCAAGTCGCCCAACATGAACGGCGTCTGCTCGCCGGCAAGCCACGTGCGCTACCGCGAGGAGGGCGACACGCTCGTCTCCGAGCTCGGCGCCTATACGATCAACCGCTTCGGCTCCGGCGAGGCCTCGGGCTACCCGACGCTGTGCAAGGGCCGCTTCGATGTGGGCGGCACGGAGGGCTATGCCTTCGAGGACCCCGTCTCGCTCGACGTGATCGACGAGATCGACGCCCTCAGGGCAGCCGGCGTCTCGGCGCTGAAGATCGAGGGGCGGCAGCGCGGCAAGGCCTATGTCGCCGAAGTGGTCTCCTCCTTGAAGAAAGCGCTCGCCGCCAGCCCGGCCGAGCGCGCCGCCCTGGTCTCGCGGCTGCGGGCGATGAGCGAGGGGCAACGCACCACCTCCGGCGCCTACGACAAGCGCTGGCGATAGGGCGATCCCGGCAAAAACTCGATGAATGCATTGGAGACGACATGAGTGAAGCAAGGCGCGCCGCGCTCAGCCTCGGGCCGGTCTACTACCTCTGGGACGGGCCGAAATGGCGGGACTTCTACTTCCGCATCGCCGACGAGGCGCCGGTCGAGCATGTCACGCTCGGCGAGACGGTCTGTTCCAAGCGCCAGCATTTCAGCGAGCCGCATGTCGCCGAGGTCATCGAGCGGCTGGAGGCCGCCGGCAAGACGGTGACGCTCTCGACGCTCGCCATGGTGACGCTGGAGCGCGAGAGCCGCCATGTGCGCGACCTCGTCCGCGACGCCGTCCATCCCGTCGAGGCGAACGACCTGTCGGCGCTCGGGCTTTTGAAGGGGCGGGCGCATTCGATCGGGCCGCTGGTCAATGTCTACAACACGGCGACCGTGCGCACGCTCGCCGCGCGCGGGGCGGACAATATCTGCCTGCCGCCGGAGCTGCCGGCCGACTCCATCCGGCAGATGCTGGAGGCCATGCCGGGCTTCTCCTTCGAGCTCTTCGCCTTCGGCCGCGTGCCGCTCGCCATCTCGGCGCGCTGCGCCCATGCCCGCTCCAAGGGGCTGACCAAGGACAATTGCCAGTTCATCTGCGGCGAGGACCCCGACGGCCTGCCGCTCGACACGCTCGACCGCCAGTCCTTCCTGGTGCTGAACGGCGTGCAGACCATGTCGAATAGCTGCGCCGTGCTGCTCGGCGATCTCGCCCCGCTGGTCGAGGCGGGCCTGTCGCGCGTGCGCCTGTCGCCGCAGGATTGCGACATGGTGCGCGTGGCCGACATCCATCGCGCGGTGATGGACGGCCGGATCGAGGCGGAGGAGGCGATAGGGGAGCTTGCGGCGGTCTATCCCGGCGTGCGCTTCTCCAACGGTTTCCTGCACCGGCAGGAGGGCGCGGCCTGGATCTCGCGGGGACGCAACGCGGCGCTGGGGCACGGCTGACGGCCGCGCCCCTTATTACTGGCCGAAGAACAGCACGGCGGCGATGACGACCGACGCGCCGACCGCCGAGAGCGTTCCGGCTCCCTGCAGGACGCCCATGCGATAGAGCATCAGGGCGAAGCCGATGATGACGGGGGCGGCGATCATCAGGCCGAATTGTGCGTCGGTCATGGAGCAATCCTTTTCTTTGCGGCCACCATGCCGCCTCCGGCTATCCCGCTCTTTGTGCCCGCGCAAAGAAGCCGGCGGCTCGTCCGGCTAGAAAGGCGTCATGGCGACGACGGACGATCTGAGGATGGCGAAGGCGGAAAGCGGGGAAGCGGATTCCCTGCTGCTCTGGATCTTGGTCTGGAGCGAGCTTGCCGCCTTCGGCGCGCTGCTCGTCGCCTTCATGGTGATGACGGTGATGGATGCCGAGGGCGCTTCGACGCTTCGCGCGCATCTTCATCCGGGCCTTGCCGCCATCAACACGGTGCTTCTCGTCTTCAGCGGCTGGCAGGCCGCGCTCGCGGTGCGCAGCGACGAGGGCGGGGTGCGCCGGCCGCTGGTGATCGCCGCGCTCTGCGGCTTCGCCTTCGTCGCCGTCAAGCTCTTCGAATATTCCATCGAGGCTGGGTCCGGCATCGGCGCGGCCGGGGGGCTGGCGGAACTCTATTTCCTCGTCACCGGCTTCCACCTGCTGCATGTGCTCTTCGGCGCCGGCGTCCTGCTGCTCGTCGCCTGGCGGCCGTCGCGGGGCAATGTCGTGATGATCGCCACGCTCTGGCACGCCATCGACCTCATCTGGCTCGTGATGTTCCCCATCGTCTATCTCACCTGAAGCCCATGGAGGCCCCGATGACCCGACAGGCCCGCGAACAGTTCGTCGCCACGCTCGCCATCCTGCTGACGCTCGCCGTCGTCGGGGCCTTCGTCGGCGGCCACAGCGGCGGCCTCCTCGTGCCGATCGCCGCCGTGCTGGTCATGGCCTATGCCAAGGGCCGCCTCGTCGTGCTCGACTTCATGGAGCTGCGCAGCGCGCGCGGCGTCATGCGCCCCGCGCTGCTCGCCTGGCCGGCGGCGCTGCTGACCCTCGCGCTCGCCCGCACCTTCGCCGTCGCGCTCATCGGCTGACCAGCCGCACCTGCTATTCGCCGGGTCTTTGCCTATTCGCAAAGAAGGCTTTTCTCCCGCAGCTAGAACCAAGGACGTCCCGCAAGCCGGCGAGGGGATCGCCGGCAAATCAGTCTGCGGGGGTTTGGCGCCGGGGCCTTCAGGCTTCGGCAAGGGAAAGGACCAGGGGATGGCAGAGCGCCTAACCAAGACCGGGGCCCGCAACGTCTTCTATGGCGGGTCCATCTTCTTCTTCGCGATATTCGTGGGGCTTACGGCCCACTCTCACTATTACATCAGGACGACCTCCACCGACGAGACGACGCTCACCGACAGCGTCGCGCGCGGCAAGCATGTCTGGGAGAAGAACGCCTGTATCAACTGCCACACGCTGCTCGGCGAGGGCGCCTATTTCGCGCCCGAGCTCGGCAACGTCTGGAAGCGCTACGGCGGCATGGACGACCCGGAAGGCGCGCGCGAGGCCTTCAAGGCCTGGATGGCCGCGCAGCCGAGCGGCGCGGAGGGCCGGCGGCAGATGCCGCAGTTCAACCTCACCGAACAGGAACTCGACGATCTCGCCGATTTCCTCGAATGGACCAGCCGGATCATGACCCAGAACTGGCCGCCGAACGACGCCGGCTGACCTGAGGAGAAAAGACATGAAATACCAAACCCAGAAGGTCGCGATGCTGTATTTCTACGGCGCGCTCGGCCTCTTCCTCGCCCAGGTCCTCTTCGGCGTGGTGGCCGGCACGATCTACGTGCTGCCGAACACGCTTTCCGAGCTCCTGCCCTTCAACATCGTGCGCATGATCCACACCAACGCGCTCGTCGTCTGGCTGCTCATGGGCTTCATGGGCGCGACCTACTACATGATCCCCGAGGAGACCGAGACGGAGCTGTTCAGCCCAAAACTCGCCGTCGTCCAGTTCTGGCTGTTCTTCGTGGCGGCGGGGCTGACGGTCGTCGGCTACCTGTTCCGCATCCATGAGGGCCGCGAGTTCCTCGAGCAGACCTTCGCCGCCAAGGTCGGCATCGTCGTCGTCGTGCTGATGTTCCTGTTCAACATCACCATGACCGCGCTGAAGGGCCGCAAGACCGCGGTCATCAACATCCTGCTGTTCGGCCTGTGGGGCCTTGCGGTCTTCTTCCTCTTCGCCTTCTACAACCCGGCGAACCTCGCGCTCGACAAGATGTACTGGTGGTACGTGATCCACCTGTGGGTCGAGGGCGTCTGGGAGCTGATCATGGCCTCCGTGCTCGCCTTCCTGATGATCAAGCTCAACGGCATCGACCGCGAGGTCGTGGAGAAATGGCTCTACGTCATCGTCGGCCTCGCCCTCTTCTCGGGCATCCTCGGCACCGGCCACCACTACTACTGGATCGGCGCGCCGGGCTACTGGCAGTGGATCGGCTCGCTGTTCTCGACGCTGGAAGTCGCCCCCTTCTTCACCATGGTGATCTTCACCTTCGTGATGACCTGGAAGGCCGGCCGCAACCATCCGAACAAGGCGGCGCTGCTGTGGTCCATCGGCTGCTCGGTCATGGCCTTCTTCGGCGCGGGCGTCTGGGGCTTCCTGCACACGCTGTCGTCGGTGAACTACTACAGCCACGGCACGCAGGTGACCGCCGCCCACGGGCATCTCGCCTTCTTCGGCGCCTATGTCATGCTGAACCTCGCCATGATGGCCTATGCGATCCCGGAGATCCGCGGCCGCGCGCCGTTCAACCAGTGGCTCTCCATCGCCAGCTTCTGGGCCATGTGCACGGGCATGTCGGTGATGACCTTCGCGCTCACCTTCGCCGGCGTCGTGCAGACGCATCTCCAGCGCGTCCTCGGCATGGGCTTCATGGAGGTGCAGGACCAACTCGTGCTGTTCTACTGGATGCGCCTCGGCTCGGGCGTGGTGGTGCTCGTCGCCGCGCTGATGTTCGTCTGGGCCGTGCTGGTGCCCGGCCGCGAGCGTCGCGACAGCCTCACGGAGCTGCTCCAGCCGGCCGAGTGAGCGCTGGCCGGCCCCGTCATCCCGCGGGGCCGGCACCTTCCCCCTCTATAAGATATCCCGGAGACCGAAATGACCGTCATGCTCAAGGCCGCGCAAGCCGAGATTCCCGCCTACAGCCCCTCGGGCAACGAATGCGCCCTGTTCGAGACCGCCTGGGCGCGCCAGCTTCCCCTGCTGCTGAAAGGCCCGACCGGCTGCGGCAAGACGCGCTTCGTCAGCCATATGGCCGCCAGGCTCGGCCTGCCGCTCTCCACCGTCTCCTGCCATGACGATCTCTCCGCCGCCGACCTCACCGGCCGCTACCTGCTCAAGGGCGGCGACACGGTCTGGGTCGACGGCCCGCTGACCCGCGCGGTGCGCGAGGGGGGCGTTTGCTATCTCGACGAGATCGTCGAGGCGCGCAAGGACGTCGCCGTCGTGCTGCATCCCTTGACCGACGACCGCCGCATCCTGCCGCTGGAGCGCACCGGCGAGGTGCTGGAGGCCCCCGCCGGCTTCATGCTCGTCGTCTCCTACAATCCCGGCTACCAGAACCTCCTCAAGGCATTGAAGCCCTCCACCCGCCAGCGCTTCGTCGCCATCGAGTTCGACTTCCTGCCGAAGGCGGCGGAGATCGCTGTCGTCGCCGCCGAGAGCGGGCTGGACGAGGCGCGCGTCGCCCCGCTCGTCGCGCTCGCCCACCGGCTGCGCGCGCTCAAGGGCCACGATCTGGAGGAGGGCGTCTCCACGCGCCTGCTCGTCTATTGCGCCTGCCTCATCGACAGCGGGCTGACGATGCGCGAGGCCGTGCGCGCCGCGATGATCGAGCCGCTCACCGACGAGCCGGACGTGCGCGCCGCCCTTCTCGAAGTCGCCGACGCGACGATCCGCTGAGGTCCGCCATGCTGGATTTTCTGGAGCTGGAGGAAACCGTCGGCCGGGCCTGGCATCGGCTCGTCGGCAATACGGCCACCTGGCCGCGCCATCCGGACCATGCCGTCCGGCTGGAGGATGTCCGGCCCGTGCTCGCCGTCTGCTTTCGCGGCTTCGGCGGTGAGGGGGCCGTGCAGATCGCCCCGGCGCGCGGGCGCACCTCGACGCACCGCCTGAGGCTGCGCCAGCGCATGGGGCTCGGCGAGGAGAAGCTGGTGCAGCCCGGCCGCGACCACGCCACCCTGATGCTGCCCGGCGAGATCGCGCTCTTTGCCGATCGCGGCCTCAACCGGGACCTCTATGTCTGGCTCGCCGCCGCCATGGCCGTGATGCCGCTCGACCAGGTCGCGCAGGCCGATCCGCTCCAGCGCGACCTTGCGATCCTGACGCGGGCGGAAGCGACGGCGGGCGCGGTGCTCGCCGCCTTTCCGGGCCTTGCCCGGCGCTATCGGCGGCTTTGCGCCGCCACGCTGGAGGCGCGCACCCACCGGCCCTTGCCGACCATCGAGCGCCATGTCGAGAACCGCATCCTCGGCCTCCTGAAGAAGGGCGCGGGGCTTGCCGACGAGACGATCCCCGTCATCTTCCCGCATCGCGCGCCGGCGGGCTACCTGCCCATGCTGCCCGTGCCGCTCTGGCCGGACGCGCTCCTGCGCGAGGAAGGCGAGGGACGCGGCGAGGAGGACCAGCCGGCGACCGGCGGCGACACGCAGGCGCAGGAGACCGCGCGGCACATCGCGCTGCGCGAGAAGGCGGAGAACCGCAAGTCGGAGCGCAGCCCCTTCATCCTCAACCGCTTCGAGAAAATCCTCGCCATGGCGGAGATGGTCAATGTCGACCGCCCCGGCGACGACAGCGACGACCACGATTCCAGCGCCGCCGACGAGCTGGACGACATGACGCTCGGCGAGCGCAAGGGCCGCCCCGCCGCGAAATTCCACTTCGACCTCGATCTGCCGCCCGAGGCGCTGGACCGCACGCGGCTGACCGGCGAATACACCTATCCCGAATGGGACTACCGCACGGGAACCTACCTGCCGGACCATTGCCGCGTGCTGGCCTCGCCCGCGCCGGACACGGCCGACGTGCCCGAGGCCGACGCCGACACGAAGAGGCTCATCCGCCGGGTGCGCCGGCAGTTCGAGGTGCTTCGGCCGCGTCACGAGATGCTGCGCGCGCAGCTCGACGGGGCCGAGCTCGACCTCGACGCCGTGGTGCGGGCGCGCAGCGACCTTACGGCCGGCGGGCAGGGCAGCGACCGCATCCACCTGATGAGCCGGCCGCAGGCGCACGACCTCGCCGTCACCATCCTCGTCGACGTGTCGCTCTCGACAGACGCCTGGTTCGACAATCGCCGCGTGCTCGACGTGGAGAAGGAGGCGCTCGCGGTCCTCGCCAACGGGCTTGCCGCCTGCGGCGACAACCACTCGATCCTCACCTTCACCTCGCGCCGCCGCAACTGGGTGCGCATCGAGACGGTGAAGGATTTCAGGGAGCCGATGGGCCATGCGGTCGAGGCACGCATCGCCGCGCTGAAGCCGGGCTTCTACACCCGCATCGGCCCGGCGATCCGCCATGCGGCGGCGAAGCTGCGCGAGCAGCCGAACCGGCGCAAGCTGCTGCTCGTCCTCACCGACGGCAAGCCGAACGACGTCGACCACTATGAGGGCCGCTTCGCGCTGGAGGACAGCCGCCGCGCCGTCACCGAGGCGCGCCGCACGGGCGTCAGCGTCTTCGGCGTGACGGTCGACCGGGAGGCGCAGGCCTATGTGCCGGTCATGTTCGGCCGCAACGGCTATGCCATCGTCAGCAATATCGCCCGGCTGCCCGCAGCGCTGCCGGCGATCTATCGCGGTCTTGTCAGATAGAGGGGGCGAGACCCGCGAGGAAAGGCCCGGCATGCCGCACCATGCCGGGCCTTTTCGTTTTGTCCTTCAGGCGGCCTTGCTGTGCGTGCGCGCCGACCGGTCGATATAGGCGTCGAAGGCGGCGGCGACGGCGCGGATGATGAAGCGATGATCCTGCCGCACGGTGACGGTGCCGCCGCGGATATCGATGGCTCCGTCCTCCTTCAGCGCCGCCAGCCGTTCGTTGCCCTCGATCAGCGGGGCGGCATCGGGGCCGTGGCGGGCGGCGATGGCGGCGACGTCGACGCGGAAGTCGCACATCAGCCGCTCGATGATCTCGGCGCGCATCCGGTCCTCGGCCGTCAGCCGGTAGCCCTTTATGGTGGCGAGTTGCCCGGAGGCGATGCGCTGGGCGTAAAGCCCCGGCGGCACCTCGTTCTGGATATAGCCTTCCGGCGTGCGGCCGATCGCCGAGGCGCCGAAGCCGATCAGCGTCGTGCAGGCATCCGTCGTGTAGCCCTGGAAATTGCGGTGCAGCCGGCCGTGCGTCGCGGCGACGGCGAGGCCGTCGGCGGGAAGCGCATAATGATCGAGGCCGATGCGGACATAGCCGGCGGCGACCAGCGTTTCGGCGATGGCCTCGGCCTGCTCGGCCCGCATCGCGGCGTCCGGCAGGGCCTTCTCGTCGATCAGCCGCTGGTGCTTCTTGAAGGTGGGGATATGGGCGTAGCCGAAGACGGCGAAGCGTTCCGGCCGTATGGCGACGGCGGCCTTCGCCGTCTCGATGCAGGAGGCGACGGTCTGGTGCGGCAGGCCGTAGATCAGGTCGAAATTGATGCCCGTCACCCCGGCCGCGCGCAGCCGCTCGACGGCGTCCAGCGTCTGCGCCTCGCTTTGGATGCGGTTGATCGCCTTCTGCACGACGGGATCGAAGCTCTGCACGCCGAGGCTGGCGCGGGTGACGCCGGCCGTCCCGAGCGCTTCGGCCATCTCAGGCGTCAGCGTGCGCGGGTCGATCTCGACGGCGATCTCCATGCCCGCCGTGAAGGCGAAGCGGGCGCGCATGAGGGCGATGAGGTCGCAAAACTCCTCCGGTTGCATGATCGTCGGCGTGCCGCCGCCGAAATGCACGTGGCGGATCCGCAGCCGGTCGCCGGCCGTGTCGGCGACGAGGCCGATCTCCCTGCGCAGCATGTCGATATAGTCGAGGATCGGCTGGTCCTTCTGGGTGATCGTGGTGTGACAGCCGCAATACCAGCACATGGAGCGGCAGAACGGAATGTGCAGGTAGAGCGAGGCCTCCGTTTCCGGCGCGATGGCGGCGAGCCAGTCGCCATAGGTGCCGGCGCCGACGGCCGGCGAGAAGCCGGGGGCGGTCGGATAGCTCGTATAGCGCGGCAGCCGCGCCTCGCCGTATTTTTCGATCAAGGCCTGTTGCATGGCGCATTCCTCTGTCCGTGATGGTCGATCGGCCGGAGGGTAGGGGCCGCCGGGACGCCCTTCTTTGCGAAAAGCCAAGCAGCAAGGCATGACGCCCTGATTTCCGGAATTGTTTGCGTATGGTCAAAGTGGCGGGCAGGGCGCGCGGCTAGCCTTGGCTGGTTCCGGTCGGGTCGGGCCGTGCCCCTCCGGAACGGGATCGGAGCGGCCGGGACGGAAACACCCGATATGTCTGAACACCAGGAAAAGCCCCTCATCGACGTCCGCACGGTTCCGCCGCGCGAGCGTCACCCGCGCATCTTCGGCATGCTCGGCGCGCTGCTTCCCGGCAATTCCATGCTGATCACCAGCGACCACGACCCGCGCCCGCTGCACTACCAGCTCGAGACGAGTTTCCCCGGCCAGTTCGGGTGGGACTATCTGGAGCAGGGCCCCGAGGTCTGGCGCGTCGAGATCGGCCGGCTGGAAGACGAAGGCTGCGACTGCGCCTGCGGCGCGGATCACTGAACGGGCGCGGCGGAGGAAACCGACATGCCGGGCGCAACGCTCTCCCGCTGGACCATGTCCTACTTCGCCGCCGCCTGCCTCATGCTGGTGGCGGGGCAGGGGCTGATGGTCGCCGGCTACGGCTATCCGGCGGTGGATATCGCCGCGCCGCAGACGCTGGCGCTCGTCCATGTCGTGGCGATCGGCTGGCTCAGCCTGCTGATGGCGGGCGCGCTGCTGCAATTCGTGCCCGTGCTCGTCGCCCGGCCGATCGTCGGCGGGCGCTTCGCCGCGCCGGCCCTCCTGCTGCTGCTTGGCGGGCTCGGCTGTCTCGTCGGCGGCTTCGTCGCGCTGTCGGGCGCGGTCGAGCTGCCGCTCGCCCTGCTGCCGCTCGGCGGCGGCCTGCTGCTGGCCGGCTTCGGCCTGTTCGCCGCCGTTCTCGCGGCAACGCTTATTTCCGCGCGGCCCCTGTCGCTGCCCGCCCGCTTCGTCGCGACGGGCCTTGCCGCGCTCATCACTGCGGCCCTCATCGGCTCGGCCTTCAGCGCCGTCCTGTCCGCCGCCGCCGAAGGGCCGGCGCTCGACCGGCTGCTTGCCGACGGCGTCGGGCTGCATGCGACGCTCGGCCTCGGCGGCTGGCTGAGCGTGACGGCGGTGGGCGTCAGCTACCGGCTGTTCTCGATGTTCCTGCTGGCCCCCGAGGCCGAGCGTCGCACGAGCCGCGCCGCCTGGTGGGGGGCGAGCCTTGCAGTGAGCCTCGTCGCGGCCGCCGCGGCTCTCGTGCTTTCGGGGCGGTCCGGCGCGGCGCTGGCGTTTACCGCCGCGCTGCTGCTGGCGCTCGCCGCGGCCGGCCTCTACGGCGCCGACGTGCTGCACATCTATCGCGGGCGCAAGCGCAAGCAGGCCGAGCTGAACATCCGCGCCAGCTTCGCCGCGCTCGCCGTGCTCGCCCTGTCCGTCCTCCTCCTCAACGTGCCGGCCCTGCGCGGCGGCGAGATGACGGCGGCGGTGGTCTATCTCTTCGTCTTCGGCTGGCTCTCCGGGCTCGGCCTTGCCCAGCTCTACAAGATCGTCGCCTTCCTCACCTGGCTGGAAGCCTACGGCCCGGTGCTCGGCCGCGCGCCGGTTCCGCGCGTGCAGGATCTTGTCGACGACCGCCATGCGCATATCCTTTTCCGAATCTACTATGGTGCGGTGATCGCGGCGACGCTGGCGCTCGTCGCGGGCACGACGGGTCTCTTCCGCGCGGCGGTGGCGGTGCAGCTTGCCGCCACGCTGGGGCTGATCCGCGAATTCGTCCGGGCGCGGCGGCTCTCCGTCGTGCCGGCGGCGCTGCGCGCGCCGGCCGGCATGGTGCGGCCGCACCTTTTCCTGCCTCTATCTGTTTCAAGGAGATGAATGATGTCCGACGTTTCAACCGGGATCGCGCCGAAAGTGCTCGATGTGCGGCCGATCCTGAAGAACGGCGGCGAGCCGTTCCAGGAGATTATGCAGGCGGTGCAGGGCCTTGCGCCCGGGCAGGGGCTCACCCTGCTGGCGCCCTTCCGCCCCCAGCCGCTGTTCCGCGTCATGGAAGGCCGCGGCTTCGACAACGAGGCGCGCGAGATCGGCGGCGGCGACTGGGAGGTGCTGTTCACGCCGCGCCCCGAGGTCGCCCCCGTCGTGACCTCCCCCGACGCCGACCGCCCCGAGACCTGGCCGAACCCGTCCGAGCATCTCGACCTCACCGATCTCGATCCGCCCGAGCCGATGGTGCGCATCCTCGCCGTCGCCGAGACGCTGGAGCCGGGCGAGGTGCTCTTCGCGGTGCTGTCGCGCGAGCCGATCTTCCTCTTCCCGGAACTGACCAAGCGCGGCCACCAATGGGCCGGCAATTTCGACGAGACGGGCTCGGCCTACCGCATCCTGGTGCGGATCGGCGAGAAGAAGGCGTAAGGCGATGGACGAAGCGGAGAAGGCGGCGCTGGAGCGGGATATCCGCGATGCGCTGCGCATGATCATCGATCCGGAGATCGGCCGGAACATCGTCGATCTCGGCCTCGTCTACGACATCGCGGTCGAGGACGGCGGCATCGCCCGCGTGACCATGACGACGACCACGCGCTTCTGCCCGGCGACAGAATACCTCAAGGAAGCGGCGCAGACCTGCGTCTGGCATGTGCCGGGCGTCGAATATGCCGAGGTGCGCCTGACCTACGAGCCGCCATGGACGCCGGACATGGTGGAGGTGGCCTGACGGTCGCCTTCGCCCGCTCCCCGTGTGAGCTTCCGGGTCTGGCCGATGCGTGCTAGAAGCGCGTTGACCTTGACGCCGACGAAGGCTTGCCCGCGGAAGGAGCGCGCCCTTGAAGATTGACCGGACCGTCGTCCGGTCGCTCGCCCTGTTCGACCGGATGAGCGACGATGAACTCGACAGGCTGCTGACGCATGCGACGGCGCGCCGGGTGGCGCAGGGCGACGCCGTCTTCGAGCAGGGCCAGCAGGCCGCGAGCTTCTTCCTGCTGCTGCACGGCCGGCTGAAGGTGACGCAGGTGACCGCGGACGGCCAGCAGATCATCGTGCGGGTCGTCCATCCCGGCGACCTCTTCGGTTTCGCCAGGGCTTTGCAGCGCTCGGACTATCCCGGCACGGCGAAGGCGGCGACGGAGAGCGTGATCCTCGGCTGGCCGACGGATCTCTGGCCGCATTTCGTCGAGCAGAACCCGCATCTGGCCGTCACCGCCATGCAGACGATCGGCCAGCGGCTGGAGGAGGCGCATACCCGCATCCGCGAGATGTCGACGCAGGAGGTGGAGCGCCGGGTGGCCCATGCCGTGCTCAGGCTTTCCAAGCAGGCCGGGCGCAAGGAGGGGGAGGGCATCCGCATCGACTTCCCGATCTCGCGGCAGGACATCGCGGAGATGACGGGCACGACGCTGCACACGGTCTCGCGCATCCTGAGCGCCTGGGAATCGCAGGGCCTGGTGGAGGGCGGCCGGCAAAAGCTGCTCATCCGCGACATGGCCGGCCTCGCCGCCCTCGCGGACGGGCCGCGCGACTGAGGCGTATATCGCCGGACAAACCCTCGAAGTTCGAACTATACTTGCGCGCCCTGCGACTTCCATTAAATTTTACTAAAGAATAAATAGGATCGACATCTTCAATATATTCTTGGCAATATATCGACAATTGACGTTGCGCAAATAAAAACATGAGCGCAACAGTATGATTTATTATGCTTTCCTTCTGGCGGGGCGATGTTAGTATTCCGGCGATGATTTGTTGCTGGAGGTGGTCAGCCTTGTCCGAAGTCTCGACAGAGCATCTGCCGCAGATGCCCAAGCCAAGCCGGCGCCGTGAGCTGATCACCTTCTTCATCCTGGCCTTCGGAATCTGGCCCATCGTCGCCGTTGGCGTCGTCGGCGGCTACGGCTTCCTCGTCTGGATGTTCCAGATCCTCTACGGGCCGCCCGGCCCGCCCGGTCATTGAGGGGCGGCCATGCGGCAGGAGACCTTGTCCCGGCGTGATTTCCTGAGAGGCAGCAGGCGGAGCGAGACCGCCCGCATCCGGCCGCCCGGCGTGGCGCCGGAAGCGCTTGCCGCCTGCACCGGTTGCGGCCGATGCGTCGAGCACTGTCCGACCGGCATCGTCCATCTTGCGGACGGCCTGCCCGCCGTCGATTTCTCGGCGGGGGAGTGCACCTTCTGCGGCGCCTGCTCGGCGCACTGTCCCGAGCCGGTGTTCAGCGAGGGGCCGGCCGCGCGCTTCGACCATGTCGTCGCCATCGCTTCCTCCTGCCTGCCGTTCCAGCGCGTCGACTGTCAGGCCTGCCGGGACGCCTGTCCCGAAGACGCGATCCGCTTCCGCCCGGTGCGCGGCGGCCCCTTCGTGCCGGAGGTGAGCGCGGCGGCCTGCACGGGCTGCGGGGCCTGCATCGCCGTCTGTCCCGTCGGCGCGGTCGCGACCGCGCCGCGCGCCATGGAGGCGGCCCATGCCTGAGACGCGGCGCCATCACATTTCAAGCGCGGTGATCGCCGCCCGGCCGGACTGCCTCGACGAGGTGCTCGCCGCCCTGAAAAGCTTCGACAATGTCGAGGTCTACGGCGCGGACAAGGGAAAGATCGTCATCGTCATCGAGGGGCCGACGACCGGCGTGCTCGGCGACACGCTGATGCGCATCTCCGTCCTCGACGGGGTGATCGCGGCGAATATGGTTTACGAACATGTGGATACGGAAGAGGACGAGGCTGATGGGCAGCGAACTGACGCGGCGTGACATCCTGAAGGCGCAGGCGGCGGGCGTCGCGGCGACGGCGGCCGGCATAGCGCTGCCCGCCGCCGCCCAGCCCGTGCCGGGCGGGGTGAGCGCGCTGGAGATCAAGTGGGACAAGGCGCCCTGCCGCTTCTGCGGCACCGGCTGCGGCGTCATGGTCGGCGTCAAGGAAGGCAAGGTCGTCGCCACGCATGGCGACATGCAGGCGGAGGTCAATCGCGGCCTCAACTGTATCAAGGGCTACTTCCTGTCGAAGATCATGTACGGCGCCGATCGCCTGACGTCGCCGCTGCTGCGCAAGCGGAACGGCGTCTATGCCAAGGACGGCGAGTTCGAGCCCGTCACCTGGGAAGAGGCCTTCGACGTGATGGCCCAGCAGGCCAAGAAGGTGCTGAAGGAGAAGGGGCCGACGGCGGTCGGCATGTTCGGCTCCGGCCAGTGGACGATCTTCGAGGGCTATGCCGCGACCAAGCTGATGCGCGCCGGCTTCCGCTCGAACAATCTCGACCCGAACGCCCGCCACTGCATGGCCTCGGCCGCCGTCGCCTTCATGCGCACCTTCGGCATGGACGAGCCGATGGGCTGCTACGACGATTTCGAGCATGCCGACGCCTTCGTGCTGTGGGGCTCGAACATGGCGGAGATGCACCCGATCCTGTGGACGCGCATCGCCGACCGGCGGCTCGGCAACGAGCATGTGCGCGTGGCGGTGCTGTCCACCTTCACCCACCGCAGCATGGACCTCGCCGATATCCCGATGGTCTTCAAGCCGGGCACGGACCTCGTCATCCTCAACTACATCGCCAACCACATCATCCAGTCCGGCCGGGTGAACGAGGACTTCGTGAAGAACCACACGAAGTTCGTGCGCGGCGTCACCGATATCGGCTACGGCCTTCGGCCGGACGACCCGGCCGAGATGAACGCGGCCAATTCCGCCGATCCGGGCAAGACCGAGCCGATCGACTTCGAGGAATTCAAGGCCTTCGTTTCCGAATACACGCTGGAGAAGGCGGTCGAGATGACCGGCGTCGAGGCCGGCTTCCTCCAGCAGCTCGCCGAGCTTTACGCCGACCCGGACCGCAAGGTCATGTCGCTGTGGACCATGGGGTTCAACCAGCATGTGCGCGGCGTCTGGGCCAACCAGATGGTCTACAACATCCATCTTTTGACCGGGAAGATCTCCGAGCCCGGCAACAGCCCGTTCTCGCTGACCGGCCAGCCTTCGGCCTGCGGCACGGCGCGCGAGGTCGGCACCTTCGCCCACCGCCTGCCGGCCGACATGGTGGTGACGAACCCCGAGCACCGCAAGCATGCGGAGGAGATCTGGCGCATCCCGCACGGCATCATCCCGGAAAAGCCGGGCTACCACGCGGTCCAGCAGGACCGCATGCTGCGCGACGGCAAGCTGAATTTCTACTGGGTGCAGGTCAACAACAACGTCCAGGCCGGCCCGAACACCGCGAACGAGACCTATCAGGGCTATCGCAACCCGGACAATTTCATCGTCGTCTCGGACGCCTATCCGACGATCACCGCGATGAGCGCCGACCTCGTCCTGCCCGCCGCCATGTGGGTGGAGAAGGAGGGGGCCTACGGCAATGCCGAGCGGCGCACCCATGTCTGGCACCAGCTCGTGCAGGCGCCGGGCGAGGCGCGCTCCGACCTCTGGCAGCTCGTCGAGTTCTCCAAGCGCTTCACCACCGACGAGGTCTGGCCGGCGGAGATTCTCGACGCCAATCCCGACTACAAGGGCAAGACGCTCTACCAGGTGCTCTTCGCCGAGAGCGACGTTGCGAAATTCCCGATCGACGAGGTCAAGCCCGACCACGCCAACAACGAGGCGCAGGCCTTCGGCTTCTATATCCAGAAGGGCCTGTTCGAGGAATATGCCGCCTTCGGCCGCGGCCACGGCCACGACCTTGCGCCCTACGACACCTA
>JBDHSZ010000024.1:0-28979 GCA_039812945.1 Shinella sp.
CCATCCTCGGCGAGCAGGGCGCCGAACAGCTCCTCGGCCAGGGCGACATGCTGCACATGGCCGGCGGCGGGCGCATTTCCCGCGTGCACGGTCCCTTCGTCTCCGACGAGGAGGTCGAGAAGGTCGTGCTGCACCTCAAGGCCCAGGGCCGTCCGGAATATCTGGAGACGGTGACGGCCGACGAGGAGGAAGAGGAGGAGGACAAGTCCACGGCCGTGTTCGACAAGGGCGACATCGCGGCCGAGGACGGCGACGACCTCTACGAGAAGGCCGTCAAGGTCGTCATGCGCGACCGCAAGTGCTCGACCTCCTATATCCAGCGGCGTCTGGCCGT
The DNA here is from genome assembly GCA_039812945.1 of Shinella sp. Lineage (GTDB taxonomy): Bacteria > Pseudomonadota > Alphaproteobacteria > Rhizobiales > Rhizobiaceae > Shinella. The sequence continues at coordinate 335 of JBDHSZ010000024.1, forward strand.
CGGCTACAACCGGGCCGCGTCCCTCGTCGAGCGCATGGAGAAGGAGGGCCTCGTCGGTCCCGCCAACCATGTCGGCAAGCGCGAGATCGTCAGCGGCGAGCGCGCCAGCGTGCCGCCGCAGGACACCGGCGACGACGACTGAGCCCGCGCCGCCGGCGATTGCCCAGCCCTCGGGCAATTGTCCTACTTATTTGAATCGGATGGATTTTCCGGGTCCGGCCTGCCTTCGCAGGCCGGATTTCCGCCGCTTTGCGGGGAATTTCGCCGCCGGTGCTCCATTTAATCGATTTGGCCCCTGATGGGTCTTTCACGACTGTTGCATATGGCCGGCGATGCGTGAATAGTGCCGGCAATCCCAAGAGATCTGCATCCAAGGAGGACAGGAATGGCATTGATCACCATGCGGCAACTGCTCGATCACGCAGCGGAGAACGATTACGCACTGCCGGCGTTCAACGTCAACAACCTGGAATATGTCCAGGCGGTCATGCGCGCGGCGGATGCGACGGATTCCCCGGTGATCCTGCAGGCGAGCCGCGGTGCGCGCTCCTATGCCGGCGACGCCTTCCTGCGCCATCTCATCCTCGGCGCGGCCGAGGAATATCCGCATATCCCGGTCTGCCTGCATCTCGACCACGGCGACCAGCCGTCGACCTGCATCTCGGCCATCACCAACGGCTTCACCTCCGTCATGATGGACGGCTCGCTGCTCGCCGACGGCAAGACCGTCGCCAGCTACGACTACAATGTCGACGTCACGGCCGAGGTGGTGAAGATCGCCCATGCGGCGGGCGTCTCGGTCGAGGGCGAGCTTGGATGTCTCGGCAACCTCGAGACCGGGGCCGGCGACAAGGAGGACGGCCACGGCTTCGAGGGCAAGCTCTCCCGCGAGGAGTTGCTGACCGATCCGGACCAGGCGCTCGATTTCGTCTCCAGGACCGGCGTCGACGCGCTCGCCGTCGCCATCGGCACCAGCCACGGCGCCTATAAGTTCACCCGCGCGCCGGACGGCGACATCCTGTCGATCGACACGATCGCCAAAATCCACGCGAAGCTGCCGAACACCCATCTCGTCATGCACGGCTCGTCCTCGGTTCCGCAGGACCTGCAGGACCTCTTCACCACCTATGGCGGCGAGATGAAGCCGACCTGGGGCGTGCCGGTCGCCGAGATCCAGAAGGCGATCCCGCTCGGCGTGCGCAAGGTCAATATCGATACCGACCTGCGCCTCGCCATGACCGGCACGATCCGCAAGTGCTTCAAGGAAAAGCCGGACAATTTCGACCCGCGCAACTACCTGAAGCCGGCGACCGCGCTGATGACGGAAGTCTGCAAGGGCCGTTTCGAGGCCTTCCGCACCGCCGGCAAGGCCTCCGGCATCCGCATCAAGCGCCTGCCGGAAATGGCGAAGTTCTACGCCGCGAAGTAAGCCGCTTCCGGCCCGTTCCAGCCCCCCCGGTCCCGCCGGGAGGGCTTTGCTTTTCGCCGCGCCGCGCAGGAACCCGTTGCGGGCCGGCGAACCTCCCCGTAAAAGATTGCGACCCATGGAGAACGCCGCGGCGAGCGCGGCCGGTGCGAGGAAGACATGCGCGTAGAACAGGCCCTGACCATCGCCGACCTCAAGGAACAGGCCCGCCGCCGCGTGCCGAAGATGTTCTTCGACTACGCCGATTCCGGGGCCTGGACCGAAGGCACCTACCGCGCCAACGAGGAGGACTTCCACAAGATCAAGCTGCGCCAGCGCGTGCTCGTCGACATGAGCGACCGCTCGCTGAGAAGCGAGATGATCGGCGAGGCGGTCTCCATGCCCGTGGCGCTCGCGCCGACCGGCTTCACCGGCATGCAGCATGCGGACGGCGAGATGCTCGCCGCGCAGGCCGCCGAGGAAGCCGGCGTGCCCTTCACGCTCTCCACCATGAGCATCTGCTCGATCGAGGACGTGCGCTCGGTCACCACGCGGCCCTTCTGGTTCCAGCTCTATGTGATGCAGGACAAGGATTTCGTCCACAACCTCATCGACCGCGCCAAGGCGGCCGGCTGTTCGGCCCTCGTCCTGACGCTCGACCTGCAGATCCTCGGCCAGCGCCACAAGGACCTGCGCAACGGCCTCTCCGCCCCGCCGCGCTTCACGCCGAAGCACCTCTGGCAGATGGCGACGCGGCCCTTCTGGTGCCTCGACATGCTCGGCACCAAGCGCCGCACCTTCGGCAACATCGTCGGCCACGCCAAGGGCGTGGCGGACCTCTCCTCGCTCTCCTCCTGGACCTCGGAACAGTTCGACCCGCAGCTTTCCTGGAAGGACATCGAATGGATCCGCGACCGCTGGGGCGGCAAGCTGATCCTCAAGGGCATCCTCGACGAGGAGGACGCCCGCATGTCGCTCGGCAGCGGCGCGGACGCCATCATCGTCTCCAACCACGGCGGCCGCCAGCTCGACGGCGCGGCCTCCTCGATCAGCATGCTGCCGCGCATCGTCGATGCGGTGGGCGACCGGATGGAGGTCCATCTCGACGGCGGCATCCGCTCCGGCCAGGACGTGCTGAAGGCGCTGTGCTACGGTGCCACGGGCACCTATATCGGCCGCCCGTTCCTCTACGGCCTCGGTGCGGGCGGCAAGGCGGGCGTGCGCCGCGCGCTGGAGATCATCCGCCGGGAACTCGACGTCACCATGGCGCTGTGCGGCGAGCGCGACGTGAAGAACCTGTCGCGCGGCAACCTGCACAAGGACGTCTGAGCGGGCTCAGACCACTTCGCCGTAAAGCCTGCGTTCCAGCGCCGTCACCTCGCTGGCGAAGCGGCGGTATTCGGCGCGTTTCAGGGCGAGGAAGACGTGGTGCAGGCGTTCGCCGAGGGCTTCCCTGAGAAAGGCCGAGCGGGCGGCCGTCTCGATGGCGCTGCGCCAGTCGGGCGGCAGCGCGTCGTCCGTCGCCTCGGCATAGGCGGTGGTTTGCGGGCCGGGATCGGCCCTGGCGAGGATGCCCCTGCGCATGCCGGCGAGAACCGTCGCGCCGACGAGATAGGGATTGGAATCGATGCCGGCGGCGCGCTGTTCGAGATGCCGGCCGGCGGGGGCGCCGGCGGGGATGCGCACGGCGACGCTGCGGTTGTTGGTGCCCCAGGTCGGCGTCGTCGGGGCATAGCTCTGGGCCGAGAAGCGCCGCCAGGAATTGAGGTGCGGGGCGAAGACGAGCATGGCGTCCTGCATCGTCTCGAGGAGGCCGGCGACGGCGTGCTTCAGGAGCGGCGAGAGCGCGTCGTCCCGATCGGCGAAGAGATTGCCGCCGTTTCCATCGGCGAGGCTGGCATGGACGTGCATGCCGGAGCCGGCGCGGCCGGCGAAGGGTTTCGCCATGAAGCAGGCCATCATGCCGTGGCGCATGGCGAGGGCGCGGATGAGGCGCTTCAGCATGGCGAGGTCGTCGGCGGCGCGCAGCGCGCCGCCATGGCGCAGCGTCAGCTCGAACTGGCCCTCGGCATATTCGGAAATCATCGTCTCGACGGGCAGGCCCTGCGCCTCCGCGCCGCGATAGACGGCGTCGATGAAGGGTTCCAGCCGGTCGAGCTCGCTGACGCCGTAGACCTGGATGCCGTCCGGCCGCTCGCCGGTGAGCGGCAGGCGGAGCGGCTGGAAATTTCCGTCTTCCGTGCGTTCGCGGTCGAGCAGGTAGAATTCCAGCTCGTAGGCGAGGACGGGATGGAAGCCGTCGGCTTCGAGCAGCTTTACCTGGCGGGCGAGCGCATGGCGCGGATCGGCCGCCATGGGCGCGCCGTCGAGCTCGAAAAGGGCGAGGCGCAGCTCGCCGCGCGGCGGGGAGGTCCAGGGCAGGGCAACGAGCGAGCCGGCAATCGGCCAGGCGCGCCGGTCGGCATCGCCGTCCGACCAGACGAGGCCGGTTTCCTCGACATCCTCGCCGGTGACGTCGAGGCCGAGGATCGAGCCGGGCAGATGCCGTCCGGAGCGGAAGATCGGCAGCAGTTCGTGCCGCCGGACGATCTTGCCGCGCGCGATGCCGTTGAGGTCGATCAGCACGAGGTCGAAGGCGGTGATTTCCGGATGGGCGGCGAGGAAGGCTTCGGCCTCGGCGACGACGGCGGCCTCGGGCGGGCGGGCGGCGAGGTCGCGGCTCACGCGGCGGCCCTCCGTTCGGCAAGACGACCGAGGACGGCCCCGAAGGCCTCGACGAGGCCGTCGGCCTGCCGCTCGGAAAGGGCGGGGCTGACCAGCACCATGTTGTGGAAGGGCGTCAGCAGGTAGCCGAGGTTCAGCATGGAGAGATGCAGGGCGGCCTCGATCGTGTCGGAGGCGGCGGCGCGGGCCTCCGCCGCGTTGCGGACCGGCACGGGCGAGAAGACGACCTCCAGCCGCGCGCCGACGCGCGAGACCGTCCAGTCGAGGCCGGCGGCGGCGATCGCGGCCGTGAAGCCGGCCTCGATGCGGTCGGCGCGGGCCTGCATGAGGCGGTAGGCTTCTTCCGTCATCACCTCTTCGAGGCAGGCGCGCAGGCAGGCGAGCTGCAGCGCGCTGCCGGAGAGCGTCGTGCCGATGCCGGAATGGCCGTGGCCGCTCTGCTCGCGGCGGATGACGTGCAGCTTGTCCGAGACGTCCTGCGTCATGCCCCAGACGCTGACCGGCACGCCGCCGCCGATCGGCTTGCCCATGACCATGAGATCGGGCTCGAGGCCGTGCACCCTGGTATAGCCGCCAAGGCCCGTGGAGATGGTGTGCGTCTCGTCGATGAGCAGCAGCGTGCCGGCCTGCCGCGTCAGGCGGCGGAGCGCGGCGTGGAAGCCGGGCGCTGGCGGGATCATGCCGCAATTGGTCATGACGGGTTCGGCGAGCACGCAGGCGATGTCGTGCGCGGCGAGAGCTTGTTCCAGCGCGGCCTCGTCGTTGAAGGGGATGGAGACGGTGTGTTCGCCGAGATCGCGCACCTGGCCGAGCAGGTTGCGGCGCGAGACGGTCCGGCCGTCGACGAGGTCGACCAGCGTGTCGTCCACCGCGCCGTGGTAGCAGCCGTCGAAGACGAGCAGCCTGGCCCGGCCGGTGACGGCGCGGGCGACGCGGATGGCGAAGCGGTTGGCGTCGCTCGCCGTCGCGCCGAGCTGCCAGCGCGGCAGGCCGAAGCGCTCCACCAGCAGCCGGCCGACCGCCGCGGCGTCGGAGGAGGGCAGCATGGTGGTGAGGCCGCGCGTGCCGGCGTTCTTCAGGGCTTCGAGAACCGGGGCGGGGCCGTGGCCGAACATGGCGCCGGTGTCGCCGAGGCAGACATCGACGATGCGGTTGCCGTCGATATCGACGAGTTCCGCGCCGCTCGCCCGATCCACGACGAGGGGGAAGGGTGTCGGCCAGTCGAGCATCCAGTGCTGCGGCACGCCGTCGAAGAAGCCGGACGCGGCCTCGTCATGCGCGGCGGCGCAGCGCGGCCGCCTTGCGCGGAAAACCGCCGCTTCCGCCTCGATCAGCGCGCGGGCGCGCGCCTCCAGCTTCGCCCTCTCCATCCCGTTCTCCCGCCGGCAATCCCTGAAATGTGATCACATACTGGTTGATGTGATTTCAAGTGTCAAACGGCAAGATGCCCGGCGGATGCGCTTGCCCGCCGCTCGCCGCCACGGGCGGTTCAGCCGGCGGCCGACTTCGCCTCCCGGGCCGATTGCCTGAGGTCACGCGGGCGCAGGCCGTAGCGCTTGCGGAAGGCCCGGCTGAAATAGGCCGGGTCCTCGAAGCCGAAATCGAAGGCGAGCTGGGTGATCGACGCGCCGCCCTCGCGCAGCATCAGGGCATCCTTGGCCGCGTCCAGCCGGCGCTCCAGCAGGTAGCGGGAGAATGTGGTGCCGGTGCGCTGGAGGAGCTTCTGGATCGCCCGGGGGGACACGCCCTGCTGGCGGGCGACGTCGGCGATCGAGAAGGCGCTGTCGGCGAGGTTCGCGGCGATCGCCGCCTTGACGGCGCTCATCCGGTCCGGCGCGTTCGCGCGCGCCGCATCCGCCGCCAGCTCGGCGAAGAGCACCGGCAGAAGCTGGTAGAAATGGCGCACCATCATGTCGGCATGCGTGTCGTTCTGGCGCTGCTGCTGCAGCATGTAGCCCGCATAGGTGATGAGAAGCTGCAGCGGCAGGCAGGCATGGGAGATCGGCTGCATGAGGATGGCGGAAAGCTGCCGCGCCGACATGCTCAGCACATGCGCCGGCAGAGAGGCGCAATCGAGCCGGCCGCCCTCCGGCAGCGCGATCGCCAGCGGCGAGCCCGCCGTGACGAAGATCACGTCCTCCTTCGGCGCCTCGACGCGGCGCTGGCGCTGCTCGACGATGAGGGGGCTTTCCATGGCGCGCATGATGACCAGCCCGGAATCGGCAAGGCCGCTCGTGCGGAAGCGAACGGCGGCGGCCGGCAGATAGAGCGTCGTCAGCGAAAGGCCGAGGCGCGCGAAGAAAAGGCCCGACGTTCCCGTAAACGCGGTGTCGGAAGCGACCTCGATATCTCCCAGCATTTCCCGCAGGACGAGCCGCCAGAGCACCTTCGGATCGTCGTCGCCCGCCGGCGCGCCGAATCTCAGGGGTGTGATCTGCCGGCCGCGCTGCATTGTGCAAAAACCCGATTCCGTTCGCTCTCGTCCAAGTCAGGTTCGCGCCAATCTGTGCGCCCGGACCGCTGTTTCTATAAACATGACAAAATTCATCTTGTTTGGCAACGACCCGGAATGCATGCGGTCGATCAACGGTTTGGGAGTTAAACCATGCGTTTGGAACTTGGGCTCGGCGTGTCGCTGCTCGCTTTGATTGTGGCCATGCCGGTCCATGCGCAGGAGCCGGCAGATGGGACGCAGGCGACCCGGCAGGCCGAAAGCGGCGGGGCGACCGTCCTCGAGGCCGTCACCGTGACGGGCAGCCGCGCGCCGCAGCAGGTTTCCGAAACGGCGCGGACCATCCATGTCGTCGAGGCCGCGGACATCGAGGCGCGCGCCCGCGCCGGCGAGAGCCTGCAGCAGATCCTCGCTCAGGAGATCCCGAGCTTCGACCCGGCGAGCTACGGCGCGCGCACCTCCTACGGCCAGAACCTGCGCGGGCGCACGGCGCTCGTGCTGATCGACGGCGTGTCGCTGAATTCCGCGCGGGCCATCAGCCGCCAGTTCGACGCGATCGATCCCTTCAACATCGAGCGCGTCGAGGTGCTTTCCGGGGCGACGTCGATCTATGGCGGCAACGCGACGGGCGGCATCATCAACATCATCACCAAGAAGGGCAAGCATGCCGAGGAAGGCCTGCACGGCACGGTGACGGCCGGCGCGCAGAGCGGTTTTTCCGGCAAGGGCGACCTGGACAAGAACGGCGCCGCGGCCGTGACCCACAGGAACGGGGACTGGGACGCCCGCTTTGCCGTCTCGGGCCTCGGCAACGGCTCGTTCTACGACGGGCGCGGCAACCTGCTGATGCCCGACATCACCCAGACCTCGACCGCCGACAACCGCAGCCTCGACATCATGGGCTCGCTCGGCTTCCAGATCGATGCAAACCGGCGCTTCGAGATCGGCGGGCAATATTTCGACAGCCGGCAGGATACGGAATACGGCGTCTATTTCGGCCCGTTCCTCGCCGCCCTGCGCAATCCCGACCTGTTCGAGGCGCGCAGCGGCTATAGCTCGGACTTCAATCCGCGCACCCGCCGCACCATGCTGAACGCGACCTACACGGACGACGACTTCCTCGGCCAAAGCCTGATGCTGCAGGCGTTCCACCGTTCGGAGGAGGTGCAGTTCCACCCGTTCCCGTCCTCGACCTATTTCTACGGCAGCTCGCAGGACACGGACTATTACGGCCTGAAGGCGGCGCTGGTCGCCGAGCCGACCGACGCGCTGCGCATCACCTACGGCGTCGATGCCGACCGCGATTCCTTCGCCTCGCGGCAGAACATCTTCGACACGATGACGGCGATGCGCTCGGGCGCGATGGACTTCGACACGATCGGCGTCACCGGCCTCTATCCGGCGATCGACGTCAGCACGATCGCCGGCTTCCTGGAAGCGTCCTACGACGTCACCGACGCGCTGACGGTGAGCGGCGGCGTCCGCTATCAATATGTCGACACGGCGGTCGGGGATTTCGTCGGCGCGCAGCAGCAGATCCAGATATTGCAGGGCCTTGCCGCCTCGGCCGATGCGATACCGGGCGGCTCGGTGAGCTATGACGCCTTCCTGTTCAATGCCGGCGCCACCTACAGCATCACGAACAGCCAGCAGGTCTATGCCAATTTCAGCCAGGGCTTCGAGCTGCCGGACCCCGCGAAATATTACGGCCTCGGCGCCTATGGCCTGTCTGGCCGCCATCTGACGCTGCTCAACAGCGTCAACGTCGCGCAGTCGGCGCTCGAGGCGATCAAGACGAACTCCTTCGAGGTCGGCTACCGCCTCGACGAGGGCGACTACAATTTCGACACGGCCGCCTTCTACTCGATGTCGGATCGCTCGATCACCCTCAACCGGACGACGCTCGCCATCGAGATGCAGGACCAGGAGCGGCGCGTCTACGGCCTCGAGGGCAAGGTCGGCGTCGAGCTTGCGCGCGGCTTCGATGTCGGCGCGCTCGGACAATGGGTCCGCACGGAGGTCAAGACCCCGGCGGGCTGGGGCAGGGACAGCGTCGGCTCGGCAAGCGTCTCCAAGATCGGCGGCCATGTCGGCTGGCGCGGCGAGGCGCTGAGCCTTCGCCTGCAGGGGCAGCACGTCTTCGACCTCTCGGACAAGGACAGATACAAGATCGACGGCTACACGCTGTTCGACCTCGTCGGCTCCTACCGCTTCGAGGATGCGAATGCGACGGTGAACTTCGGCGTCCACAACCTCTTCGACCGGCAGTACACGACGATCTGGGGCTCGCGCGCCAAGGCCCTCTACGGCGCCTTGGCGAACGACGCGATCTTCGACTACAAGGGGCGCGGGCGCACCTTCGCCGTCTCGCTGACGAAGTCGTTCTGAGATGGCGGAGGGTGCGGGCACGATCGCCGGCGGCGCGCCGGCCATGGCGGCAGGCGCGCGGGGACGGCTCTATGCCGTCCTCGGCGGCCTTTATCTCGCCCAGGGCATTCCGACCTATCTACTCCTCGTCGCCCTGCCGCCGCTGATGCGCGAGGCGGGCGCGTCGCGCACGTCCATCGGCCTGTTCTACCTGCTGATGCTGCCGCTGATCCTGAAATTCGTCGCCGCGCCGCTCGTCGACCGGTTCTCCCCCTTCGCCCGGCTGGGGCATCGGCGCGGCTGGGTCATTCCCACCCAGGTCCTCGTCAGCGCGCTCATCGCGGCCATGGCCCTCTTCGATCCCTCGCACGCGGTTGCGCTCTTCGTCCTCGGCCTTGCGATCGCGACCCTCTCCTCGCTGCAGGACATCGCGACGGACGGCTATGCCGTGCGGCATCTCGACGGCAGGTCGCGCCCGGTCGGCAACGCCATCCAGGCCGGCGCGGTGGCGCTCGGGGTCATCCTCGGCGGCACGCTCGCCCTCGTGCTGTTCGAGAAGATCGGCTGGCGGCCGACCATCTTTCTTGTCGCGGCGCTGTCGCTGCTGCCGGCGGTGGCGGCCCTGTGGATGCGGGAGGAGCCCGAAGAGGCGATGCCGCAGCCGGGAAGGCCGCGGGCCAGCCTGCGCGGCTTCTTCGCCCGCCCGAACGCCTGGATCGTTCTCGGCTTCGCCCTGACATACCGCGCCAGCGAAGGGCTCGTGCGCGGCATGGAGGGGGCCTATCTCGTCGATCTCGGCCTGCCGGTCGCCTGGATCGGTTATCTGAGCGGCGGGGCGGCGGCGACGGCGGGGCTGGTCGGCGCCGTGGTCTGCGCGCTGCTCATCCGCAAGGCCGGGCTGACCGCCGCCCTCGTCCTGCTCGGGCTGCTGAGGACGGTGTGCTTCCTCGTCTTCACGCTCAGCGCGGCGCATGTGCTGCCGGGCGCGACGGTCGCCATGGCGGCCTCCGCCTTCCAGGCGTTCATCCGCTACATGGAGCTGGTCGCCATCTATTCGCTGTTCATGAAGGCCTCGTCGAGGGACCAGCCGGGCACGGACTTCACCATCCTCACCTGCGCCGAGCTGATCGTCTACATGATCGGCTCGGCCATCGCCGGCTTCCTGGCGGATCGCCTCGGCTATGCGCCGCTCTTCGGCATCGCCGCGCTGGTCTCGCTTCTCGGCATCGCGCTCGCCTACCGCCAGCTCGCCGAGCTCGACCGGCGGGAAGCGGCGGCCGGGGGGCCAGCATCGTGAAGCCGTCGTTCCGAACCGCGGCGAGCGTGCGCCTTGCCGATCCCGAGCCCTTCATCGCCGTCCTGCTGGACCATCTCGAAACCCATGCCGCCGTCGAGCGCGGGCCGGACGGCGCGCATATCGTCAGCCCCTATGGCAGCCTCCGGCTGCGGCGCATGTCCTGGGGGTTGCAGGTGGATGCGGCCTCCGGCTCGGCCGAGGCGCTCGCGACCGTCAAGACATTCGTCGCCGACCACGTCTTCGAATTCGCCGCAGATGCCCGGATCGACTGGTCCGGCCATGGGGCAGGGGATGCCGTCCCCTCGCATTTCCAGGAGATATCGGTCGTCGAGACGTTCCGCGTGACGCCGCGCATGCAGCGAATCGTCTTTCGCGGCGAGAACGTCGCCGCCCTTGCCGCGGCGGATCACCATCATGTCCGCCTGCTCATTCCGCCGCAGGGGCGCGCGCCGCGCTGGCCGGGCCTTTCGGCCGACGGCCGCATCGCATGGCCGCAGGGCGAGGACGCGCTCGCCAGCCGCGTCTATACGATACGCCGGGCCGACGAGCGGGCCGGAACCTTCGCCGTGGATTTCGTGCTGCATCACGACGGGGCGGCAGGCCCCGGCGTCGGCTTCGCCCGCAGGGCGGGGCACTGTACCGTCGCCGGCCTGCTCGGGCCGGGGGGCGGCGGGGTGCCCGCGGGGCGAAGGCTCCTGCTGCTCGGCGACGAGGCCGCGCTGCCGGCCATCGCCCGCATCGCCGAGACGGCGGACGAGCGGACCGCCATCGAGGCGATCGTCGAGATCGAGGACGAGGCGGAGCGCGCCTATCTCTGTCCGAGGCCGGGCCTCGACATAAGCTGGCTGTGCCGGGGCGACGATCGGTCCCGCTCCCTCGTCGAGGCGCTGGCGCGCCGCCTTGCCGGCCGGCAGGACAGGCCGGTCGTCTGGGCGGGATGCGAGCAGGCCGTCGCGGCGGAGCTGCGCAAGCTGCTGGAAGCCTCCGCCGGCCGCATCGAGGGAAAAGGCCAGGTCACGGCCTATTGGAAACGCCTTCGCTAGGCAACGCTTAAGGCCGGAAGCGGGGGATAGGCCGCCTTTCCGCGAAAACGGCGCGCCATGCCTCCTCCGCCATGCTATGGAGGCGGCACTTTCCACCGGATGAGACCCATGCAGGCTGCGCTCTATGCCGATTACATCGCGGATCTGAGGACCCTGTTCCTGGAGCTGGACCGCCGTCCCGAGCTCTTCCAGACCTTCGACGTCCGCCTGGAACTCGCGGCGGCGGGCGGCCTCGTCGTCTACGAGACGAAGCGGAGCAAGGGGCAGACGGACAGCCTCTATTACGGCCGCCCGGCCGAGACGGACGCCCGCCGGCAGATCTCGCAGGCCTCCGCCTTCGCCGCACTCGACCGGTTCTTCGCCCTCGGGCAGTTCCTCGCGCTGACCGGCGAAGCGGGCGCGCGCCCGATGGACGCGCGCTACCCGCATTGCGCCGTCAATTTCTCCTACCGCAAGAAAGGTCAGCCGGCGGCGCGGTCGATGCTGATGGTGTTCGTCGGCTTCAACGACGAGGCGGATGCGCTGGACCATGCGGCCGCGGCGGAGGGCGCGCCGGCCTTCGTGACGGAGCGGCCCTGCCGCACGGCCAAGGCTTATGAGTGGAAATAGCCGGTTCCTTCGGCATGGCGATGTGGGCTCCGCTCGTAGAAGATTCTTGACAGCGGGGAGCATTGTCTCGCTCTTCTGAACATCCGGAAGAAGGTGACGGTGGCGATGCGGGCAGGCGTGGCGGAACAGGGCTCGGGCGACGGCGAGAAACGGGGACGCAAGGCCTCCAAGGAGACGCGGCGGCAGCAGCTCATCGAGGCGACGATCGATTCGCTGGCAAGGCGCGGCTATGCCGACACCACGCTTGCCGACGTCGCCGATGGCGCCGGCCTTTCCCGCGGCATCGTCAACTTCCATTTCGAGAGCAAGGAGAACCTGCTCGTCGCCACGCTGCAGTTCATGGCCGAGGAATATTCGGACCATTGGAACGCCGCGCTGGACAAGGCGGGGCCGAGCCCGGCCGCCCGCCTCTGGGCGCTGGTCCATGCCGATTTCGACCGCCGGATCTGCACCCGGCGCAAGCTCGCCGCCTGGTGCGCCTTCTGGGGCGAGGCGAAGTCGCGGCCGACCTATCAGGCGCTCTGCGGCGCGCGCGACGCGACCTACCAGGAGACGGTGATCGCGCTCTGCGCCGCTCTCAAGGCGGAGGCCGGCTACGGCTATGCGCCGGAGCCGATGGCGCTGTCGATCTGCACCCTGCTGGAGGGCCTGTGGCTGCGCCTGACCATGGGCGACGGCACCACGCGGGAGATGGCGCTGGAGGCGGCCAAGACCCTCCTCGTCACCGCCTTCCCCGAGCACCTCGCCATGCAGGGGCCGAAGACGGGCTAGAAATGCCGGACGGCGTCGAGCGCCTCCTCGGCCTCCTCCAGCGGCATCGCGAGCACCGTCTTGCCGATATCGAAGCCGAAGCCGGCCCGGGCGAAGGCGGAAAGCTCCTTGGCCTTGCGCTTCTCGTCGAGCGCCACCTTGCGGAAGGGGCCGAAGGCGCGCTTGCGGGCCAGGACCAGCGCGGCGAGGAGATCGTCGATCCCGGCGGCGGCGGCCGCCGCCATGTCCTTCGCGACGCCCTTCTGGACGAGCTTCTGGGCGACCGCGCGCCGCGACCGGCCGCTGCGCAGACCGGAGCGGCTGCTCGCTTCGGCGAAGGCCCTGTCGTCGAGCGCCTTGTTGTCATAGGCGAATTTCACGGCGGAATCGGCAAGCGCCCGGACCTGCGCATCGCTGATGCCCTCGAATTTCTCGCGGGCCTTGCGCGCGATGGCGTCGTGGAGCTGCTTTTCCGTGTGCATGCGCCGTTCGATGCGGTAGATCGTCGAATTGCGCGCCCAGGAGAACATGCGCGGGGTCGGCGTGTCGGCCGTGGTCGTCTCTTCCTGCAAATCCAGCCTGCCTGTCACCGTGATCGGCCTCCGCGCCCCTGCGCGCGAATCGCCGGAAGCGTATGCCGATCCTCCCCGGCGAGGCAAGCAAGCGGGCGGGTCTTGAAACCGGCAAGGCGCATCCATATCTATCGCTCACCACCCGTATCGATGACGCCTGCCGCACCAGCACCATCTGCTGCGCGCGTCGTCCGGGTCCGGCAGGGCGCTCCCCGAAAGGGTCGAGCGCCCTGTTGCTTTTCGGGGACGAGAAAATTCCTTCGGTGCCTGTCGGGATGCGACGGTCTCGCCCGTCCTTGGTACAGGCTGGAGAAAGCCGGCCCGGCCCCTATCCCGAAGGACGGGCGGCGACAACCGAACGAAAGGAACAGGACATGGCCAAGAACACGATCTGCATCTGGTACGACAAGGACGCCGAGGCCGCCGCCCGCTTCTATGCCGGGGTCTTCCCCGACAGCCGGGTGAGCGGGGTGTTCCGCGCGCCGGGGGATTACCCGTCCGGCAAGGAAGGCGACGTGCTGACGGTCGAATTCACGGTCGCCGGCATTCCCTGCATCGGCCTCAACGGAGGTCCGGTCTTCAAGCAGACGGAGGCCTTCTCCTTCCAGATCTCCACCGAGGACCAGGAGGAGACCGACCGCTACTGGAACGCCATCGTCGGCAATGGCGGGCAGGAGAGCGAATGCGGCTGGTGCAAGGACAAGTGGCGCGTTTCCTGGCAGATCACGCCCCGCACGCTGATGGAGGCGATGGCCGCCGGCGGCGACGAGGCGAAACGCGCCTTCGACGCGATGATGACGATGAAGAAGATCGACGTCGCCGCCATCGACGCGGCCCGGCGCGGCTGACGCCGCGGGGCTTGCAGTGCGTCTTCCGCGCCCTCCGTGGAACCATGATGCCGCGGCCGCCGTTGACCTGCATCGACCAAACAGGAAGGTGAGACGATGGACAGGAAGGACGCGGACCGGAAGGCGAAGGATGCCGACCGTCGGGAAAAGCCCGGCGTCATCGTTGCCGGGCCGGAAGCCCATGCGCACGAGCGAGAGGGGACGATGCCCGAGGGGCAGAACAGCAAGCCGAAGGATGATGCGGCGAAATAGGCCGCGGCGCGGCCACGGGACTTGACGCGACCTTCCCCCGATTTGCCGGGGGAAGGTCTTGTTATGGCTGGCCGTCAGGCCGCGAGGTCGAAGCGGTCGGCGTTCATCACCTTGGTCCAGGCGGCGACGAAGTCCTTGACGAACTTCTCCCGGCTGTCGTCCTGGGCGTAGACTTCCGCATAGGCGCGCAGGATCGAGTTCGAGCCGAAGACGAGGTCCGCGCGGGTCGCCGTGTACTTCGTCGCGCCGGTCTTGCGGTCGCGGATCTCGTACAGGTTGCTGCCGGTCGGGACCCAGCTATAGGCCATGTCGGTCAGCGTGGCGAAGAAGTCCGTCGTCAGCGCGCCGACGCGGTCGGTGAAGACGCCGTGCGCGGTGCCGGCATGGTTCGTGCCGATGACGCGGAGGCCGCCGACCAGCGCCGTCATTTCCGGCGCGGTCAGGCCCATGAGCTGGGCGCGGTCGAGCAGCAGCTCCTCCGGGCTCACCACATAGTCCTTCTTCTGCCAGTTGCGGAAGCCGTCGGCGACGGGCTCCAGCGGCGCGAAGCCGTCCACGTCGGTCTGCTCCTGGCTGGCGTCGCCACGACCCGGCGCGAAGGGCACCTCGATATCGAAGCCCGCGGCCTTCGCCGCCTGCTCGACGCCCCAATTGCCGGCGAGCACGATGACGTCGGCAAGGCTTGCGCCCGATGCCGCGGCGATCGGCTCGAGGACGGACAGCACGCGGGCGAGGCGGGCCGGCTCGTTGCCTTCCCAGTCCTTCTGCGGGGCGAGGCGGATGCGCGCGCCGTTCGCGCCGCCGCGGTAGTCGGAGCCGCGGAAGGTGCGGGCGCTATCCCAGGCGGTGGCGACGAGGTCGGCCGCCGAAAGGCCGGAGGCGGCGATCTTCGCCTTGACGCCGCCGATGTCGTAGTCCTTGCGGCCGGCCGGGATCGGGTCCTGCCAGATCAGGTCCTCGGCCGGGACGTCCGGGCCGACATAGCGGGACTTCGGCCCCATGTCGCGGTGCGTCAGCTTGAACCAGGCGCGGGCGAAGGCGTCCGAGAATGCCGAGAAGTCGTTCATGAAGCGCAGCGAGATCTCGCGGTAGATCGGGTCCACCTTCAGCGCCATGTCGGCATCGGTCATCATCGGGACGGTACGGATCGAGGGGTCCTCGACGTCGACCGGCTTGTCCTCCTCGGCGATGGTGATCGGCGCCCACTGCGATGCGCCGGCCGGGCTGTGGGTCAGCGTCCATTCATGCTTGAACAGCATCTCGAAGAAGCCGTTGTCCCACTTGGTCGGCTCGGCGGTCCAGGCGCCCTCGATACCGGAGACGACCGTGTCGCGGCCGATGCCGCGGCCCCTGGTGTTGATCCAGCCGAGGCCCTGGAATTCCGGGCCGGCGCTTTCCGGATCGGGGCTGAGATCGCCCGCGCTACCGTTGCCGTGCGACTTGCCGATCGTGTGGCCGCCGGCCGTCAGCGCGACGGTCTCCTCGTCGTTCATGCCCATGCGGGCGAAGGTCTCGCGCATCTGCGCGGCCGTCGCCATCGGGTCGGAACGGCCGTTGACGCCTTCCGGGTTGACATAGATGAGGCCCATCTGCACGGCGGCGAGCGGGTTGTCCAGCGTCGCGGGATTGGCGACATTGCCGTAGCGCTGGTCGCTCGGGGCGAGCCACTGCTTCTCGTCGCCCCAGTAGATGTCCTTTTCCGGTGCCCAGATGTCCTCGCGGCCGAAGGCGAAGCCGTAGGTCTTGAGGCCCGCGACGTCATAGGCGATGGTGCCGGCGAGCGCGATCAGGTCGGCCCAGGAGATCTTGTTGCCGTATTTCTTCTTGATCGGCCACAGCAGGCGGCGGCCCTTGTCGGTGTTGGCGTTGTCCGGCCAGGAATTGAGCGGGGCGAAGCGCTGGTTGCCCGTGCCCGCGCCGCCGCGGCCGTCCGCGGAGCGGTAGGAGCCGGCGGCGTGCCAGGAAACGCGCGCCATCATGCCGACATAGCTGCCCCAGTCGGCCGGCCACCAGTCCTGGCTGTCCGTCATCAGCGCGCGAAGGTCCGCCTTCAGCGCTTCGACGTCGAGCTTCTTGAGTTCCTCGCGATAGTTGAAGTCCTTGCCGAGCGGATTGGTCTTGGCATCGTGCTGATGCAGGATGTCGAGGTTCAGCGCGTTGGGCCACCATTCCATGACGGAGTTGCCGAGAGCGGTGGCGCCGCCGTGCATGACCGGACACTTGCCGGTCGTCGTCGTCTTCGTATCCATTTGGTCCTCCAACGGATTTTCTCTATTTACGGACACTGGAAGGGCTTTTTGCGGCACGCCTCCTGGGTGGGGTCGCCGGCCGGCCGCTTCCGAGTGACCAAGCAGTAGCAAAGCCGATCCATAAATTCCAATTGTAAAACCTAAAGGCAGCGATATGCTCAGCTTATGATAGGCCTGACCATGAAGCATCTGCGCTATTTCGATGCGCTCGCCCGCATCGGCCATTTCGGCCGCGCGGCGGAAAGCTGCGCCATTTCCCAGCCGGCGCTCTCCGTGCAGATCCGCGAGCTGGAGGAGCTGGTCGGCGCGCCGCTGGTGGAAAGGGGCGGGCGCAGCATCCGGCTGACCGGGCTCGGCGAGGAATTCGCCGGCCGCACCCGCGCCATCCTGCGCGCCGTCGACGAGCTGGAGGAGCTCGGGCGGGCGGCGCACGGCCCGCTGGCCGGCCGCCTCCGCCTCGGCATCATCCCGACGGTCGCGCCCTATCTGCTTCCCGACATCATCAAGGCGCTGACGCGGCTCTATCCGGGGCTCGACCCGCGCCCCCGCGAGGCGATCACGCAAAGGCTGATCGAGGATCTCGCGGAGGCCAAGCTGGACCTCGCCATCGTCGCCCTGCCGGTCTCGGAGCCGGCTTTGGAGGAGATTCCGCTTTTCGAGGAGGAATTCGTGCTGGTGCGGCCGCTGGAGGATGCGGGCCGGCCCGTGCCGCCCTCCGACAGGCTTCACGAGATGCGCCTGCTTCTGCTGGAGGAGGGCCATTGCTTCCGCGACCAGGCCCTTTCCGTCTGCAATATCGGCGCGGCGGCGACGCGCGACCTGATGGAGGGGAGCTCGCTCTCGACGCTGGTGCAGATGGTCGGGGCGGGCATCGGCGTGACGCTCATCCCGCAGATGGCCGTCAACACGGAGACGCGCTCGTCGGCGGTGTGCGTGTCGCGCCTCGCCGAGCCGCGCCCGACGCGCACCATCGGCATGGTCTGGCGGCGGACGAACCCGCTGGCGGCCCAGTTCACCCGGATCGCCGAGATCGTCCGGGAGGCCGGCCGGAGCCGGCAGCGGCAGATGGACGGCCTTGCGGCGGGCTGAGCCGGCGGAAGGCGGGGATCAGTCGAGGATGGCCATGTCCAGCTCGGCCTGCCGGCCGAGCGCCGTCATCCATTCGGTATAGCGCGGCTGGTTCCGGAGCTGGCGGCCGTAATGCCGGCCGAGCGCCGCCGTCAGCTCGCCCTTGCGGCCGAGCTGGTCGTCGGCAAAGCCGATCATCTGCGAATTCGGCCAGGCCTGCGGGCGGATGGCGACGAGGCGGGCGAGCAGGTCCTCGGCGGCCTCGCCGGGATTGGCCTGCGCCATCAGCGTCAGCATGGCGGCCGTCGAGCGGGAAATGCCCATGTGGCAATGCACCAGGAGATGCGGCGTCGCGTCGGCCTCCTGCCGGGCCTGGAAATCCGCGCCGAAGTCGAGGATCGCCGCGACATGGTCCGGGCGAGGCATCACCCGGTCCGGCGCGGCGGCGATGATGTCGTGGAAGCGCAGCGTGGTGCGGTGGTGCCGGGCATAGGTCGCGAAGGCCTCCAGCTCGGGAAGCTCCGGGTCGAGCAGGGAGAGGACATGGGTGACCTTCCGGTCGCGCTGGGCCGGCAGTTCCTCGATCCCGCAGATCGTCAGTTCCGGTGTGAAGATCACGTCCATGGTCTGTCCTTCCATTCCAGTCGGCCGCCCGTGCGGGCACGGGCCTCATGCTGTGCGCGGCAAGCGGGGCGAAAGCATGTCGGTTGCCGCCCCGCCGTGCGCCTAGACCTCGAACACGTCCTCGAAGGATTCCGGAAAGCTCTGGCGGGCGACCCTTTCGTCGATGACGAGCATGGCCTCGTAGGAGAGCGGGTCGAAATCCTTCTCCGCCGCCACGACCTCGCGGCCGAACAGCAGGTTGAGGCGGGCGGCGTCGAGATTGCCGCGCTCGAAGGGCTCGTCGCCGAAATGATGCCACAGGGCATGCAGGAAGGCGGCGTCGATGCGGTGTTCGGCCGTGCCCGGCCGGGCGCGGCGGGGCAGCGCCTTGATCGGCGTCACCCCGCGCGGATTGGCGCGGCGGATGGTGAACTGGACCCCCGTGCCCGGCATGCCGGACGGAAAGCCCCGGTGTTTGGTCATGTCGGGCAGGTTCGCCATCGTCGTCTCCCGTTATTCCGCGGCCTGGCCGATCTTGTCCTGCGTTCTCGTATCGAAGTCCGAGGCGTCGTGGCGCTCGTGGAGCTGCTCGGACGGATCGCCGGTCAGCCGGTTGACCATGCGGCCGCGCCGCACCGCCGGGCGCTCGGCGATCTCGGCCGTCCAGCGCTGGACGTGGCCGTAGTCCTGCACCTCGAGGAAGGCGCCGGCGTCGCCATATTGCCTGTTCTGCGCGAGGACGCCGTACCACGGCCAGATCGCCATGTCGGCGATGGTGTAGTCGTCGCCGGCCATGTAGCGGTTTTCCGCCAGATGCCGGTCGAGCACGTCGAGCTGGCGCTTCACCTCCATCGCATAGCGGTCGATGGCGTATTTGATGCGGATCGGCGCATAGGCGTAGAAATGGCCGAAGCCGCCGCCGAGGAACGGGGCCGAGCCCATCTGCCAGAACAGCCAGTTGAAGGTCTCGGTCCGGGCGCGCAGCGCGGTCGGCAGGAAGGCGCCGAACTTCTCGGCGAGGTAGAGCAGGATGGAGGCCGATTCGAAGACCCGCACCGGTTCGCCGCCGCCCTTCGGCGCATGGTCCATCAGCGCCGGGATCTTGGAGTTCGGATTGACCTCGACGAAGCCGGAGCCGAACTGGTCGCCGTCACCGATACGGATCGGCCAGGCGTCATATTCCGCGCCGGCATGGCCGGCCGCCAGAAGCTCCTCCAGCATGATCGTCACCTTCACGCCGTTCGGCGTGGCGAGCGAATAGAGCTGCAGGGGGTGCTTGCCGACCGGGCGCTGCTTGTCGTGGGTCGGGCCGGCGATGGGACGGTTGATATTGGCGAAGGCGCCGCCATTGCCCTGCTCCCAGGTCCAGACCTTCGGCGGCTCGTAACCGGCGGGGAAATTGTCGGCGGGGGATTTCTCGGTCATGAAATCGATCCTTGTCTGTGAAACGCGGCGCGCGGCCGGGCGTGTGGCCTTGCCCGCTCTATATAGGTGATTTGCCGCCCTGCGCAGGGGGCGCGTCGCGCTTTTTGGAAATGCCCTAGCCGCGCAGCGAGGCGGGGTGGTCGGCGGCCCAGGCGATGAAGACGTTCTTCAGGTGCTCGGCCGCCGGCGAGAGGCTGTGGTGGCGGCGCTGCAGCAGCGAGACGTCGCGCATGACCGGCGGATCGGTGAGGTCGACGGTGGTGACCGTGACGTCGGAGGCGAGCTGGCTGGAATTCTCCGGCAGCACGGCGACGCCCATGCCGGCGCCGATCATGCTGATGGCGGTGGTGGAGAAGCGCACCTCGTATTTCGGCCGGAAGTTCGGCACGACGCGGATGAGGTTGTGCTCGACGATGTTGCGCAGCGGGTTGGCGGTGCCGAGCGTGATGAGCTTCTCGTCCTTGAGCTCCGCCCAGCGCACGGACTTGCGCTTGGCGAATTTGTGATCCTCGCGGCAGACGAGCATCAGCTTGTCGCGCATCAGCGAGGTGCCGGTGATCTCCGGATCGTCCTCCGACAGCGTGCCGACGGCGATGTCGACCTCGTTGCGCTTCAGCGCCGGGGTGATCTGCTCTTCCGGCATGTCGCGGATATTGATGGAGATCTCCGGATACATGCGCAGGAAGCGGGCGATGATCGGCGGCACGATGGTCGCCGCCAGCACGATCGCGGCGGCGATCGTCACCTGGCCGCGCTTCAGCGAGGCGTTGTCGCGCACGTCGCCGACGGCGAGCTCCAGGTCCTTCAGGATCTTGCGCGCCTGCGGCAGGAATTCCTGGCCGACCAGGGTGAGCGAGACCATCCGCGTATGGCGGTCGAAGAGCCGCACGCCGATCTCCGATTCCAGGTCGCGGATCAGGATGCTGACCGCGGACTGGGTGAGATGGAGATTGCGCGCGGCCAGATTGAACTGGCCGAGCTCGGCCACCGCGATGAAGGCCCTGAGTTGCCGCAGGGTTATGTTCATGGACGCGCGGCCCTCCTGTTTCACGGCTCCCATCAAACCTGCCGGGCCCCCTCCTGTCCAGAACATTTCCGGTGAACCGGACATGTTCTGGAATCCTGTTTTTGCCGCATCGGCTGGAGATGCTCTAGCCCGCAAGGGCCGGCTGTTCGGTCTGGCCCGCCATCAGCAGCCCCAGCTCCTCGAGGCGGGTGCGGTCCGGCGGCAGCTCGCCGAGGATCTCGCCGTGGAACATCACGAGGATGCGGTCGCAGATCGCGAAGAGTTCCTCGAGCTCGGTGGAGATCAGCAGGATGGCGCGGCCGTTGTCGCGCTGCTTGAGCATCTCCTCCATGACGAATTCCATGGCGCCGATATCGATGCCGCGGGCGAGCTGGTTGACGAGGATGAATTCCGGGTTGCGGGCGAGCTCGCGCGCGACGACCAGCTTCTGCTGGTTGCCGCCCGACAGTGCGCCGATCGCCTGGTTCTCGTCGCGGCTCTTGACGCGGAAGCGCTGAATGAGGTCGCGGGTATGCTCGCCGATCGCCCGGCGGTTGAGCAGGCCGCGGCTGGCGAAAGGCGACTGGTCGTAGCGCTGCAGGATGGTGTTCTCGCTCAGCGACAGCGACAGGACGACGCCGTGCTTGTGCCGGTCCTCCGGGATATGGGAGAAGCTGCTGGCATTGATACGGGCGGGGTCGAGGCCGGTGATGTCCTTGCCGTTGAGCGTGACGCGGCCGGAATCGACCGGCAGCAGGCCGGACAGGGCGAGCGACAGCTCCGTCTGGCCGTTGCCCGAGACGCCGGCGATGCCGACGATCTCGCCGGCGCGCACGTCGAGGCTCACATTGCGCACGGCGGGAAGCCCGGTCTCGGCGCGGCAGACGAGGTTCTCCACCGACAGCACGACCCGCCCGGCGGGCTCGGGGCTGCGCGGCAGCTCCATGCGCACGTCGCGGCCGACCATCATGCGGGCAAGCTCGCGCGCATTGGTGTCGCCGACATTGACGGTATGCACGACGCGCCCGTCGCGCATCACGCTGATGCGGTTGGAGACGCGCATCACCTCGTCCAGCTTGTGCGAGATGAAGACGACCGTCTTGCCGTCCTTGACAAGGTCGCCCATCAGCGAGAGCAGGCGGTCGGTCTCCTGCGGGGTCAGGACGGCGGTCGGCTCGTCGAGGATGAGCAGGTCGATGCCGTGGAACAGCGCCTTCAGGATCTCGACGCGCTGCTGCTCGCCGACCGACAGGTCCTCGATCACCGCGTCGGGGCGCACGTCGAGGGCGTAGCGGTCGGAAAGCTCGCGGATCTTCGCATGGACCTTGTCCATGTCGCTGATGATGCGCAGGCCCGGGCCCTGGCCGAGGATGTAGTTCTCGGCCACCGTCAGGTTCGGCACGAGCATGAAGTGCTGGTGCACCATGCCGATGCGCTGGCGGATCGCCTCGCGCGGGCTGTTGAAGCGCACGGTCTCGCCCTTGTAGACGATCTCGCCCTCGTCGGGCCGCACCATGCCGCAGATCATGCTCATCAGCACGCTCTTGCCGGCGCCGTTCTCGCCGAGCAGCGAGTGGATCTCGCCCTCCTCGATCTCCAGCGAGACGCCGTCGCTGGCGACGATGGGGCCGAAGCGCTTGCGGATGTTTTCGATGCGCAGGAAGGGTTTCTTGGACATGTCCGTTACCTCATCTCGTAGGGCTGGCCGAGCTTGCTGGGCGCCGCGCTCTTGCCGCGGACCACCACGAGCGTGACGATCGTCATGATGTAGGGAAGCGCCTGCAGGAGCTGGTAGGGCACGACGATGGACGACTGCGCCTGGAGCATGAGCTGCAGGGCGTAGAACAGCCCGAAGAGCATGGAGACGAAGAAGGCCCCGATCGGCGACCAGCGCGCGAAGACGACGACGGCGAGCGCGATGAAGCCGCGGCCCGAGGTGATGCCCTCGACGAACTGGTTGGAGTGGCCGAGCGTCAGGAACGCGCCGCCGAGCCCGGCGAGCCCGGTGCCGATCAGCACCGCGCCGTAGCGATAGGCGGCGACGTTGCGGCCGGCGACGTCGACGGCCTTCGGATGCTCGCCGACTGCGCGCAGCGTCAGGCCGAAGGAGGTGCGGTAGAGCAGCAGCGCGGCGAGGACGGTGACGAGGACCGTCGAATAGACGATGAGGTTCTGCTTGAAGAAGGCCTCGCCGAAGAAGGGCAGGTCGCTGAGGAAGGGGATGGCGATCGGCTGGGCGATCTCGATGCCCTTGCCCGTCGAGACGTAGTAGGTGCGGAACAGGAAGGCCGTGAGGCCCATGCCGAGCAGGTTGAGCGCCGCGCCGACCACGATCTGGTCCGCCTTGATGGTGATCGTGAAGACGGCGAAGATCAGCCCGAAGGCCATGCCGCCGGCGACGCCGGCGATCAGCCCGAGCGGGACGGAGCCGGTGGCGAAGGCCGCAGCGAATCCGCAGAAGGCGCCGACGAGCATGGTGCCCTCCAGGCCGATATTGAGCACGCCCGCCCGTTCGGAGAACACCTCGCCGATCGAGGCGAAGATGAGGGGGGTGGCGAGCCTCCATGCCGCGCCGACCAGCGTCGCGGCGAAGGTGAGAAACATCATGTCGTCCATTTGCAAGACCCTTCGGGAATGGCGCCTAAGCTTTGTCTTCCCGCAGGGCCGGGGCCCTGCGGAAGTTTCCATTGTTTCAGGAGACGATCCTGAGGATGTCGCGGAACTTGGCGAAGGCGACGACGGAGAGGATGACGATGCCCTGGATGACGAGCACGAGGACCTGGGGAACCTGCGAGGTGATCTGCAGCACTTCCGAGCCGGACCTCAGCACGGCGAACAGCCCGCCCGAGAGGATCGCCGCCAGCGGATTGTTGTTGGCCAGCAGCGCCACCGCGATGCCCTCGAAGCCGTAGCCGGGCGAGATGTTCTGGTAGAGGCGGTGCGTGACGCCGGCCACTTCGAAGGCGCCGGCAAGCCCGGCCAGCGCGCCGGAGATGCAGATGGCGATCATCACGTTGCGGCGCACGTCCATGCCGGCATAGCGGGCGGCATGCGGGTTGAGGCCGACGACGCGCAACGCGAAGCCGCGGCTGCTCCTCTGCAGGAAGATGTAGAGCCCGACCGCCAGCACGATGGCGACGAGGATGCCGATATGCAGGCGCATGTCGGAGACGATGCGCGGCGTCCAGGCCTCGCGCACCAGCCGGGCCGATTGCGGATAGGCGGCGCTCGCATCGCGCATGGGGCCGGTGACGAGGTAGCTCGTCATGATGATGGCGATGTAGTTGAGCATGATCGTCGTGACGATCTCGCTCGCCTGGAAGCGCACCTTGAGGTAGCCGGCGATGCCGGCCCAGGCCGCGCCCGCCAGCGCCCCGGCCAGCATGACCAGCGGCACGTGGACCCACACGGACAGGCCGTCGATGCTGGTGCCGACCAGCGTTGCGGCGATCGCCCCGACATAGAGCTGGCCTTCGGCGCCGATATTCCAGATCGAACACCGGAAGGCGACGCAAAGGCCGGCGCCGATGAGGATGAGCGGGGTCGCCTTCAGGAGGATCTCGCCGAAGGAGCGCACGTCCTGGAACGAGCCGAAGATCATGACGGTGACGACGTCGCTGCCGTTGAAGCCGTTGAGCCACAACAGGACGGCGCCGCAGCCGAGGGCGACGAGGACCGCCGCGATGGGGGTAACGGCGCTGATCGCGATCTGCGCGAGCGTCCGAAGGAAGGGATTGGTGGCTTGAGGATACACGTTCTCGCGCACTCCCTGGTTTACCTGTGCCATAGGATCGGTCCGATGCTTCATGCGGGGGTCGGTGCGCCGCGGCGGGCCGAAGCCGGCCGCGGCGCCGGCCGGGTCAGGGGGCCGTGTCGGTCTTGATCTCGCCCGCCGCGATCTTGTCGCTGATCGCCTTCACTTCCGCGCGGATGTCCTCCGGCACGGAGACCGGGCCGTCGTCGCGGAAGGTGAAGGACATGACCTTCGTGTCCTTGAGGCCGAAGACGACGTTCTCCGTCGGGGCGTTGCCCGCCTGGATCGCCTTGACCACTTCCACCACGCCCTGCGCATAATCGGCGACGTAGAGGCCGAGGATGTTGTTGGGCGCGACTTCCGTGTAGTCGGAGAAGATCGAGAAGGAGCGTACGTCCGGGCCGGATTCGGCGACGGCCTGGTAGCCGCCGACCGTCGCGCCCGAGGCGTTCGGCACGACGAAGTCGGCGCCGGCCGAGATCATGCTGAGGGCGGCTTCCTTGGCGGCGGTCGTATCGGTGAAGTTGCCGATATAGGCCTCGCTGATCGGGAAGTCCGGGTTGACGCTGCGCGCGCCGTTCTTGAAGCCGGTGAAGGCCACCTGGATCGGCGGGATCTCCATGCCGCCGACGAGGCCGGCCTTGCGGCCCATCTTCGCGGCGATGACGCCCATCAGGTAGAAGGGCTGGCTGGTGTCGGTGTCGAGGCCGATGACGTTGCCTTCATGGACGTGGCTCGAGGAGATCAGGAAGTGGGTGTCGGGATAGTCCTGCGCCACTTCCAGCGCCGCGTCCTGGAATTCGAAGCCGTGGCCGAGGATGACCTGGTAGCCCTGGCTGGCATAGTCGCGGAAGGCCTTCTCGAAGGAGGCCGGGTTCTGCTGCAGCTCGACATAGCTGATCTTGGCGCCGAGCTGCTCCTCGACGCCCTTCAGCGCGTTGTAGGCGATGCGGTTCCAGCCTTCCTCCGAAACGCTGCCGGGCACCAGCAGGCCCATCTTCAGTTCTTCGGCCTTCGCCATCGCCGGAACGGACATGGCGATCGACAGTGCGGCCACGCCTTCCAGGAACGTTCTTCTTGAAAGTCTCATTGCTCTTCCTCCCATTGTTGGTTTCCCAGGAGCGCGTTACTTCGCGCGCGTCTGGATCTCACCCGCAGCGATCTTCGCCTTCACCTCCTCCAGGTGCTTGCGCAGGTCTTGCGGTATCGGTCTGGCGGCTTCGTCGTTGAAGGTGAACTTGATGACGTCCTCATCCTTCAGGCCGAAATCGACATTGCTTTGCGGCACCTTGCCGTCCTTGATCCCCGAGACGATGCGTACGATGCCCCGGCCGTAATCGGCCAGGAACGTCCCCAGGATGTTCTTGGGGGCAATGTCGGTATATTCGCTGTAGACGCTGAACGTGCTGGCCTGCTCGCCCGATTCCTGCGCCGCCTGGATGACGCCGAGCCCCGCCGCGTTGGCGTTGGGGATGACGAAATCGGCGCCGCGGGCGATCATGCTGACGGCGGCCTCCTTGGCGGCGCTCGCATCGGTGAAGCTGTTGATGAAGACCTTGGACACCGGGAAATCCGGGTTCACGCTCTTCGCCCCGCGCTCGAAGCCGTCGAAGGCGTGGGCGATGGGCGGGATCTCCATGCCGCCGACG
Source organism: Shinella sp. (assembly GCA_039812945.1). Lineage (GTDB taxonomy): Bacteria > Pseudomonadota > Alphaproteobacteria > Rhizobiales > Rhizobiaceae > Shinella. The sequence continues at coordinate 26,408 of JBDHSZ010000024.1, forward strand.
AGGCCCGCGCCCTTGCCCATCGATGCGGCGATGACGCCCATCAGGTAGAAGGGCTGGCTGGCGTCGGTGTTGAGGCCGATGACCTTGCCCTCGTGGATATAGCTCGACGACACGAGGAAGACGGTGTCGGGAAAGTCCTGCGCCGTCGTCAGCGCGGCGTCCTGGAACTGGAAGCCGTGTCCCAGCACCACCTGGTAGCCGTGGCTGGCATAGTCGCGGAAGGCCTTCTCGAAGGCGGCCGGGTTGTCGGACAGTTCGACATAGCTGATCTTGGCGCCGAGTTCCTTCTCGACCTGTTTCAGCGCGTCATAGGCGATCTTGTTCCAGCCTTCCTCCGCCACGCTGCCGGGCACGAGGAGACCCATCTTGAACTCTTCCTCGGCGCTGGCCATGGCCGGGACGGACATGGCGATCGACAAGGCGACGACGCCTTCCAGGAACTGTCTTCTCGAAAGTCTCATGTACTTCCTCCCCCCTCAGTTATGGCGTGAGCGTCCGGATCTCGCCCGAGACTATCTTCGCGGTCACCTCCTCCAGGTGCTTGCGAAGGTCTTCCGGTATCGGTCTTTCGGCCTGGTCGTTGAAGGTGAACTTGACGACGTCCTTGTCCTTCAGGCCGAATTCGACCGTGCTTTTCGGCACGGCGCCGTTCTTGATGTCCGAGACGATGCGCACGATCCCCTGGCCATAGTCGGTGAGGAAGGTGCCGAGCACGTTCTTCGGCGCGGCATTGGTGTAGTCGCTGTAGACGTTGAAGGTGCTGACCCCGGTGCCCGATTCGCGGGCCGCCTGGATGACGCCCATCCCCGCCGCATTGGCATTGGGCACGACGAAGTCCGCGCCCTGCGAGATCAGGCCGAACGAGGCCTCCTTCGCCGCGGTGGCGTCGGTGAAGGTGCCGAGATAGACGGTCGAGACGGGGAAGTCCGCCTTGACGCTCCTCGCGCCGTTCATGAAGCCGTCGAAAGCCTGCGTGATCGGCGGGATCTCGGCGCCGCCGACGAGGCCGGCGCGCTTGCCCATGGTCGCCGCGACGACGCCCATGAGATAGAAGGGCTGGCTCACATCGGTGGCGAGGCCGACGACATTCTCCCGATGGACGCGGCTTTGCGAGACGAGGAAGACGGTGTCGGGAAAGTCCGCCGCCGCCGCCAGCGCCGCTTCCTCGAACTGGAAGCCGTGGCCCAGCACGACCCGGAAGCCCTGACTGGCGAAGTCGCGGAAGGACTTCTCGAAGGCGTCCGGGTTCTCCGGCAGCTCGACATGGCTGACCTTGGCGCCGAGCTCCTTCTCGACCCGCTTGAGCGCGTCGTAGCCGATCCGGCTCCAGCCTTCCTCGCCGATGCTGCCGGGCACCAGGAGGCCCATCTTGAACGTGTCGGCACGGGCAGGCCCCTGCGCGACCAGGCCGGCGACGGACAGGGCGAGAGTGGATGCAAGCAGCGAACGACGTGAAAAGGCAGTCTTCTTCATTCCATTCCTCCCATTAGATCGCGAAATCCAATCCCCCGGAGTCGTCGCTCGGTTATGCAGTCTCCTTCGTGGCGAGGTTCTCCGTCCCGCTCCTGGAGACGAGGCGTCCCTTGGCGAAGACGAAGGCCCGGTCCGGCCCGCCGGCAACCAGCGTGTCGGTGTCGATGCAGTCGGTCACGATGAAGTCGGCGCGCGCGCCGGCCTTCAGGCCGTAGTCGTCGCCAAGCCCCATCAGGCGGGCCGGCGCATTGGTGATCATGCGATGGGCCGCGGCGAGCTCGTCGCCGCGCAGATGGCCGGCCAGCAGCGTCCAGCGGGCGATCTCCAGCATGTCGCCCGAGCCGGTCGGCACGAACGGGTCCTGGATATTGTCCGAGGCGGTGGCGATGGTGAGGCCGGCCCGGTGCATCTCGGCGACGCGCGTCAGGCCGCGCGGCGGCAGCATCTCGTATTCGCGGGCCTGCAGGTAGAGATTGGCCGCCGGCAGCGTCACCGCGCCGACATCGAGGGCAAGCATGCGCTCGGCGATGCGCTGGTATTCGGCGCGCGGCATGGCGCTCAGCACCGAGACGTGGCTGAACACGGTGCGGCCCTGCATGCCGAAGCGCTCGACCCGCTCGAGGGCGGCGTCGAGAAGCTGCACGTCGGCCTTCAGGTGCTCGTCGAGATGCAGGTCGACCGGCTTGCCGGCCTTCTCGGCGGCGGAAAACAGGATGTCGAGATAGCGCGGCGGGTCCTCGGAGACGGCGGGCGTCCCGCCGACGGCGTCGGCCAGCGCCACCGCGCCGTCGATATTGGCGGCGAGCCAGTCGAAGTCCTGGCCGGGATGCGGCGTCATGAAGGCGACGAGCTGGAGCGTGATGCGGTCCCTGGAGCCGTCGCGGATTTCGGCCAGCGTCCTGATGCCGTGGAAGCCGGCGTCCTTGTCGACATTGATGTGGCTGCGGATGGCCGTGGTGCCGCGGGAGAGACATCGCTCGACCGTGCGGGTGGCGCGCTTGTGGATGTCGTCCGGGCCGGCGGTGCGGGCATATTTGGCGAAGGCGTCGCGGGCGCCCTGCAGGGTGCCGGACGGATTGGGCGTGAAGCGCAGCACGCC
>JBDHSZ010000025.1:0-28529 GCA_039812945.1 Shinella sp.
CGAGACGTCGCAATAGACCGGCAGCGGCGAGGGCAGGCCGAAGGGGCAGACGCCGCCGACCGGATGGGAGGTGACGGCCACCACCTCCTCGGCCCCCAGCATGCGGGGCTTTGCCGAGAAACGGTCCTTGAATTTCCGGTTGCTGAGCCGCGCCGTGCCGGCGGCGACGAGCAGCACGATCTCCTCGCCGACGCGCAGGCAGATCGTCTTGGCGATCTGCGCCGGGGCGACGCCATGGGCCTCGGCGGCAAGCGTCACGGTCGCCGAGCTCTGCTCGGTGACGAGGACGTCGATATCGGGAGCGTTCAGGGTGAAGAAGGTGCGGACGGATTCGAGCGACATGGCATGTCATAGCCAGTCCGGCGGCCCCGATGCAAGGGGCCGCCGGAAAGCATCGCATTCGTTGCATCAGGCGTAGATGCCGCCCGAGGGCGTGGTGCCGGAGGCCGAGCCCGGCAGGAAGGTCGCCGCCTTGCCGAAGGTGTTGACGACGCCGTTGGTCTCGGCGATGTAGCGGCTGCCGGTGGCGCTGCCGACGATCGTGGGGTTCGACAGCGAGACCGCGCCGCAATTGCGCGCCGCGACGAACTGGGTGAAGGCCGGCGTGCCGGTCAGCGTGACGGTGCGCCCCTCCGCCACCAGCAGCCCCGCGCCGATATTGATGTGCCGCCTCGCGCCGCCGGAGATGACGTAGTTCTCCTCCAGCACGATGCGGCAGGGATTGTCGCAGAAGATGTGGTCGGCATTCGCCCCGACCGCGCCGAACTCGACCTTGCCGACACGCAGGAAGACGCCGTTGCCGACCGAAAGCGCGTGGATGAGGTCGGTGGCGATGGCGATGCGCAGGCCGGTGACGCGCACCTGCGCGCCGTTGCCGAAGACGAGACCCGACGACAGGACGACGGAGGCGGGCGTCGTCTCGTTGCCCTTGATGAACAGCGTTCCGCCGCCGACCAGCGGCCGGGAGACCGTCGCCCCGGCATAGGTGCCGTTGGCAAGCTCGATCGTGACGTCGTAGCCCGCGGTATCGAGCCCCTGCGCCTCGTTCACCGCCTTCTGCAGGGTCGCGAAGGGCGCGCCGGAGGAAAGGCCGTTATTGCCGTCATTGCCGCCGGCGGCGACGAAGTAGGTGCGGCTGGCCGAAAGCTGCGGCCGCAGGCCCGCGACGCCCGCCGGGAAGGTGACGCGCCCCGTCGCCGGATCGGCCACCATGGCCTCGTGGAAGGCGGAGCCGTCCGCGCTGACCTTGACGTGGAAGGCGTCGCTGCCGGCAAGGCCCATCTCCGCCCGGCCCGACCAGCCCGTCTGGAACAGCAGCGAGGCGGTGTCGCCGGGGCTGGCCTTGTTGACCTTGATCTGGTGTCCCGCCCCCTCGTTGTTGAAGAGCGAGGCGGGCGCGGCGACGGCGAGCCGGTTGGTCGCATCCGCCGTGGCATTGATGCCCAGCCGGTCGAGGCTGGCGAGCGCGACGGCGGCGGGCGCCCAGTCGCCGGCGCGGAAGGCGAGCAGGCGGTTCTCGTCGAGCACATAGGCGAGCCAGCCCTCGCGCGGCGCATAGAAGGCCCAGGCGCCGTCCTGCCAGGCGGCCACCGCGTTCGCCTGGCCGGTCCAGCCGCCTGTGGCGCCGGCCGGGACGATATAGCGGTCGCCGGCAGCCGGGCTCCCCGGCGGCGCGGAAACCGTCCGGCTGAGGACGGCGAGATGGAGGAGGGCGTCGAGCGCCTTGATGGCCTCGTTGTGGGTGACGTGCTTCTGCGCCTGGGCAGGCATGATATAGGGAAGGCTGAGATTCTCGGTCGCGTCCATTTCGTCCGGCTCCTGTGCAACGATCCGTCCGAGTATAGGCGGGCCGCGGGAGGCGGGGAAAAACGCGGCGGCGGCGCAGGGCCGCCGCCGCCGCTATCGTCGACCGTTCAGTGCGAATCCTTCGGCACGGCGTTGCCGCGCGCGCCGCGCAGGAAGTCGAAGTCGGCGCCGGTATCGGCGCCGGTGACGTGATCGTGGTAGAGCATGCCGTAGCCGCTCGCCGGCCGCTCGACCGGGCTCTTCCATTCGGCGAGGCGCCGCTCGATCTCGCCCTCGGGCACGTCGAGATGCAGGCGGCGGTTCGGCACGTCGAGCTCGATGAAATCGCCGTCGCGCACGATGGCGAGCGGCCCGCCGGCGGCGGCTTCCGGGCTGGTGTGCAGCACGACGGTGCCATAGGCGGTACCGGACATGCGGGCATCGGAAATGCGCACCATGTCGGTGATGCCCTTCTTCAGCACCTTGGGCGGCAGGCCCATATTGCCGACCTCCGCCATGCCGGGATAGCCGCGCGGGCCGCAGTTCTTCAGCACCATGATCGAGGTCTCGTCGATGTCGAGGTCCGGATCGTCGATCTTGCGCTTGTAGTCGTCGATATCCTCGAAGACGACGGCGCGGCCGCGATGCACCATCAGCGAGGCCGTGGCGGCCGAGGGCTTCAGCACCGCGCCCTTCGGCGCGAGGTTGCCCTTCAGCACGGCGATGCCGCCCTCACGCGCGAGCGCCTTTTCCGTCGGCAGGATGACGTCCTCGTTCCAGTTGGCGACGTCCTTGACCTCGTCCCAGATCCTCTCGCCCGAAACGGTCAGCGCGTCCTTGTTCAAGAGGCCCGCCTCGCCGAGGCGTTTGAGCACCACCGGCAGGCCGCCGGCATAGAAGAACTCCTCCATGAGGTATTTGCCGGACGGCATGAGGTTGACGATGGTCGGCACGTCGCGGCCGAGGCGGTCCCAGTCGTCGAGCGTCAGGTCGATGCCGACGCGGCCGGCGAGCGCCAGCAGATGCACCACCGCATTGGTCGAGCCGCCGATCGCGCCGTTGGTGCGGATGGCGTTCTCGAAGGCCGCGCGGGTGAGAATGTCGGAGGGCTTCAGGTCGTCCTTGACCATCTGCACGATGCGCCGGCCGGTGAGCTGCGCCATGACGCGGCGGCGGCTGTCGACGGCGGGGATGGCGGCATTGCCCGAAAGCGCCATGCCGAGCGCCTCGGCCATGGAGGCCATGGTGGAGGCCGTGCCCATCGTGTTGCAGGTGCCCGAGGAGCGGCTCATCGCCTGCTCGGCGTCGAGGAAATCCTCCTTGCTCATCGTGCCGGCCTTGATCGCCTCCGACATCTGCCAGAGCGCCGTGCCCGAGCCGACGCGCTCGCCGCGGAACCAGCCGTTCAGCATCGGCCCGCCGGTGACGACGATGGACGGGATGTCGGTGGAGGCCGCGCCCATCAGCAGCGAGGGCGTGGTCTTGTCGCAGCCGACCAGCAGCACCGCGCCGTCGATCGGCTGGGCGCGCATCGTCTCCTCCACCGCGAGCGCGGCGAGGTTGCGGTACATCATGGCGGTCGGCCGGTAGGTGTTCTCCGAGGCGGAGAACACCGGCACCTCCAGCGGGAAGCCGCCCGCCTCCCAGACGCCGGCCTTCACCTTCTCCGCCAGCTCGCGCAGGTGGCCGTTGCAGGGCGTGAGGTCCGACCAGGTGTTGAGGATGCCGATCACCGGGCGCCCGTCGAACAGGTCGTGCGGATAACCCTGGTTCTTCAGCCAGCCGCGATGGTAGATGTTGTCGCGCGAGGTGCCGCCGTACCACTCCTGCGAACGCAGTCTGCGCGGCCAGGGGGAGGGTTTGAATGTCATTGTCGTGCCTTGCTCTCTCGGTGCTCCGGGCGATGAAGGGCGCGCGCCCGCAGGCGCAAATCGCCATCCTCCCGTCCCCGACAGGGAACGCGGAAGTTACATAACAGTCAAATCATCAATCGATATCATTGCATACCAATTGCGTCATGAAAGCGCCGTGGTAGAGTGCCGACATGAAAGCGCACTACCTCAAGCTCAACCAGCTTCGCTTCATCGCCGCCCTGAAGCGCAGGGGCAAGCTCAGCCTCGCCGCCGAGGAGATGAGCATCTCGCAGCCCGCCGCCTCGCGAACCTTTGCCGAGATCGAGGCGCTGGTGGGGCGGCAGATCTGCACGCGCAATGCGCACGGCTTCGTCTTCAACGAGTTCGGCGACGTGCTGGCGGCGCGGGCGAGCCGGGTGGTGGCGGAGGTGGAGAATATCGGCCGCGACATCCGCGAGGTGGCGGACGGCCTGCGCGGCCGGGTGCGGATCGGCGCGGTGACGGCGGGGGCGATCGCCTATGTCCTGCCGGCCTCGGTGGCGCTGCGCGCGCAGGCCCCGCATGCCCAGCTCCAGGTGGATGTCGAGCCGAGCCTGACGCTGATGCAGCGCATGCGGGCGGGCGAATACGATTTCGTGCTGGCGCGGCTGAGCGCGAGCGACGATCCGGCCGCCTACGACGTGCGCCCGATCGGCGAGGAGGCGCTGAGCTTCACCGTGCGGCAACGCCACCCGCTCGCGGGACGCTCGGGGCTCGGCTTCAGGGACCTTTCGCCCTACGACTGGGTGATCCAGCCGGCGGGATCGCCGATCTGGACGACGGTCGTCGAGGCCTTCCGCACGGAAGGCGCGGATTTCCCCGAACGGGTGACTCATTCGGCCTCCGCGCTGCTGACGCTCGCCACGGTGGCGCGGACCGACGCCATCGCGCCCTTCGCGCGCGAGGTCGCGGGCCTGCTGATGGCCGAGGAACTCGGCGCGCGCATCGTGACGCTGGACATCGCCCGCCCGACGAGCGTTCTGGCCTATAACCTGATCCTGCACAAGGGCGCCCTGCTTTCGCCCCTCGCGCGCCGCTTCCTGTCGCTGATCGAGGCGGAGATCGGCGGCGTCACGCCGCTTCGGCCGGCGACCTCTCAGGCGGCGCTGGAATATCGCGATCCGGCCTGAGCGCGCTGCCAGGAACCGCCCGATGCGGCGGCGGAGCCCGGCTCGCGGATGGCGCCGCGGCGGTTCAGCTTGAAGCGGCCCACCAGGGAGGCGAGCAGGCTGGCTTCCTCGGCCAGCGTATGGCTGATCGCCGTCGTCTCCTCGACCATCGCCGCGTTCTGCTGGGTCATCTCGTCGATGCTGTTGACCGCGGCGCTGATCTGCTGGAGCCCCGCCGACTGCTCGGCGGCGGCCGTGGCGATGGAATCCATGTTCTCGTCGATCTCCGAGACGAAGCCGCCGATCCTGCCGAGCGCCTTGCCGGTGTCGCCGACCAGTTGCACGCCGGAGGACACCTCGGTCGCCGAATTGGCGATCAATCCCTTGATTTCCTTCGCGGCCTTCGCGGAACGCTGGGCGAGCTCGCGCACTTCCTGCGCCACGACGGCAAAGCCCTTGCCGGCATCCCCCGCCCGCGCCGCCTCGACGCCGGCGTTCAGCGCGAGAAGATTGGTCTGGAAGGCGATCTCGTCGATCACGCCGATGATCTGGCTGATCTCGTTCGAGGCGGTCTCGATGCGGCGCATCGCTTCGACCGCGTCGCGGACCACCTCGCCGGAGCGCAGCGCCGAGCCCTTGGCCTCGCGCACCAGTTCCCGCGTATGCTGCGTGCGTTCCGCCGAGGCGTTGACCGTCGCGGCGACTTCGACGAGCGCCGCGGAGGTCTGCTCGAGGGCCGCGGCCTGCTGCTCGGTCCGCTTGGCGAGGTTGTCGGCGGCATGGCGCATCTCCTGGCCGTTCGCCTGCAGCGCCGTGGTCTGCTGCAGCACCTCGACCAGCGTCGCCTGGAACGTGGCGATGGAATCGTTGAAATCCCGGCGCAACTGCTCGAAATCGCCCGGGAAAGGCTCGTCGATCGTCATGCGGATATTGCAATCGGCAAGCCGCGCCAGGCCGGCGCCGAGCTCGGTGACGACGACGTTCAGATTGTCGGCATGCGCCATGCGCAGCCGTTCGGCCTCGGCCTTTTCCCGATCGAGAAGGCGTCGCTGCTCCTCCATGTCGGCAAGGCGCATGCGGACGCGATCGTTCACGGAATCGCGCAGGGAAACCAGCGTGCAGGCCATGGCGCCCACCTCGTCGCGGCGCGCCGTCTCGGGAACCTCCGCCGCGAAATCCTCCTCGGCGATCCTTTCCATCGCGGCCTGCAGGCGCTTCACCGGCCGGGTGACGGACAGCACGATCGACAGTGCGGCGAAGAGCAGGAAGATCGTCCCGAGGACGGCCGCGCCCAGCCCCAGCCGGGCATGCTGCCAGAACTTCACATCGAGGTCGTCGATATAGACGCCGTTGCCGATGACCCAGCCCCAGGGTTCGAACAGGGTCACATGCGAGAGTTTCGCGACGGGCTCGGCGACGCCCGGCTTGGGCCAGAGATATTCGACGAAGCCGCTCTTCTGCGCCCGCGCGACCTTGACGAATTCCACGAAGATCGCCCGCCCGTCCGGGTCCTTCATGCCGGAGAGGTCCTTGCCGTCGAGCTCGGGCTTGATGGGATGCATCAGCATCACCTCGTCAAGGTCGTTGACCCAGACATAGCCGTTCTCGCCGTAGCGGACCGCCTTCAGCTCGGTCAGGGCCGCGTTCTGCGCATCGGCCCGGGACAGCGCCCCGCTCTGCTCCAGGGCCTGCTGGCGCGCGACGATGGAGAGCGCGACCTCGTCGACGGATTGCAGGAGCGTCATGCGCTCCTCGGTCAATTGCCCGCTGCTGGTGCGCAGGCTCAGCAGCATGGCCGCGCAAACGACGAACAGCGAGAGTGCGACCAGGAGATAAAGCCTGGTGGCGATTCCAAGACGGGACATGACCACTCCAAATTGAAAAGGCGGAAAGCGGGGGCGGACATCCGGGACGACCGGGGCGAGCCGACGGCATCATGCCTCGCGCGGAAGGCGCGGGCTCGCGGCGGACGGGAGGAAGGCTCGCTCGTCCGGTGTGCCAAAAATAGGATATATGTCTTTAGATTCGGTAAAACGTGACGTAACGGAAGGCCGACACGGGCTGTTCCCGCGGGCATCCGGCGCACGGAAGAATGCTTCCCCCCCGGGGAGCTGATCAGTCGATCAGGCGGCGGCGGATCGCCTCGGCGACGGCCTGCGAGCGGTTGGCGGCGCCGAGCTTCTTCACGGCGGCCTTGATATAGGTGTTGACCGTATCGACCTGGTATTCGGTGGCGGCCGCGATCTCCTCGCTGGTCAGGCCGAGGCTCGCCTGGGCGAGGCAGGCGATCTCGCCCCGCGACAGGCGCAGTTGCTGCGCGGCGAAACGCTCCATGAGCGGCCGCGTGACGACCGTGTGGATCGGCTCGGAGATGATCTCCAGGAAGGCGATCTCATCGGCCTCGAAAGGCTCCTTCCGGGTGAAGCAGACCGCGCCGTAGACCAGCCCGCTGCGCTTGACGGGAAAGAGCGTGCGGTTGTGCACGCCGAACATCTCGGCGAGATAGGCAAGGCGTGGCGGCGGCGGCGAGACGGCGTAGACATCCCGCTCCACCACCGTCGACAGGGTCGCCTTCGCCGCGATGACGAAGGGATCCTCCTTCGAAAGGGCATCGGCGGCATAGCTCTCCATATAGGCCGGCGGCAGGTCGGTATCGATCGAGTGGCCCTTGCCGAAGCGATAGTCCTCGACGTCCAGCCCGCTGATGACGATATAGTCGAACGGGACGGCCCGGCGGAACCGGTCGATGAGGTCGTTGCGGCCGAAGTGGCGGCGCGGCGGCACGGATTGCAGGTCGCAAAAGGCGTCCAGGGCGTTTGGCGCCACGATGGAAAGCGCGCTGATCACAGGCAAGCTCTCTTCTTTTCTTGATTCCCGTCAAATCTGGGGCGGCAGTATTACGTAAACGTTAACACAGCCTCCCGGATACCGGGGAAGAGACAGCTTCACAAATTGGTTATCCCGCCGCGCAAGGCCGGCGACGCGCTAGATCTCGACGACGAGCCCGCGCAGCCGAAGTCTCTGATTGATCGCCGGCATGAGGTGCGCGCGGGGGCCGAACCGGTCCAGGAGCGCCTTGACGGTCGCCTCCATGCCGTCGGGCGGCGTGATGCAATAGCCTCGGCCGACGGCGACCACCTCGCAGCCCGTCGCGAGCAGGTCGTCTATGAGCGCGTCGATCGCATTCCAGGTTTCAGCCAGTTCGTCCATCATCATGCCGTAGATATCGCGGAGCGGCGCCCATTCCCCAAAGGTATGGCCCGCCTCTTTCCGGGTTTCGCGCAATTCGGTGGAACGGGATGCGCCGAACCCGGCTTCATGCCGAGGACGAGCCCCCTCGTCCGGTCATGCCATTCATGGCGGTCAAAGGTTTAAGATCCTTAAAAATAGCGGCGGTTTGTTCAAACTTCTTGCGCTTCATGGACGGAATTTGCGCCGTCGCCGGTCGGGGCGAGCTTCGGGCAAGCCAGAGCCTCTAGCCTTCCGTCGAGAAGCAACGCCATAGTGGACCATGCCGCAAGCCGAGTCGCTTGAACTGGATTTTCGCCAGCCCGAGGTCGAACCCGTCGTCATCCGCTCGTCGCAGTGGCGCGGCGTGCAGGTCGAGTTCTCGCGCCTGCGCCTGCCGGCGGAATACGAGTTCGCCTGGAGCGGCTCGTCGCACTACCTCGCGCTGCACGACCTGATCCTGGCCGACGGCGAGATGATCGTGGACGATGTTCCTCCCATACGCGGCGGCGACCTGCGCGACAAGATGACCTATGTGCCGGCGGCCTGCGGGTTGCGCGGCTGGGCGAAGCCCGTGCCGCGTCAGAACACGTTCACGGTGGTCTATTTCGACCCGGAGGTGATGGAGCACGAGCTGCAGGAGGAAAGCGCGGCGATGGAGCTTCGGCCGCTCATCTATTTCAGCGAGCCGGACCTGCTCTCCACGATGAGGAAGCTCGAGGCGGCAATGGTCGACGCCGCCTCCCCGAGCTCGACGCTCTACGCGGAAACGCTCGGCCTGGTCGCCGCGCTCGAGACGTTCCGCCTGCAGCGCGCGCTGAGCCGCCCCGAGCCGCGGCCCGGCGCGCTGACCGCGCGGCAGGAGCGCACGGCGCTCGAATTCATGGAGGACAATCTCGGCGTCGATTTCGGCCTCGACGACCTGGCCCGCGCCGTCGGCCTCAGCCGCTATCACTTCAGCCGCCGCTTCAAGGCGACCTTCGGCATGCCGCCCCATCGCTTCGTGGCGGAACGCCGGATCGAGAGGGCGCGGCACATGCTCGCGCAAACGCCGCTGTCCATCGCCGACATCGCCTCCGGCGCGGGCTTCAACAGCACGGCGAATTTCATCCGCGTGTTCCGCGAACGCCACGGCATGACCCCGGGCGACTACCGTCGCCGCGCCTAGCCGCCCCTGCCTGCTTGAGATGGGGCATCGTGTGGGGGGCGGAGGAACGCCGCCTCCCTGGGCATGGTGTTGGGAGTAAGCTCCTCCGCGTTCCGCGCCTTCATCGACGACGACCGAGCCGGCGGTGACGCGAAAGCCTTCCGCCTCTGGTGCGTCCTCGCCCGCCATGCTTATCTGCACGGCGGGAAACCGGCATGGAGGGCGAAGACCGGCGACATGGATGGAAGTGAGAGCGGTTACATTGACGATTCACTCGTCGACCGTTGCCTGTCGATCGATCTCGAAGTTGATCCAGGTGCGGCAAGGATTTTCGCCTTCGCCGCCGTTCGCCGCAGGGACCGGGAGAAGGCGGTCTTCCGGAACGGCGACCGGGAAGCCGCCCTCGACCGGCTGGAAGCGCTCGCCCGCGACGCCGACTTCCTGCTCGGCCACAACATCATCCGCTTCGATCTTGCGCACCTTGCCGCCGTGCGGCCGCGCCTTGCGGGGCTGGCGGCACGGCCGATCGACACGCTCTGGCTGAACCCGCTGGCCTTCCCGCGCAATCCCTACCACCATCTCGTCAAGCATCATCACGACGGACGCCTGCAGGCCGGCCATGTCAACGATCCGGAGCTGGACGCGCGCCTGGTGCTCGACGTGCTGGCCGACCAGATCGCGGCCTTTTCGCGGCTCGCCGGGCAAACGCCCGCCGTTCTCGACGCCTATCACTACCTGACCACCTGCGCGCCGGGCAACGAGGGGTTCGACGCGCTGTTTGCGGCCTTGCGCGGGCGGCCCCGGCCGGGCGCGGCCGAGGCGGGGACAGCCGTCATGACGCTGCTCGACGGCCAGGCCTGCCCCATGCGCATCCGCGAGGCGCTCGACCGCCTCTCGTCGCCGGAGCTCGGCTGGCCGATGGCCTATGCGCTTGCCTGGATCTCGGTGGCGGGCGGGGATTCCGTCATGCCGCCCTGGGTGCGGATGCAGTTCCGCGAGGCCTCGCAGATCGTCCGGAACCTCCGCGACCACGCCTGCGAGGATCCGGGCTGCCGCTGGTGCCGCGAGAAGAACGACCCGCTGAAGGCGCTGTCGCGCTGGTTCGGCTTCGACGCCTTCCGGCCCGAGCCGAAGGACGAGGCCGGCCGGCCGCTGCAGGAGCGCATCGTCGCCGAGGCCATGGCGGGAAAGTCCGTCCTCGGCATCCTGCCCACCGGCACCGGAAAATCCGTCTGCTACCAGATCCCGGCGCTGGCGCGGTTCGACAAGATCGGCGCGCTCTCGGTCGTCATCTCGCCGCTGGTCGCGCTGATGGCCGACCAGGTGCAGGGCCTTGCGCGCCACGGGATCGCCGGCTGCGTGACGATCAACGGGCTCCTCTCGCTGCCCGAGCGCCACGCCGCGCTGGACCAGATCCGCATGGGCGACGCGGCCATGGTGCTGATCTCGCCCGAACAGTTGCGCAATCCCTCGGTGCGCGCCGTCCTCACGCAGCGCGAGGTCGGCTACTGGATCCTCGACGAAGCCCATTGCGTCTCGAAATGGGGACACGATTTCCGCCCGGACTACCGCTACGTCTCGCGCTTCATCCGCGAGCATACCGGCGACCGGGAGCCCGCGCCGGTGGTCTGCCTGACCGCGACCGCCAAGCCGGAGGTGGTGCGCGATATCCGCGATCACTTCCGCTCCCGTCTCAGGGTGGACCTCCTGCTGCTCGACGGCGGCGCGACCCGCGACAACCTCACCTTCGAGGTGCAGGAGACCCACCGCAGCCGCAAGCTCGCCGATATCCTCGACGCGATCGAGCGGGCGCTGCCGCGCGAGGGCGTCTCAGGCGCGGTCGTCTATTGCGCCACGCGCGCGGCGAGCGAGCGCGTGGCCGAGTTCCTGCAGCAGCGGGGCCTTGCCGCCGACCATTTCCATGCCGGCCTGACGCCGGAGCGCAAGCAGGAGGTGCAGGAGCGTTTCCGCATCGGCGAGCTCAGGGTCATCGCCGCGACGAACGCCTTCGGCATGGGCATCGACAAGCCCGATATAAGGCTGGTGGTGCACGGCGACATTCCCGGCTCGCTGGAGAACTACCTGCAGGAGGCGGGCCGCGCCGGCCGCGACCGCGACCCGGCGGCCTGCGTGCTGCTGTTCAACACCGAGGATGTCGAGCGGCAATTCTCGCTCAGCGCCCGCTCGCGCCTGGCGCGCCACGAGATCGGCGCGATCCTGAAGGCGCTCCGCCGGCTGGATACGCGAGCGAAGCATCGCGGCCCGGTCGTCGCCACGCCGGGCGAGATCGTGCGGGAGGAATCCGCGCAGGAGTTCGAGCGCGACAGCGCCACCGACGACACGCGGGTGAAGACCGCCATCGCCTGGCTGGAGGAAGCCACGCTGCTCACCCGCGAGGAGAACCGCGTCCAGGTCTTCCCTTCCTCCCTGCGCATCCGCACCATGGAAGAGGCAGCGGACATTCTCTCGAAGGCCGAGATCACCGGAAGCCGGCGCAGGCAGCTTCTCGATCTGGTGCGCCACCTGATGACCGCCCCGCCCGATGCCGGCGTCTCGACCGACACGCTTTCCGGCGCGAGCGGCCTGGCGGGCGGAGCCTTGCGCAAGGCGCTGTCCGACCTCGAGGCGCTCGGCATCGCGACCGACGACACGGCCATCACGATCTTCGTCCATGTCGGGGTCGAGGGGGCCTCGCGCCACAGGTTCCAGGCCGCCGCGGCGCTGGAGAGCGCGCTGATCGCCAGCCTGCGGGAGAGCGCGCCGGATGCCGGGGACGGCGAGGCGCATCCCCTGAACCTCGCCGCGACCTGCCAGATGCTGCGCGACGGGGGCCATGCCGGCGTGCGTCCGGACCTCATCGAGGCGCATCTGCGCAGCCTCGCCCAGGACGGGCGCGACGAGGAGGGCGGGCGCGGCAACATCCATCTGCGCAAGATGAACCGGGGCACCTGCCTCGTGCGGCTGCAACGCTCCTGGGACACGCTGGGCCTGACGGCGGAGCTGCGCCGCCGCGCGGCCGAGCTCGTGCTCGGCCATCTCGAAGGGCGGGTGACCAAGGGCACGCGCGGCAAGGACATCCGCGTCGAGACCACGCTCGGCCAGATACAGGCCGCCGTCACGCAGGACATCTTCCTGAAGGGCGCCGTGCGGGACGTGACGAAGCTCACCGGCCGCGCGCTGATGTGGCTGCACGAGCAGGGCGTGGTCACGCTCGGCCGGGGCCTGACGATCTTCCGCCCCGCCATCACCGTCCATCTCGACCCCGACGGCGGGCAGTTCACGCAGAAGGAGTTCCAGCCGCTCGAGGACCACTACGGCGAACAGACCATCCAGACCCATATCATGGCGGCCTATGCCGCGCGCGGCCTCACCTCGATGGCGCAGGCCGCGCGGCTGTCGCAGGATTACTTCCAGCTCGACAAGGAGGCCTTCCTCGAGCGCTGGATGCCGGACAAGGCGGGAGAGCTGCGCCGCCAGACCACGCCGGAAAGCTGGCGGCAGATCGTCGAAAGCCTGCGCAACACCACCCAGTCGCGGATCGTCGCCGACGACCGCGAGCAGACGAACGTGCTGGTGCTGGCCGGCCCCGGCTCCGGCAAGACGCGGGTGCTGGTGCATCGCATCGCCTATCTGGTGCGGGTCCGGCGCGAGGATCCGCACGGCATCCTCGTGCTGACCTACAACCGCCATGCCGCCGTCGAGGTCCGCAAGCGGCTGAAGGCGCTGATCGGCGAGGAGGCGAAC
Organism: Shinella sp.; assembly: GCA_039812945.1. Taxonomy (GTDB): domain Bacteria; phylum Pseudomonadota; class Alphaproteobacteria; order Rhizobiales; family Rhizobiaceae; genus Shinella. The sequence goes on from JBDHSZ010000025.1 coordinate 12,906, forward strand.
GGCGTGACGGTGTCGACCTGCCATGCGCTGGCGATGCGGCTGGTGGGGATGAGCTTCGCCGGCCAGGCCGAGACCGATCAGCCGCGCGACTTCGACAGGATCGTGATGGAGGCGGTCACGCTCCTGAAGGGCGAGGGCCTGTCGAAGGTCGAGGCCGAGGCGATGCGCGAGACCCTGATCGAGGGCTACCGGTGGATCCTCGTCGACGAATACCAGGACATCGGGGCGGAGGAATATGCCCTCATCGCCGCCGTGGCGGGCCGCTCGCTCGAGGATCCGGACCAGCGGCTGCGCCTTTTCGCCGTGGGCGACGACGACCAGAACATCTACGCCTTCGCCGGCGCCTCGATCGAATTCATCCGCCGCTTCGAGGAGGATTATGCGGCCAAGCCCAGCTATCTCACCGAGAACTACCGCTCGACCGCCGCGATCGTCGCCGCGGCCAACCGCGTGATCGCGCCGGCCGCCGAGCGGATGAAGGCCGGCCGCGACATCACCGTCAACCGCGCCCGCGCGCGGGCCGCCGAGGGCGGCGTGCTGACCAGGCTGGACCCGGTGGCGCGAGGGCGCGTCCAGCTCCTGCGCACCGGGCCGAGCCCGTGGGCGCAGGCCTGCGCCGGCGTCGACGAGCTCGTCCGGCTCTCGCGGCTCGTGCCGGACTGGTCCTGGTCGGGTGCGGCGATCGTCGCGCGGGAATGGCGGCTTCTCGACCCCGTGCGCAGCTATTGCGAGGCGCTGGGCATCCCGGTGCAGCTCGCCAGCGAGACCATGCCGCCCTTCTGGCGGCTGCGCGAAGTGCGGGCCTTCCTCGCCTTCCTTCAGGCCGAGCCCACGGGGATGCTGACCGCCGAGGCCATGCGGGCCTTCCTGTCCGCCCAGCCGGCGAACCGCTGGTGGGCGCTGATCCTGGACGCCGTCGCGGCGCTCGGCGCGGACCTCGACGGCAAGGCGGCACCGGCCGCCGATATCGTCGAGCTGCTGGCCGAGTGGGGCCGCGACGCCCGCCAGGGGCAGCACGGCCTGCTGCTCCTGACCGCCCATCGCGCCAAGGGGCTGGAATTCGACGACGTCGTCATCCTCGACGGCGGCTGGGACCGCGCCTCGAAGGAAGAGGACCGCGACGCGCCGCGGCGGCTGTTCTACGTCGCCATGACGCGGGCGAAACGCAGCCTGGCGATCACCGCCATGCGCGACCGGCACCCCATCCTGCAGGATGCCGCGGCAAGCCTGCTGCAGCGCCCCATCGCCGGGGACGAGGCGGCGCGGGCGGATTGCGGCCTGCTCTATCAGGCCGTCGAACCGCATATGGTGGACCTGTCCTGGGCGGGCCGGCAGGCGGCAAGCCATCCGGCCCACCGGGCGCTCGCGCGGATAAGGACCGGCGATCCCGTCGACCTTACGGAGAGCGGCGGCCGCTGGCTTCTGCGCGACGGCGAGGGGACCGTCATCGGGCGGATGGCGCAGAGCTACCGTCCGCCCGACGGCCTGCGCTTCATCCGGGGCGAGGCCGCCGCCATCATCCATTGGCGCAAGATCGACGGCGCCGAGGAATACCAGGACCTCAACCGCCGCGCCGCATGGGAGGTCGTCCTTCCCGAGCTGGTGTTCGGCCCCTGAGCCCGTCGCCCGGCCGGGCCGCCTCCATAATTTTTGGTTGCAAACTCTTCATGCGACTCGACAAAAACGTACAAAAGATCAATATTGATTGCTTACATACGGGGCCTGGCCGCTTCACGGGGAGAGCGAGAAAAGCCAGGACGATCCGATGCCATGCGGCGGCTTCATCTGGGGGGAGACGCAGACAATGGTTGAATATATCGTCACGCGCATGGACGTCGGCGCCAATCTGCGCGCCGCACCGTCGGACAAGGCCGCACTGATCGGCAATCTTCGCTTTTCGACCCTTGCCAGGGAAGTGGCCCCCTCGGCGACGAAATGGAAGCATGTCACCGTCGTCGACGGTCCGTTCGCGGGCCGGACCGGACACGTTTCCGATCGCAACCTCAGCCTCCTGCACAGCGAGGCCGCCGGACGGCTGGTCCAGGCCGCCGCCTTCTATTGGGAGGAGTTCGATCGCGGGCGGGGCAAGGAAGACGACGACGCGAACGGCAAGAGCCCGCTGGGAAAAAGCTACAAGCAGAAGGTCCTGAAGATGTGGGACGACCTGCGCGGCGGGCGCCCCCCGAAGGACGATACGAGCCATCCGGCATGGCCGTGGTCGGCGGCCGGGATGTCGGCCTTCGTGCGCCGCGCCGGCGGTTATGCCGGCTTCGAGTTCAGCAACGGCCACCACGCCTATATCAAGCACAGCGTCAGGCAACGCGAGGGCAAGAATCCGGCCGGGCCGTTCTGGGGTTACGAGCTGCGCGAACACAAGCCCCGGATCGGCGACCTGGTGGTGCGCTGGCGCGGCTCGGTCAGGACCTATGCGGCGGTCAAGGCGATCATGAACAGCAAGGCGACCTTCGAATCCCATACGGACGTCGTCTGCGAGATCAATGCCGGAAGCCTCTGGGCGCTCGGCGCCAACAACGCGAACAGCGTGTCCCGCGTGTCCTATCAACTGGATGACGACGGCTTCGTGAAGCTCACCGGCGATCGGTTCATGATCATGAAGAACATGCTCTGAGCGCGACAGGAGCAGGATTTCCGCAGTCTCAACGGAGAAAGCGAGCATGAGAACGGGCCGGTACGCCTTGATTGCACTGATCGGTGTCATCGCCGCCCTCCTGCTGCCCACCGGCGCCGGGGCGGAAGGCGACGCGCTTGCCCCGCAATCGGGTTCGTCGGGCCAGGACGTCTGGAACGCATCGAGCGGCGCCTTGCTGCAGTTGCTCGCCGTCGTGATCGTGATCGAATCCGCCTTGGCGGCGCTTTTCAACTGGCGCGTCTTCCGCATGGCGTTCAACGCGCGCGCCCTCAAGACACCGGTCATGTTCGCCACCGGGCTCCTGCTCGTGCTGGCCACGCCCTACGATCCGATGAGGGCGATCCTGGCGGCCGGCGGCGTGCCGCTGGCGCCGGCCGGGACATGGACCGCGTCTTTCCAGGAAACCCTCACCAGGCTGCTATCGGCCATGATCATCGCCGGCGGAAGCCAGGGCATCTTCCAGCTCCTGCGGAAGCTCGGCATCCGCGCGCCCGAGACGGCATCGGACGAGGCGGCGGCAAGGGCCCTGAAGAGCGACCAGGCATGGATCTCGATCCGCGCGACGGGAACGGCCGGGCCGGAGCCCATCCAGATCGGCATCGAGGAGCTGACAGAGACCTATACGGGCGAAAGCGACGGCCTCGGCTATTTCTACGATCACGCCGGCAAGCCGCCGCTGGCCGGGACGATCGATTCGCGAAGCGTCTGGCAACGGGCGAAAGCGGCCTTCACGGCCGACACCCGGCGTTTTCCCAGTTACGGCGGCCGCACCGTTGCCGCCGGCAAGCCTTATCGGATCACCGCAACCTGGATCGACGGGGACAAACCGAGGTCGGTCGGCATCTTCAGGGGCAAGTTCGCATCCCGCGCCCTGATCGACCTGTCGGTGGATGTCTCCAGCGATCCCGGCTGATCCCCAGTCCACCCGGCGCGCCCGCGCAACCAAGCAGGAGGGTCCAATGACGACGGCCAAGCAGGATGCGATGATCTGGATGAACAGGACCTTCGGAGCGGACATCGAAGCGGCCATCGCGAGGACCCCGATCACGAAGAACCTGGTGATCGCCATCGGCATCCAGGAAACGTTCTATATCTGGGCGAAGATGTACAAGACGGCGAGCCTGCAGGAGATGCTCGCCGTCTGTGTCGGCGATACCATCGACTATCCCAGACGCAGCTCGGCCTGGCCGAAGAACCGCGCGGAGCTGGAGGCGCATCCGAAGGGCAAGGCGATGTTCAAGATCGCCCGCGCCGCGCTCGAACGGATCGCCAGGATCAATCCGGGCTATGTGCGGCCGGCGCAAAACCCCGACAAGTTCTGCCACGGCTTCGGATTGTTCCAGTACGACATCCAGTTCTTTCGCCAGGACCCCGATTATTTCCTCGACGGGACATGGGCCACCTGGAAAGGAACGCTTGGAAAAGCCGTCTCCGAACTCAAGTCCAAGCTCGTCGAGCTGTACGGCCCCGGAAAGACCAGGCTGACCCACGACGAGCAGGTCTACCTCGCCATCGCCTATAACTTCGGCGCCACGAGGACGAAAAGGGGTATTCCGACGAAGAAGTTCAAGCAGGGGAGCAAGGACGATGCCGGCATCTACTACGGAGAGCATATCGATGCCAACCTCAGCGCGATGAAGGGACTTTTCTGAGACGAGCCATGGCGTTCACGATCGAAACGGAAGACAGGAAACTCGGGCTGGCGTGGCACGATCCCGCCCTGGCCGGAAAACCGGCAACGCATGTGCTGATCGTCGGCGTCGGCCGTTTCGCCGCGCCGGGCCTGCAGCCGCTGAACTCCACCCCCGCCTCCGCCCGGGCTCTGGCGGGATGGTTCCTGGACGGGGCGACGGGCCGGGCGGCCGAAGGCTTCGCCAATCCCGCCCGCCCGCTCGGCAGCCTTGCAATGCTGCTCTCGGAACAGGACGACGGCGCATCCTCCATATTCGAGGGCGCGGCCGTGCCGAGAGCGCATTTCGCCAATGTGAAGGCCGCCCTCAGAGCCTGGATCGAGCGCGCCGGAACGAACGGGGACTCGGCCGCCGTCCTTGCCGTCTTCTCTCACGGACAGGCCGAACGCCGCCGCACCGCCGTGCTGTTCGAAGACTACGGCAGCGACCCGCTGGACCCCTATGCCGGCATGACCGAAGCGGAGCAACTGATCGATGCGCTGTCGACCCTCGTGCCGCGCGACAAGCTGGTGATCCTCGACTGCTGCCGCATGCAGGTCGATCTGCAATTGCCGCATCAGGGAACGTTCGGAACCGCGCTGATCGGCGGCGTCGCCCGCACCTTTTCCGGACGGCCGCAGGTGATGATGTCGACGCAGTACGACGGCGCGGGATATGGCGGAAAGGACGGGCGCCCCACGCTCTTCGCCACTGCGCTGCTGGACGCCCTGCGGGGCTGCGCGGCCGACAACGACGAGCGGACCGTGAACACGCGGCGGCTCAGCGAGATCACCGAGAGGATCCTTGGCCTGTGGCAGAAGGAGAACGAACCTCTCCAGGTGCCCGACACGCAGGAGAGCAAGTCGTTCGTCGTCACATCGGTCCCGGACGACGACAGGATGACGATGTTCCTGTCGCTCGACGAGCCCCACGACATCCGCACGGCCAGGATCAGCGTTTTCGAGGACGACGCCACGGTTTTCCAGACCCTCGGCGCCGCGGGGCCCGATCCTTTCGCCCGCGTCCGCGTGAGATCCGATCGAACGCATCGGCTGGTCGCGACCGACGAGCATGGAGATCCGATCGGCGAGGAGACGCGGAAGTCGCGCCCTCCCGTCGCATTCCGAAAACTGCCGCCGGACCGGCCGAACTACTCCCTCCGGTCCATACGGGCGATGGGCGTGGCCGCAGCGAGCGACGCGAAGCTCGAGGTCAACGTGCCCGGGACGGGGCCGGCCCTCGTCATGTTCAGCCGCGTGCGGGCCGCCGGGGCGGACGACGACGGCTTGCCGACCGAAATCCTGATGGCTCCCGGCGAAGGCGGCCAGGCCGAGAGCGCATTGCCCCCCGGCGTCTGGCTCATGGACCTGCGCCGCCCGGGCATTCTTCAGACGTTCCGCCATGTCGAGGTCTCGCCGGGAGAAACGGTCAAGGTCGACATCCCGCAGCCGCAATCGCCGCACGAATGGCTGGAGCGCGCCGTCGCGGCCGCGGTGGTGCCCCCCGGCCCGCACCGCATGGGCTTTTTCGACCACGAAGCGCCCGCTCTGCGGATCAACGCCGCCGCCGGCATGCGGCTCGAGCCCAGGGCACATGATGGGCGGCTGTCGTTGTTCCTGGCGGAGGACGACCTTGAGGAACGGTTCTCGCAAAAGGGCAGCGGCGCCCCGGTATGGATCGAGGCAACAGGAGATACCTGGCGCGAACGCGCATTCGTGCCCCTGATCGGCCGGATCGGACATTATGCGGGCACCTGGTCCGGAACCCCCGACCCCTGGGAGGTCGAGGTTCTGGCCGATGACAGGCCGCCCCGGCGCGGGGCGCATCTGGCGAGCTATGCGGTTTCGCGCCAATGGGGGCCGATGCTCGCCTTCCTCGGCCGCCGCAACTTCCCCGAGGCCGGCGCGGCGCTGCGCGCCATCGGCACCCGCGCGCTGCGCGAGGCGATGGAGAAGGCGCTCAATCCGCTGGCGGCGATCTGCGCCGCGCTGGTCGCGACGGCGACGCACCAGACCAAGGCCCTGGGCATTTCCGAGGAAAGGCTGCGGAACCTCTGCGACCGGTTCCCGACCTTGCCCGACGGCGCCGTCATCCTGGCGCGATACCGTCTGCGCGAGGGGCGCGATGCCGGCGAGCTGCTCGACGAGGCGCTCGGCCGCGGCGTGCCGGTGACGTCGCTCGCCGTGGACTGGCTGGCCGAAGCGCTGGCGATCACCGGCCACGCACGCGCGGCCGAGGCGCGCGACACGGCCATGAGCTGCGATCCGGCCAAGGCCTTCACCGTCCTGCAACTTCCACCGGAGGCGCCATGAGCGATTTCGTCCTCACCATGCATCCCGGATCGGACGGGGACGCCCTCTGCCTGCGATGGGGGAAAGCGGAAGCGCCGCGTCATGCCGTGATCGACCTCGGCCGGACCGCGGACTATCACGCCCTGCGGCCATGGCTGGCGGCGACCGGCAGGATCGATCTCCTGGTGATCACCCATATAGACGCCGACCATATCGAGGGCGCGATACCGATGGCGGCCGAGAAGCAGGCGCCCTTCACCCCCTCGGACGTCTGGTTCAACGCGCACGACCATCTGCGCACGGCGCGCGCGCGCCGGCACGAACACGAGGTCCTCTCGGTTCTGCAGGGCGAGAAGCTGTCGAAGGGGATCGATCGCTTCGGCTGGACCTGGAACGGCGCCTTCGGCAAGGGCCCCGTCTCCACGGACAGCCCCGAGGCCGCGGCCCCCATCGACCTGCACGGGCTGCGCGTGACCCTGCTCTCGCCCGACGATGCGTCTCTCTCCGCGCTGGAAAAGGACTGGGACAAGGCACTGGCGGCCGCCGCATTGCGGCTCGGAGACAAGGACAGGGCCGACGCCACGCCGGAAGGGCTGGAGGTCCTGTCGAGCCTTGACGTTGCGGCGCTGGCCCGCCGCCCGTTCCGCGCCGACCGCGCCACGCCGAACGGCGCAAGCATCGCCTTCGTCGCGGAATACGGCGGCCGCAGCGTGCTGATGGCCGCGGACGCCCATCCGACGGTGCTGGCCGCCCGCCTGCGCGCCCTGGGCTACAGCCCGCAACGGCGCCTGAAACTCGACCTGTTCAAGCTGTCGCACCATGGCAGCAAGGCCAATCTGTCTCCCGAGCTGCTGACCCTGATCGATTGCACGCGCTTTGCCGTTTCGACCGACGGCACCCGCCACGGCTTTCCCGATGCCGAGGCGATCGCGCGAATCCTCGTCGCCGATCCCGATCGCGAAAAGACGTTCTACTTCAACTACCGACAGGAGAACGCAGCCCTCTGGGCAGAGCCGGAACTCTGCAGCCGCTGGAAATACAAGGTCGTCATGCCCGCGGAAGGCCGGACGGGATTGGCGATCGATGTCTAGGCGCGTCGCCCTCGTCATCGGCAACCAGAATTACGGCGACAATGCCCGCGACCTGCAGGGACCGCGCAACGACGCCACCCGCATGGCGCATCTGTTCGCGGACCTCGGCTTCGAGCTGATCGCGCCGCAATACGACATCGACAAGGGGACCATGAGAGCCTTCGTGCGGACTTTCGCCGAGGCGCTGGAAAAGGGCGGGATCGCGGCCTTCTACTATTCGGGGCACGGCATTCAAGGCCCCGGCGGCGGGAACTATCTCATGCCCGTCAATGCGCGGCTGTACGAGCCGGTGGACATCGACGAGCAATGCTATCCGGTCGCCGCGATCGTTGAAAAAATCGTCGAGAAGAAATGCACCGGGCTCCTGTTCCTCGATGCCTGCCGCAACAATCCGTTCCAGGGTATCCCCGAGACCGGACGCAAGAAATCCGTGACGATTCACCGGCCGGGCCTGGACACGATCCCGAAGGACGAATTGCCCGACATCCTGATCTCATACGCGACGGGCCCGGGCAGCACGGCGGAGGACGGCGAGGGGGCCGGGCACAGTCCCTATACCGACGCCCTTATCGAGCATCTTCCCAGGCCGGGCGTCGCGATCGAGGAACTGCTGAAACACGTTCGCTCGATGGTCGCCGAAAAAACTGGAATGCGCCAGCAGCCGGTTTTCGACGGGCAGCTCGTCACGCGCAATCTCACCCTGGCCGGATCGCTGAACAAGCCGGGGGACGATCCTCCGGATGAACCGGATACGCCTCCTCCCGGATGGTGGAAACGCCGGGGACTCGTGACCCTGAGCATCGGCATGATGGCCGTGGTGCTCATCGCGGCCTTCCTTTACCGCTACCCGGAGCTGCGTGAGCGACTGTTGACCAGCCTGATCGCCTCGCAGCCTCAGCCAATCGTCCGGACCCCTGCCTCTGCCGACCTTCTCAGGCAGATGGGCGACATAAACGCCGATGCCGAGCAGGGCGAAGCCATGACGGCGCGGATCGAAGCGAGCCTGACCGGGGCGAGCCGGTTGAACGGCGCCGATCGGCTGGCGGTGGCGAACGGCCTGGTGCGCATGGCGTCGGATGTGTCGCGCCGCGGGCTTTCACCGAAAGGCCGCCTCAATCTGTTCTATCTTCTCGGCCGGATCGATGAATCCGACTGGGACCAGCCGTCATGGGCCGCGACGCGCGCCGAGGCGCGCCGGGCATTCTCGGATCTCGAAACCCTCGCCAGGACCGGCGGCACAAGCATAGGCCAGCAGACGCGCGACGCCATGAACGCATTGCGGCCACTCCTCTTCGTCATGCGGGAACCGCGGCCGCTGGTCGTGAACTTCGCCAATATCGACTCCGGCGGATCCATGACGCGCGCGCAAGCCGCCGCCGCGGGGGATATGCTGGGCGGCTTGAACTGGGACGTGTCCGGCATCGACGGCGCGCCGGCGACCACGCGGGCGGCCGCCGGCAGGAACGAGGTCCGCTACGGGCAGGCCGGCGACCGGGAGGTGGCCGTCAAGGCGGTTCTCGACCTTCAAGCGGCGGGCTATGCGATGGCGGCCAGTCCCGTCCAGTTCGCCGCGATCGGGTCGGGACCGATCGAAGTCTGGCTGAGCCAGCCTCCGGCGCAGGACCGCTGGCTCGCCTTCCCGCCGAAGAGCGCGTGGTGCTTCCAGCGCCAGGGACCCGTCAGCGACGGCGGCCGATACTCCATACGCTGCCACAAGGATCCGACGACCTGCGCCGACAAACGGCGGCAGAGCCCGGGCACCGGCAGTTCGGCCTGTGTCTTCGTCGCCGAGCTGGATCGCTCCGGGGTCACCCTGAAAGGCGGCGGGGCCGCAGATTCCTACTTCCTCTACGGCGACGAGCCTTTCCCGGCCCCCTTCCCGTCGCTGCCCTGAACTGGAGCGACGCCGGCAAGCATGCCGGCGGCACGCTTGCCGACCTCGAAGACCCTGCCCGCGGGCGGCGGCTCACGATGCTTCCTTCTCCACCGGCGCGATGCTGAGCGTGATCGATCCCCGGTTGTTCCAGTACATCCCGGGCAGGTCGTTGGCGAAGCAGGCGAGCATGCCGCTCCGCGGGGCCGTCCATGTCCTTTGCGCGCCGATGCGGAAGGCGGCGGGCTCGTCCCGGTCGATCGCGCCCATCAGGCAGAACCACGCCTCGCCCGGCGCGCGGCGGCGATGGGCGAGCGGGGCGAGGAGCTTCGTCGAATAGCCGTCCGGCCCGCAGGGGACGAACCAGTCCCACCAGCGGCCGGAGGCCGTCAGGCGATAGGTCGTGCCGGCCGCCACCGGGCAGGCGTCGGTCCAGGCGGGCCTTGCATGGATCTTCACTGTCGGCACGGCGCATCTCCCGATCAGGCAAGGTCGACCTCGACCCAGAGCCCGCCCTTGCCGTGGCGGGCATCCCGGGCGGCGCCACGGACGGCGAGGATCGAGCCCGACGGCGCCGTAAAGGCGGGAGAGCCGCCGGGCAGCGCAAGCCAGTCGTCGTCGGCCCGCAGGACACGGCCGGCCGTCTTCGCCGAAAGCGCCGTCAGGATCGCGTCGTAGGGCATGCCTGCCCAGTGCACCTTTCGCGCATCGGCCTTGCTCGTCGGGATGAAGGCCGAAAGGTCGGGGCTCGTCATCAGGTCGAGCCCGCTGCGGCTCGGCGTCGCATTCTCGCTGCCGTGGTGGGCGACCTTCAGGTAGACCGTGCGCGCCATGAGGTCGGCCGCCTTGACGCCGGCCTCGCCGACCGTCCATTCGACATCCTGCCAGCTTAGCCAGCTACCGATCTGCGCGTCGCCGGGAAACAGGAAGACCCTTCCCCCGTCGACGACCTCGAAGGCCAGCACGAGGCTGGTGTTGTTGACGCCGCGGTCGAGCTGCATGGCAAGGTCGGCGGCCGGCGCCAGCCAGTCGGCATCGATGCGCCGCCACGACTGGTCCCGCAGCGTCGCATCGTTGATCCCCGGCTTGCCGGGACCGGCCGGAAGAGGATCGTGATAGCGGCGCCTGACGAAATCGGCCGTCGCCCCCTCCTCGCTGCCGTCACGGATCCCGGAAAAGGAGATGCCGACATGCGCATCGAACGGCGCGTCGTCGTCGAGGGCGCCGCCGCCACCGTCATTCACCGCCAGCGCGCCCTGCAGGGGCCGCAGCAAGGCGGCGGCCGCATTGCCGCCCGGCGGATAGATCTCGCCCGCCTTCGTTTCCAGCCGCAGGGCCTGCCGGCCGCGCGGCGGCCCGAGCACGTAGACTCTGAGGTTCGCAAGGCCGGGCAGGGTGAAGGGCGCGGTCTCGGGGCCGAGATAGACCGGCGGCTGGCGGCTGGCCAGCGCCGCCGCCGCATCGCGCGCGGCCCGGACCCTCTCGCCGGCCGCGCCGAACTCGAAGCCCATGACCGATTGCAGCCCGTCGCGCAGCCCGGCGACATAGTCGCCGGGATCGTCAAGGCCGTCCAGCCGCAGGCTCGCGCCCTGCAACGCGGCCAGCGCCGCCCCCTTGAAGCGGTCGAAGGCGACGGCGTCGGGATCGTCGGGATCCTCGCTCCAGGCCATCCAGACCTCGCCGATGGAGAAACCCTGGAAAACCGACGCCGCGCTGACGAAGCCGGACACGTGGTCCCAATGCTCGTGGGTGACGACCAGCACGTCCAGCCGCCCGCCCGTCTCCGTCGCGATATCCGCGGCGATCTCGCGGATGAGCTCGGCGCCGCCGGCGACCGAGGAATGGATGCCGCAGTCGATGAGCATGCGGAAGAGCGAGCCGTCCGGCCTGGGGAACGACAGCAGGTGGCAGTCGCCGATACCCTGGCAATAATGGCGGACCGTCAGGACGGGCCGCGCGGCGGCGGCCGCATCCGGGCCGGCCGGCGGGGCCGGTTGCGCCGCCGGCTTCCGCCTGGCTTTCGCTGCGGTCCTAGCCATGATCCTCGCCTCCATGGTCGCAATGCAGCAGGGCGAAGGGCTCGCGGACGGCCTGCCCGAAATAGAGCGCGCGTAGCGGCGACATGAAATGGGCCGCGGCGGTCTGCGCCTGGCGCCTGCGGCGCTCCTTACTACCGGTGCTCTTGATGATGGCGTAGCGGATCGCCTCCTGGTCCTTGCGCGGATCGATGATCACCGTCGCTCCGCCGCGGAACCAGAAGAAGGGTTCGCCCCGCTCTACCCCGTCCGGCGCGGCGGTGCCGTCGAGCCGAACCGGGATGCGCTGCTGGACGACGGCGACCACCTCGGTGCGGCACGAGCCGTCCGGCTCGACGCGCCGCGTCGGGCGCACGCCGTAGACATCGAAGGTCGAGCCGCCCTCGTCCGCCTTGCGGCTCAAGGTCCCGTCATTCCGGAAGCGCCCGAGGCCCGGCAGCAGGCCGAGCTGGGCATAAAGGCCGTCGTCGGCGGCCAGGGCCTCCTTCAGCCCGGCCCACAGCGTCCACCGGTTCGCCTCGTTGAGGTCGAATATCCTCGAGCGCGTGAGCTGGCGGTCCCAGCCGAGGTCGATCTTCCCGAGCACCTTGACCAGCCAGGCGGTCGGCAGGCCGGCGGGCGTATCCCAGGCAAGCGTCTCCTGCGAGATGGTCCGCACGCCGCGCGGCAGGAGCTTCCATTTGCGGAAGGCCTCCATGAAGGCCAGCCGGTAGTTCCGCGTATCCTCGGGATAGGCGTCGAGGTCCGCCGTCACCAGCGCGCGCAGATATTCGCCGAAGGTGATGTCGACCGCCGGGCAGTAGTCGAGCGCGCGAATGCACATGTCGAGCATCTGCCGCGCCGTCTCGACGATATCGTCGGTGAGCCGCTCGACCAGGCCGGGATGCAGCGCGCCCGCCGGCAGGACGCCGCTTCCGCCCGTCGCGAGCTGGATGAGGTGCTGCGTGCGCTGGGCGACGATGGCCTGGAAGGCGTCGTAGACGGCGAAGACCAGGATGGAGCCGCGGGCGTGCGGCTGCAAGGTGGTGTCGTAGTCGAGCGCCGCCATGGCCGGCTCGCCGTAGTCGCGCAGCGGGCCGGCCCGGCCGCTGCCCTCGCCGAACTGGCGGGCAAGGCCCGACAGGAGGTTGACCGCCGACAGATTGCCGTGCGCCCGCGCGATCTCGAAGCTCACCAGCTCGCGCATCGTGAAATGCTGGAACAGCGCGACGATATCGGCAAACCCCTCGTGGAAGGCGGGCACATCGGGATTGGAGGCTTCCTGGAAACGCCGGTGGAGGCCGTCGAGCAGGGCGTGGGAGGTCTCGTGGGCGATGATGTCGCTGGAAAGGCAACTGAACACCATCGAGCCGCCGGCCGTGACGTCGCCCGGCCGGCTGTCGGCCGGGAAATAGCCGAACAGCAACGCCTTCCTGTCCGGGCTGTAATAGGCATTCTGCGTGCGCAGGGCATGCGGATAGATGCGCAGGCGCGGCACCTCGTAGCCCCGGAGCTTCGGCTCGCCGTCGCGGCCGGTATGGGAGGCGTAGCGCGGCGCCCAGAGCGCCCGGCGGCCGAGCGCCCGCTCGAAATGCCCGATCGTCGTCATCGCCACGGCATAGACCATCTGCTGGTGGAACTGCGGATTGCCCTCCGACGGGGCGAGCCCGTCCTGGGCCAGCAGGGTCTTGTCGTTGAGGTCGACGGGGTCGTAGGCGCGGTCGGATGCCGGGTCGACATCGACGACCTCGATATATTCGCCAACGGGACCCGGCAGCAGCGGCGCCTCGGCGCTGTCGTCCCAGGGAAGCGGAAGCGTCGCCTGATGGATCGCGACGGAGGCGAGCGCCTTGCCGACCGAGGGATCCAGCGCATAGACGCGCAGCCGGCGCTGCGGCGGCGGCGGCGTGCGCGGCTGACGGCGGACAGGCGCCGGTGCCGGCACGGACGGCAGGGGCGCGGCGGGCGAGGCCCGGCGGCCGAGAGCGGCTTCCAGCACGGCCCGCAGCGGCTTCGACGGCGTTCCGGCATCGAGCGCCGCCTCGAGATAGCGATTGCGCGCGACGGGCGGGATCTCCGCCGGGTCCGCGCCGGGATCGGCAATGGCCGCGTCGATCTCGGCCACCCGCTGCGCCATCTGGGTCAGCTCCAGCGCCAGCATGCGCTGCCTTTGCAGCGCGGCCGGCCCGCCCGGCGCAAGGCTCACCCCGCCGCCGAGCAGGAGATTCAGCCAGCTCCAGGATTCGGTGGCGGGCGGAAGCTTCTTCAGCCTGGCCGGCGGGGGCGGCGCAATGCCGAGCGCGGCCGCCGCCTGGACGACGCCCTGTCCGATCTTGCGGAAGGTCTCCTTGCGGTCCATCAGCGCGGTCGACTTGCGCGCCGAGGCGAAAAGCGCCGCGCGCACCGCCTCCACCCGCATCCAAGGCTGGGGATAGGCCTTGACGACATTCCAATGCTCGGCGAGCCAGAGGGCGGCCGCCGCGGCGACCTGGGGCGTCGCCGCCGACGTGCCGGCCCCGTCCATGTCGACCACCTTGCCGCAGTCGATCTCCGCCCAGGGCACGTTCGGCGTATAGGCCCCGAGCGCCGTCTCCATCTTGGCGTCCGGCCCGTAATTGCCCTGCATGGTGCCCGGATGCAGGCCGGCATAGGCGCGGCCGTCGCTCATCACGCCGCAAGCGGCGACGACGCGCTGGTAGCGCGCCGGAAAGACGATGCTCTTGGGCGACAGCACCGCGGCGATATTGTTGCCGCCCGCCGTCACCATGAAGACGCCGTGCTCATAGGCGAGGTTGACCGCATCGACCAGCGCGGCGGAAGACAGCCCGCCCATGCTCATCGTCAGCACATGCGCGCCCTGCTGGCGGGCATAGTCGAAGCCCTGCACCAGGGTCGAGGTGGAAAAGCGCACCACCCAGTTGGCAACCCGCACCGGCAGTACCCGCACCAGCGGCGCACCGCCGACATAGTCCGTGAACCCCTCCCAGCCCGGCGAGGTGCCGTCGAGCCGGTTGCCGGCGGCAAGGCCGAGCGTGGCCGTGCCGTGCCCGCGATTGGCCGTCAGCGTGCCGGCGGGCGCATGGTCGACCGCATCGTTCGGCCCGTGCCCGTCCCGGACGAAATTGCGCCAGAGCGTCTTGTCGACAAGGCCCGCCGGGCAGGTCAGGTGCTTCGGATCGATGCCCGTGTCGAGATGGGCGAGAAGGATCCCGGCCTGCTTCGCGCCGACCTTCTTGCGCGCGGCGGCGAGCTGGGTGAAATCCGGCCCGGCGTTCCAGGCGACGATCTCCGGCGCGGGCGGCACGCCACCCTTCACGCTCGGCGGATCGTAGGCGCAGACCGGATGGGCGCCCGCCGCCATGCCATGTTCAGTCTCCCCCTCGTGAAAGTCCCATCGCTGCGCCAGGTCCGGCTCGACCGCGAGGATCGGCGGCCCGCCATCCGCCGAAAATCCGGCACCTCGCTCGAGGAGCGCGTGCGCATCGTCCCAGGGGTTGTCGGCATCGCGGGTCCGTGCCTCGGCCCTCAGCCAGGTTGCCCCGTCCTCGGCATCCGCCCCCATCGCCCCGCCGGACGCGGGCGGCAATTCCAGTATCCGCTCCATCGAGCCGGCCTTCAGGCCCAGGGAACGCTCGCCCGTCCGCGATCCCGTCCCGTCGCCACGTACCTTGATCAGGAGTCCTGCGGTATCAGCCACGTCCTGCCTCCCGGGATCGGCTGCGATCGTTGCCGACCCCCATGCTCATGGGTGAACATTAGCGCAGCTTCGATCAACCACAGAGGGAATGCAAGACAATAATTCGCCCATCACGTCGCCGATCGGCACTCGACGACATGG
Source organism: Shinella sp. (assembly GCA_039812945.1). Lineage (GTDB taxonomy): Bacteria > Pseudomonadota > Alphaproteobacteria > Rhizobiales > Rhizobiaceae > Shinella. The sequence continues at coordinate 28,334 of JBDHSZ010000025.1, forward strand.
CGGAACTTGGCGCGATCCTGCTGCTGGCAGATACAGACAACAAAAAACCCCGCTGCGTTGGCAACGGGGTTAATTCATCAATTCTGGTTGCGGGGGCAGGATTTGAACCTGCGGCCTTCAGGTTATGAGCCTGACGAGCTACCGGGCTGCTCCACCCCGCGTTATCTGTTTTGTCTTGCATGGAAAAGGGCCGCTT
>JBDHSZ010000026.1:0-27977 GCA_039812945.1 Shinella sp.
TGGCGGCGACCTGGGAGGTTTGCTTCTGCTCGGAGATCAGGTAGCCGGCGGCCCCGCCGGTCAGGAAGATCACCAGCGCGGCGGCGAGCGCCTGCGGCCAGAAGGCGCTGCGGCGCGGGGCGGGCGTGGCGGAGATCGGCACGGCGGCGAAGCCGAGCTTCTGCGGCTCGTCGTCCTTCCTGCCGGCTTCCTTGATGTTGCGCACCAGATCGAGCGGGATCGGCTCCTGCAGCATCCTGTCGAAGGCGCGCGCGCCGAACTCGCTGCCGAGCTTGAGCTTCTCGTAGACGGCGCGCGCGTCGTCGTCGCTGGCGAGGATGGCGTTGATTTCCTCCACTTCCGTTTCCGGCAACTGGCCGTCGAGATAGGCCGACAAGCGGACTTCGAGCGGGAGACCCTGCGTGCTTTCCACGATCAGGCCCTCCTTTCGGTCTGTTCGGAGATCATGGCCGCGAGCCTGATGCGGGCCGCCGAAAGCCTGCTCATCACGGTGCCGATCGGTATTCCCAAGATGTCCGCCGCCTCCCGGTAGCTGTGGCCTTCGACATTGACCAGCAGGAAGACGCTGGAAAGGCCCTCCGGCATGGTCATGATCAACTTGTGCAACTGCTTGGCATAGACCGCCTTGTCGGCCGATGCGTCGATATGCAGGCTGTCCTGCTCGGCCACATCTACCGTGCCTGACCCTGTGCGGACCTTTCGCTTGCGGATCTCGTCCACCCAGAGATTGCGCGTCATGGCATAAACCCAGCTTTCCAGCCGGCCTTCCCCGTTCCACAGATGGCTGCGCGTGATGGCCCTTTCGCATGCCTCCTGCACCAGGTCGTCGGCATCGCTGCCGTTGCGCGTCAGCGTCATGGCGAAACGGCGCAATTTCGGCAGCAGATTGACCAATTCTCGCCGGAACTCATTCGATTCTGCCGTCGGACGCATTGCTTTTCCAAGGAAACGTTCGGGATCAAAACTCTATTCGTCCCCGGCCGGGCGGCGACCGTCTGATATGAAACATTCTTCCTTGGGTCCGCAAGCATGAACGGCGCTTGCGAACGCAGTTTCCCGCGTTCGCTCGCGGTCGAGCCGCGAGCGCGCCGTACGGGATGGTCAATAGGCGGTGCGCTCGCCGCCCAGCGAGCGGAGCAGCGCGCGATAGGCCCAGGTGCCCTCGCCGCCGCGATCGCGGATCTCGACGAGCTGCACGCGGGCGCCCTCGATGTCGCCCTGCTCGATCAGCGCCTGGCCCATTTAGGAGCGGGCGAGGATGTAGTTCTCGTCCTTTTGCAGCGCCCGCCTGTAGTAGCGCATGCCGCGCGCCATGTCGCCGAGCTTGCGGGTGTTGTAGCCGAGATAGTTGAGGATGCGCGGGTCCTCCTGGTCGGAGGCGGCGCGCAGCGCGCGCAGGGCGTTCCCGTACTGGCCGGCATAGGCGAATTCGCGGGCGGCCTCGTAGAGCCTGTCGTCGATCTCGCGCTCGCTCTTCTTCTGCTCTTCCGTCGTGCTCTTGTCGCCGGCGGGCTTCATCTCCTCGGGCGCGATGCATTCCTTCCGGTCCGCGTCCCAGATCTTGCCGTCGGTGCAGGTGGTCGTGGTCTCGGTCGCGACCGGCGGCGTGGTCGTGTCGGCATCGGCGGCGCGGGCGGCCGGCAGCGCCGCCAGCGAGACGGCGGCGCAGAACGAGAGCAGCATGGTGTGGCGGAGCATGGTCATCGGGTTCCTCCCGTTCGGGCCGCCTGCCGGGCGCAGGCTCCCTGAGGAATGGGAGACGGGCGAGGGGAGGGATTTATTCGAAGACGCTTTAGAAGCGCGTGGTTTCTTCGAGCGTCAGCGCGAGGCCGTCCGGCGTCAGCGCATAGCGCTCGCGCTCGACGGTCCAGTTGCCCGGCGCGCCGGATATCGAGAAGAGATTGTAGCCGGCCGGCGGCTTGTGGCCGCCCGGCCCCTGCGAGGCCGAGGCGATGCCGACGACCGGCACCGGCTGCGTCTGGCCGTGCAGCCAGTGCACGGTGTTGAGATGGGTGTGGCCGTGCAGCACGAGCTCCGCCCCGCCCGTCGAGATGGTGGCGGCGAAGCGGCGGATGCCGATCATGCGCTTGTGGAAGGAGGTCGCGCCGTCGATCGGCGGATGGTGGATGAGCACGACGCGGAAGAGGCCGGCCTCGCCCGCCGCGCGCAGCATGTTCACCGTCTCGCGCGCCTGCCGGCTGCCGAAATAGCCCGACGCGGAGAAGGGCGGGGTCGCGACGGCCGTCGAGCAGCCGATGATCGCCACCGGGCCGCGCACGCGCAGATAGGGGAAGACGTGCATGTCCTCCTGCCATTCGGCGGGGGCGGCGTCGCCGCGCATGTAGGGATACCAGGCGCGGGTCGATTTCTCGTAGGCGCCGCGCACATAGGCGTCGTGGTTGCCCGGCACGACGGAGACGTTCTCCGGCGCGCCCGCCTCCGGCAGCCAGCGCTTCACCGCGGCGATCTCCAGCGAGGAGGCGAGGTTGACGAGGTCGCCGGTGATGGCGAGATGGTCGGGGTTCTGCCGCTCGATGTCCTCGAGCACGATGTCGAGCGTGTTGGTGAACAGGTGCCGGCGGCGATTGCGGTGCCAGTTCACGAAACCGGTGATGCGCTTGGAGAACAGTTCCAGGAAGGTGAGGGCCGGCAGCGGCCCGAGATGGACGTCCGAGATATGGGCAAGTCTGAACATACCCCTCCTTAGAGCATAAGGGTGCCGAGGGAAACGCAAGGCGTGGATATTCCCGGCCGTTTGCGGCAGGGGGCCTTGATTTGGCCGAAGGCTTGCGGCGAAGTGCCGGAATGGAACAGGACGAGCCGGCCGGGACGCTGCCCGATTTTCCGTCGCGAAGCCCGCTCGCCAGGCTGGCGACGCGGCTGCTGCACGGCTATTTCGCGCTGTCGCGCGGCATGACGATGGGCGTGCGCGCCGCCTGTTTCGACGAGGCCGGCCGCGTCTTCCTCGTGCGCCACAGCTATGTGCCCGGCTGGCATCTGCCGGGCGGCGGCATCGAGCGCGGGGAGACGGCGCCGGAGGCGCTGGCCAAGGAGATGCGCGAGGAGGGGAACCTCGCCTTCGGCGCCCCGCCGCGGCTCGTCCATGTCTATTTCAACCGGCGGACCAGCAGGCGCGACCATGTGCTGCTCTATCGCTGCGACGGCGTCACGCAGACGGCGCCGCGCCTGAGGGACCGCGAGATCGTCGAGGCGGGCTTCTTCGCGCCCGACGCCCTGCCGGAGGCGACGACCCCCGCCACCCGCCGGCGGCTGGCGGAGATCGCCGGCCGCGCGGCCTTCGCGGATTTCTGGTAGGTCAGGCGGCTTCGAGCCCGTCGCGGCCGTGCGGGGCGGAAAGGTCGATCTCAGGACCGACCGGCACGATGCCGGTCGGATTGATCATCGTGTGGCTGCGGTAATAGTGCTCCTTGATGTGGCGCATGTTCACCGTCTCGGCGACGCCGGGCACCTGGTAGAGCTCGCTGAGGTAGCCTTGGAGGTTCGGATAGTCGGCGATGCGGCGGATATTGCACTTGAAATGGCCGACATAGACCGGATCGAAGCGCACCAGCGTCGTGAACAGCCGCCAGTCGGCCTCGGTGATGCGCCCGCCGGTGAGGTAGCGCTTCGTCGCCAGACGTTCTTCTAGATTATCCAGCATGGCGAAGAGTTTCTCGACGCTGCCCTCGTAGGCCTCCTGCGTGGTGGCGAAGCCGGCCTTGTAGACGCCGTTGTTGACGGTGTCGTAGATGCTGTCGTTCAGCGCGTCGATCTCGGCGCTGAGCGGCTCGGGGTAGAAATCCTCGCGCGAGCCGGTGAGGTGATCGAAGGCGGAATTGAACATGCGGATGATCTCGGCCGATTCGTTCGAGACCAGGCGGTTTTCCTTCTTGTCCCACAGGACGGGCACGGTGACGCGGCCGGAATAGTGCGGATCGGCCTTGAGATAGACCTCGTACAGCTTCGTGGCGCCGAACAGCGGATCGAGCGTGCCGCCGTTCTCGCCCTTGAATTCCCAGCCCTTGGCCAGCATCAGCGGATCGACCACCGAGACGGTGATCAGGTCCTCCAGCTTCTTCAGCTTGCGGAAGATCAGCGTGCGGTGCGCCCAGGGACAGGCGAGGGAGACATAGAGATGGTAGCGGCCGGCCTCGGCGGGAAAGCCGCCTTCGCCGCTCGGGCCGGGCGCGCCGTCCGGCGTGATCCAGTTGCGGAACTGCGCGGCGGAGCGCTGGAAATGGCCCTTCGTCGCCTTCGTATCGTACCAGACATCGTGCCAGACGCCCTCCACCAGCATGCCCATGATCGTCTCCTTTCGCGGCCTGAACCTGTGTTCATAGATAGCGCATGGGGGCGGGCTGGATAGGCGCTTTTTGGTGAACGGTGCGTTTTGCTCTTTGACAGGACGGAAATTTCTGCTATCCGCGCAGACCAGCACCGGCGCTCCGGCCGGCAGGGAAGACGAGACGCATGTTCACCACGGGAACCCCACGACGACGCTGATGCCCACGCTGCGCCCCTTCGGCGGCGGCGCGACCACCCGCATCCCCAGCTTCGTATCCGGTTCCCGATCCATGAACATGCTCAAGCACGATCTCGTCTACCTGACGGAAGATGTCTCCCACGACGCGGCCATCGAACATATCAACGAGGAAGCCTTCGGTCCCGGCCGGCATGTGCGCGCCGCCGCGCGCATCCGCGAGCAGGGGCCGCACGACCTGTCGCTCTCCTTCGTCTGCACGGATGGCGGCGAGACCATCGCCTCGGTGCGCATGACGCCGGTCATGGCCGGCGGCGTGAAGGGGCACCTTCTCGGCCCGCTCGCCGTCCGGCCCTCGCACAAGAACCGCGGCATCGGCCGCGAACTACTGCGCATCGCCTGCGCCGCCGCCAGGCGCAAGGGCTCGGAGGCCGTCGTCCTCGTCGGCGATCCGCCCTATTACGGCCCGCTCGGCTTCGAGAAGGTCGCCTGGAATGCGCTGAGCTTCCCCGGCCCGGTCGATCCGGCGCGTGTGCTGGTCATGCCCTTTGCGGGAGATACGCATGAGCGGTTGAAGGGTGTGATCGCCTGGCGGGACGATGGAGCGGAAGGGCGGTAAGGGTTTTCTCTGTGGTTTGCCCCTCACCCTAACCCTCTCCCCGCAAGCGGGGAGAGGGGACTTGCCCCACGCACGGTTATTGGTTGCGGAAGCCGGTGCTGCATACCCCTTCGCCCCGCTTGCGGGGAGAAGGTGGCGGCAGCCGGATGAGGGGCGACCACCCGAAAGGGCTTTCAGCCCTTCAGTTCCATGAACCGGATACGGTTCTGGAACGGGTCCGTCACCGTCACCTCCAGCCGCGTGCCTTCGTCCTCGAGGCCGGGCTTCATGTAGCGGTAGTCCTTGCCGATCAGCTCCTTCTGGAAGGCGCGGATGCCCGTCATGTAGACGACCATGTTGCCGCCCGGCGTCGCATCGCCGGCATGCTCGGAAAGGTGCAGCCGCAGCCCGCCGCGCGAGACCTGCGTGTAGAGCGGGAAATTGTCGCCGTAGCGGTGTTCCCAGTCGACCGTAAAGCCGAGGAAGCCGAGATAGAATTCATGCGCCTTCGCCACGTCGAAGATGCGCACGATCGGCACGGCCTGCTCGAAGGCGATGCCGCTTTCCGGCGGCTTCGCCTCGATCTTCGAGGCGAGGATGTTCCACGTCTCCACGCCGAACTGGCGGGCGATAATCTCGAGGGCTTCGCTGTGGCTGATCTCGATAGTGCGGGCGGCAAGCGCCTCCCGCATGGCTTTCGCCATGGCCTTGGCATCGCGAAAATCGCGCATGTCCGTTCCTTCCGTTCCGGCCAAGTCCCCGTCAGTGCCCGCATTGCCGACGCCTTCGCCCAACGATGAACGGTGGAGAAAGGTTTTGTGAGGAGGCGTTCGCCATGCCTTTACGAAAGGCGCGGGTCTGCCGGCCGCCTCCGGCCGTGCGGGAAGATTAGCCGAAACGGACGTCCGGTCAACGGCCTTCGCGATACCACATGGCCGAGAAGGCGAGCAGCAGCAGGCCGACGCCGGCAAAGCCGGCGAAGAGCGGCAGTGAGTCGATGCCCTTCAGCACCGTCTCGTCCGTCATGCGCAGCGACAGGCGGTTCTCGTCGATGCTGCGGACCTGACCGGTGACCGGCAGGAGCGGCGGCAGGGAGACGGCCTCGCCGTTTTCCGCGACGAGCCGGCGGACCGTGCCCTTGGTGGCGTCGGCGAGCGGTTTCAGCGTCTCGGTCGTCGAGATCGTCGCCTTGAATTCCGGGGCGTCGACCGCGCCGACATGGACGAGGGCGTTGAGGTCGCCGTTGGTGATCTCGTAGAGGCCCGTCTCGGTGGTCGGGACCTCGGCGCGGTAGAGGCCGGGCTCGGCCTCGGTGAGCGCCGCCTGCTGCGTCTTGCCGGAGGGCAGTTTCAGCGTCGCCTCGCCCGGCGCGTCGCCGATGGTCTGGCGGTTGATCTGCAGGGTGCGGCCGAAGGCGCGGGCGGTCAGCGCCTCCTCCTCCAGCGCCGGTTCCTGCATCAGCCAGTGAGCGGTGCGCCGGTAGAGCGAGACATGCGGCCCGCCGCCCTCGAAGCCGCGCGCCCAGAGCCAGCCCTGGTCGGAGAGCAGCATGGCGACGCGGCCCTTGCCGGCGCGGTTAAGCACCAGCAGCGGCTTGCCGTCATTGGCCTCCATCACGACATTGCCGTCCGGGCGTTGCACGTCGACGGTGCGGAACCAGCGGCCCCAATGGGGCGGCTCGTCGTTCGCGCCCTCGAGGCCGCGCGTGACGGGGTGCTTCTTCCCCTCGTCGGAAAGGCGCGGATAGAAGGGCGCCTCGTTCATCGTGCCGGTCGGCGCGGCCGGCAGCACGACGGAGAGCGGCGTGCCGGCGATGGAATCGTTGCCCGCATGCTCCGGCCCCGCGGCGATCAGCAGCGCGCCGCCGTTTTCGACATATTGCGCGATGTTGTCGTAGTAGAGGATCGGCAGCACGCCGCGGTGCTGGTAGCGGTCGAAGATGATGAGGTCGAATTCGTTGATCTTGTCGACGAAGAGCTCGCGCGTCGGGAAGGCGATCAGCGACAGCTCGTTGATCGGCGTGCCGTCCTGTTTTTCCGGCGGGCGCAGGATGGTGAAATGCACGAGGTCGATGGCCGTGTCGGACTTCAGGAGATTGCGCCAGGCGCGCTCGCCGGCATGCGGCTCGCCCGAGACGAGCAGCACGCGCAGATTCTCGCGGATGCCCTCGATGACATGGACGGCGCGGTTGTTGGCGGCGGTGATCTCGCCCTCGACCGGCGCGACCTCGAATTCGAGGATGTTGTTGCCGCCGCGCGGCACGGTGAAGCCGAGCGGCTGCTCGGTGCCGGGCTCGGCATTCTCCGAGGCGATCTCGTTGCCGTTGAGGCGCACGGTCACGCGGGCGGGTGTGTCCGGGCCCGCACCGTCGTCCACCACGCGGAACGTCAGCTCCTGCTTCTCGCCGACGATGCCGAAGCGCGGCGCGCTGACCACCTCGATGCGGCGGTCGAACTCGTCCGGCCGGCCGGTGACGAGCGCGTGCAGAGGCGCCTCGAAGCTGGAGAAGGCGGAGGCCTCGGGAATGTCGTGCACCTGGCCGTCGGTGATGAGGATCGCGCCGCCGACCCGCGAGCGCGGCACATCGGCGATGGCGGCGTTCAGCGCGTCGAAGAGGCGGGTGGAGGGCGTTTCCGAGGTGCCGTCGTCGCCCGCTTCCACGATGCGCGGCTCGATGCGCGGATAGCGCGCGAAGCGTTCCTTGAGGCCTTCCAGCGCGGCGTTCGTCTGGGCGGTGCGCCGCGCGTCGTCCTGGCTCTGGCTACGGTCGACGATGACGGGGACGACCGTCGTCAGCGCCTCGCGATCCTCCTGCAGGAAGACGGGATTGGCGAGCGCAAGCACCAGCAGCGCCAGCGCCAGCGCGCGGATGGACGCGCCGCGCAGGCCGCGCCAGAAGCCGAGGGCGGCGAGGACGAGGCCGGCAAGGCCGATGAGGGCGATGGCGAGCCAGGGCAGGAAGGGGGAGAATTGCAGCGTCATGTCACTGCCCCAGCCGTTCGAGGAGGGCGGGGACGTGCACCTGGTCCGCCTTGTAGTTGCCGGTCAGCATGTACATCATGATGTTGACGCCGGCGCGGAAGGCGTGGTCGCGCTGCACCTCGTCCGGCGGGACGGTCGGCAGCAGCGCCATGCCGCTCGCATCGATCGCCCAGGCGCCGGCGAAGTCGTTGCCGGTGATCATGATCGGCGACACGCCGTCGCGCGCGCGGGCGGGCCGCGACGGGTCCTCCTTGTGATCCAGCTCCGCCTCGATCCACAGCGGGCTGCCGGCATAGCGGCCGGGGAAATTGGCGAGCAGGTAGAAGGCCTTGGTCAGGACGTGGTCGGCCGGCACGGGCTCCAGCGGCGGAATGTCGAGATTGGCGAGGATCGCCTGCAGGCGCTCGGTGTTCGGGCTCGTGGAATTGCCGACGAGCGAGACGAACTGGTCGCGCGTGTCGAACAGCACCGTGCCGCCGTTGCGCATATAGGCGTCGATCCGGCTGATCGCGGCGCTGGAGGGCATTTCCGCCGTGGCGCTCACCGGCCAGTAGATGAGCGGGTAGAGCGCGAGCTCGTCCCTGGAGATGTCGATGCCGACCGGCTCGCCGGGCTCCAGCGTGGTGCGGTAGGTGAGGAATTCCGTGAGGCCGGCAAGGCCGCGTTCGGAAATGCGGTCCACATCGCTCTCGCCGGTGACGACATAGGCGAGATGCGTCGTGTCGAGCCGCGACAGGATCGTCTCGTCGCCCGGCTTCTCGTCGGCCGCCCGGCTTTCGGCGGGCAGCGCCGTAAGCGCTCCGGCGGCGAGCGCCAGCGCGAGGACGGCGGTCGCGCCGCGCTTCGGCACGCGGCGGGCGGCGGCGGCGAAGGCTCCGCCCATCGCGAGCACGATGGCGCAGTCGGCGAGGAGCAGGAGGGCGGCGAGGGTGAAGAGATGCGGTTTCAGCGACCAGGTCTCCTTGCCGGCAAGCGGCTCGCGCACGACGCCTTCCGCGACCGCGAGCGGGCGGATTTCGTGGGCCGGCGGAAAGAGGTTGTGCGCGACATAGCCGTCCTCGGTGCCGTAGAGGCCGGGCGGGTTGTCGAAGCCGGCGATCCTGCCGTCGCCGGCCGCGAGCGGCTTCGCCTCGCCGGTGGCGGCGGTGAGCGCGCCGCTGGCGGTCATCAGCCGGTAGGGCGGCAGGCCCTGAGCCTGCTGGCCGTCCTTGGTCGAGACGCCGCCGCCGCGCGAGAGCTGCACGGTGCGGCGGAGCATTTCCACGAAATCGCCCGAGAGGGGAAGGTTGGACCAGCCGGTCTCCGCACTGATGTGGAAGAGCACGATGCGGCCGGAGCCGAGCGGGCCGGTCGTCACCAGCGGCGTGCCGTCGGCAAGGCTCGCCCAGGTGCGCCCGGCAAGGTCCGGGGTCGGCTCGGCGAGGACCTGCCGCTTGACGAGGATGCCTTCCGGCGCGCGCATGCCGAAGAAGGGGCTGTTCGCCGGATAGGCCGAAAGCGGCTGCGGCTCGGACCACGACAGCGCGCCGCCGAGCGCCCGCTCGCCCTTGCGCAGCATGACGGGGACCAGCGGATCGTCGGCGGGCGCGGCGGCAAGGCGCGGGCCGGCGAAGCGGATCAGCATGCCGCCGGCCTCGATCCAGCGCTTCACCTCGTCCTGCACGCCTTCCGGCAGGCGGCCGATATCGGCCATGATCAGCACGGAGGGCTTTTGTTCCAGCAGTTCGGGAATGGCGGAGGAAAGGTCGGCGACGCTCGGCTGGATGAGGTCGGCATAGGGCGCGAGCGCGCGGTTGATGTAGTGCAGCGGCGAGAGCAGCGGCTGGCTGGCGTTCAGCACCTCGCCGGAAAGGAAGGCGACGCGGCGGCGGCGGAAGCCGTCGTCCAGCAGATAGGTGCCGCCGGCATTGGCGAGCCCGTCCACGGTGAGACGGGCGAAATCGTTGCGCAGCTCGAAGGGGGCGGTGACCGTGCCGGTCGTCGTGGTCGCGCCGGCGGTGAAATCGGCCATGCCGGTGGCGATCGGCCGGCCGCGGCTGTCATGCGCCGTCAGCGGCAGGCGGCGCGCCGGGCCGCCGTCGAGCCGGGTGAGGGTGACGGAGAGGGCGTCCGCGCCGTTGCTCGCCGAGGTGATGGCGACGGCGGGGGCGCCGTCGCCGGCGATCAGGCGGAACTCGGCGGGGGAGAGGGCCTGCAGGGCGGCGACGGTGTCGTCGCTCTCGCCGCTCGCCATGCCGTCGCTGATGAAGGCGAGGGTGCCGGGCGCGGTGCCGTCGAGGGCGGTGCGCAGCGCGGCGAGCGCGGCGGCGCGGTCGGCCGGCAGCGGGCGCGGTCCGGCGGCGGCGAGGCGGTTGCGGGCGGTCAGGGCGTCGACCGGCACGGCGTCGTGCTGGCGGTCGGCGGTCAGCACCAGCGAGACCGGCACGTCGCGGCTTTCGGCGTCGTCGATCAGCGTGGCGGCGGTCCCGGCGCGCTGCTCCCAGTCGGTGGCGGAGGCCCAGCTATTGTCCATGACGAGGACGAGCGGGCCGCTTGCGGCAAGCGTGTTGGTGCGCGGGTTGAAGACCGGGTCGGCGATGGCGAGGATGATTGCGGCGGCCATCAGCATGCGCAGCAGCGTCAGCCACCAGGGGCTTTGCGCCGGCGTCTCCTCGCGCTTCATGATCGAGGCGAGGATGGCGAAGGGCGGGAAGACCTCCGTCAGGGGCTTGGGTGGCGTCAGGCGCAGCAGCCACCAGATCACCGGCAAGAGGACCAGCGCGGTGAGGACGGCGGGAAAGGCGAAGGCGAAGGTGCTCATCGGCCTATCCCCTCCGTCTTCAGCGCCGGCATGCCGGAGAGATAGGCGTGCACGGCGACCAGCGCCTCGGAGGCGAGGCGGTCGGTGCGGTGGGCGACGAAGCTCCAGCCGAGATGGCGCAGGTTGTCGGCAAGGCTTTCGCGCCGCGCGGTGTAGGCGCGGGCATAGTCGTCCTTCAGCGTCTCGGCGCGGCCGGCCGTCAATTTTTGCCCGCTTTCGGGATCGGTGAATTCGGTGCGGCCGGCATAGGGGAACAGCTCTTCCGCCGGGTCGGCGACCTCCACCACATGGCCGCGCAGGCCGCGGCGGGCCAGCGGCCCGAGACGCTCCATCACCTCGGCGACGGGATCGAGGAAATCGCCGATCAGCACGATATCGCTGTGGCCGCGGATCATGCCGGTATCCGGCAGGCCGCCGGCCGAGGGGTTGTGCATGAGGGCGGTCGCGAGGCGTTCGGCGGCGTTGCGCGCGGCGATCGGCTCCATGATGCCGGGGCAGCCGATGCGTTCGCCGGAGCGGGCGAGGATCTCGGCCAGCGCCAGCATCAGGACGAGCGCGCGGCTTTCCTTCGAGACGGAGCCGAAGGTGGACTTGTACATCATCGAGGGCGAGAGATCGGCCCAGATCCAGACGGTATGGGCGGCCTCCCATTCGCGGTCGCGCACATAGGCGTGGTCGTCGCGGGCCGAGCGCCGCCAGTCGATGCGCGAAAGGCTCTCGCCGTCGACATAGGGGCGGAACTGCCAGAAATTCTCGCCGATGCCGCGCTTGCGGCGGCCGTGCCAGCCGGCGATCACCGTATTGGCGAGGCGCTGCGCCTCCACCATGCAATCGGGGATGAGGGCGGCGCGGGACTGGGCCCGCGAGAGCACGTCGCGGGTCGGGGTCGGTTGGACGATCTGGCCGACGGATGCCATTCTACTATCCTGTTAGCCGCCCGCCTGCCGGACGAGATCGGCGATGACGTCGCGCACCGACATGCCCTCGGCGCGCGCGCCGAAGGTCAGCGCCATGCGGTGCTGCAGGATCGGCTCGGCGAGCGCCAGCACGTCGTCGACGGAGGGCGCGAGACGGCCGTCATAGAGCGCGCGGGCGCGGGCGCAGAGCATCATCGCCTGGCCGGCGCGCGGGCCGGGGCCCCAGGCGACGTGCCTGTCGGTGGAGGCGACGCCGTTGCCGGGGCGGGCGGAGCGCACCAGCGATAAGATCGCGTCGAGCACCTTCTCGCTGACGGGCATCTGGCGGATGAGGGTCTGGATCTCGATGAGGCGGTCGGCGGAGATGGCGGCGCTCGCCTGCGCCTCGCCGACGCCGGTGGTCTCCATGAGGATGCGCCGTTCGGCGGCAAGCTCCGGATAGTGCACGTCGACCTGCAAGAGGAAACGGTCGAGCTGGGCCTCGGGCAGCGGATAGGTGCCTTCCTGCTCGAGCGGGTTCTGCGTCGCGAGCACGTGGAAGGGTTTTGGCAGGTCGTTGCGCGCGCCGGCCACCGTCACATGATATTCCTGCATGGCCTGCAAGAGGGCGGACTGGGTGCGCGGCGAGGCGCGGTTGATCTCGTCGGCCATCAGGAGCTGGGTGAAGATCGGGCCGGGGACGAAACGGAAGGAGCGCTTGCCGTGGTCGTCCTGCTCCATCACCTCGGAGCCGAGGATGTCGGAGGGCATGAGGTCGGGCGTGAACTGGATGCGGCTGGAGGCGAGGCCGAGCACGGTGCCGATGGTGGCGACCAGCTTGGTCTTGGCAAGGCCCGGCACGCCGACCAGCAGCGCATGGCCGCCCGACAGGACCGCGAGCATGGTCTGCTCGACCACGCTTTCCTGGCCGAAGATGACCTTGGAGACCTCGTTGCGGATGCCGGCGATGTCGGAGAGCGCGCGTTCGGCGGCGGCGACCACCGCCTTTTCGTCCAGGCCCGTCTCGGGGGAATTCAGAACGCCCATGGCCGTCCTCCGTTTGAAACGCGCGGCGAATCGTGGCCTTGCCGCGCCCGCCGCCTATATGGAAAGCTTATTAGCGCACCCGTGGCTGACAAGCGGCCACGAAATGACTATCTCGTGAGTGTATCCACCTTTTCCTCTCGCGGAGATAGGGGTGAACCGGGACGGAACAATGGCAACGGGTGAAATTCGGCAAAGCACGGACGCGGCGGGACTGGCCGCGCTGATCTCGCGCGCGAGCGCCGAGACGGGCGGGCGCGGCCTGCCGCCGGTGGAACGCTGGAATCCGCCGTTCTGCGGCGATATCGACATGGAGATCCGCGCCGACGGCACATGGTTCTACATGGGAACGCCGATCGGCCGCGCGCCGCTGGTGCGACTTTTTTCCACGGTGCTGCGCAAGGACGAGGATGGCCGGACCTATCTGGTGACGCCGGTCGAGAAGGTGGGAATCCGCGTCGTCGACGCGCCGTTCCTCGCCGTCGAGATGAATGCGGGCGGGGAGGGCGCGGCGCGGGTGCTGACCTTCCGCACCAATGTCGGCGACGTGGTGGAGGCGGGGCCGGAGCATCCGCTGCGCTTCGAGATCGCCGGTGAGAACAGCGAATTGAAGCCCTATCTCCTCGTGCGCGGCCGGCTGGAGGCGTTGGTCTCGCGGGCGGTGATGTACGATCTGGTCGAGCTCGGCGAGACCGTCGACATCGACGGCGTGGCGATGTTTGCGGTGCGTTCGGGCGGCGCGGTCTTCCCGATCATGCCGGCGGCCAAGCTGGATGCGCTGACCCGATGAGCTTTCCGCCCTACAGCGCCGCGGAGTTCCGCCGCCGGGCCGTCCGCCAGAGCCTGACGCTCGGCGAGGAGAGCTGGCGCGATCACGGCGACAGCCTGCTCAATCCGGGCGTCATCCCGCATCTCGAAGACATGAAGCTGCGCGACGCGGCGGTGCTGATCCCCGTCGTCGACGACGGGGCGGAGGCGCGCGTCATCTTCACCCAGCGCACGGCGACGATGCGCAAGCATTCCGGCCAGGTCGCCTTTCCGGGGGGGGCGGTGGATGCGGAGGACGGCGACGCCGAGACGGCGGCGCTGCGCGAGGCGGAGGAGGAGATCAGCCTCGACCGCCGCTTCGTCGAGCCGGTCGGCCGGCTGCCGCAATACAAGGCGCTGTCCGGCTTTTCCATCACGCCGGTCCTTGCCGTGGTGCGGCCGGGCTTCGAGCTGGTCCCCAACCCGGCGGAGGTGGAGAGGGTCTTCGACGTGCCGCTCTCCTTCCTCATGGACCCGCGCAACCACGCGCAGGGCAGCGGCATCTGGCTCGGCGGCGAGCGGCACTATTATCGCATGCCCTATGAGGGGCATGACATCTGGGGCATCACCGCCGGCATCGTGCGGGTGATCTATGAAAGGCTTTATGCATGACGTCTGTCTCGGGCGAGGCGTGGTTTTCCGATCCGGCGCTCGCGCGCGTGCTGGCGCTGCTGAACAGCGACGGCGGCGAGGGGCGCGTGGCGGGCGGCGCCGTGCGCAACAGCCTGATGGGCCTGCCGGTGGCCGATGTCGATATCGCCACGACGCTCCGGCCCGAGGCGGTGGTCGAGCGGGCGAGGGCGGCCGGCATCAAGGCGGTGCCGACGGGCATCGAGCACGGCACGGTGACGCTGGTCGTCGACGGCGTGCCCTTCGAGGTGACGACGCTGCGCCGCGACGTGGCGACGGACGGGCGGCGCGCGGAAGTCGCGTTCGGCACGGACTGGCAGATGGATGCCGAGCGGCGCGATCTGACCATCAACGCGCTCTATGCGACCGGGGACGGCACGGTGATCGATCTGGTGGACGGCCTGCCGGATATCGAGAGCCGCACGGTGCGCTTCATCGGCGATGCCGTGACGCGCATCGCGGAGGACCATCTGCGCATCCTGCGCTTCTTCCGCTTCTTCGCGCTCTACGGCAGCGGCCGGCCGGACGCCGAGGGCCTGAAGGCCTGCGCGCGGGCGAAGGACAAGCTCGGCAAGCTCTCGGCCGAGCGCGTCTGGTCGGAGACGAAGAAGCTGCTCGGCGCGCCCGATCCCGGCCGCGCGCTGCTGTGGATGCGCCAGGCCGGCGTGCTGACGGAGATCCTGCCGGAGACGGAGAAGTGGGGCATCGACGCGATCCCCGGACTGATCGATGCGGAAAAGGCCTTCGGCTGGCAGCCGGACGCCCTGCTGCGGCTTGCCGCCATGGTGCCGGCCGACCGCGAGCGGCTGGCGACACTGGCCGGACGCCTGCGCCTTTCGAAAGCGGAGGCCGCCGCGCTCGATCGCTGGGCGGCCGCGCCGGAGATCGCGCCGAAGCTGGCCGAGACGGCCTTCGACCGGCTGCTCTACCGTCACGGCGCGCAGGGCCTGACCATGCGGCTGAAGCTTTCGCTCGCCGCCGCGCGGGCGCGCGGGCTGGGCGACGCCGAGGCGCTCGCCTTCGCGGGCCTGTGCCGGCGCCTGCTGGCGCGCGCGGAAAAGTGGCGCAAGCCCGCCTTCCCGCTGACCGGGGCGGACGTGCTCGCCGCAGGCGTTGCCGCCGGGCCGAAGGTCGGCGCGGTGCTGTCCGCCATCGAGGAGGAATGGGTGGCCGGGAACTTCCTTGACGGCCGGGCAAGGCTGCTTGCCCGGCTGGAGGTTCTCGCCGCGGAAGGCTGATCGCCTGCCTCGGGGCATTCACGCATTATCCGACGCCAAAGCGATTTCGCTTTGGCTGGAAATGCTCTAGGCGGCGTCGGCCGCCTTCTCGTCGACGATGCGTTCCTTGATATGCTCGACCATGCTTTCCCGGATCATGGTCTCGCCATGGGTGGTGCGCAGGTGCTCCACCGCGCGGCGGACGACTTCGGCGTCGTCATTGGCCCGCGTATGCCAGTCGCATCCGGGGACGAGTGAACCGCATTCAAAGAGTCTCATGACCATCTCCTGTCGTTTCAACGGCGGCAGTATAGCAGACGAGGCCTGTCCGGCCAAACCAGCCGCCTTCCGGAACGGGAAAGGGAGCCCGGAGTTCCGCTCCGGGCGCTGAATGTTCGAGGCCGGTGCCGGCGGTGCTTCAGGCGGGCTCGTCGTCCTTCGCCCAGGCGTCGAAGCAGGCGGAGGACTGGAATTCCTCCGGCTTCGTCTGGTGATGGGGAAGGTGGTGCAGCGTGCCGCCGGAAAGCTTCAACCGGGCTTCCTCGACGAAATAGGCGTGCGGGAGAGCCTTGCCGCCTTCGGCGGGTTGCGGGCCCGGACGCATCGTGTCTTGTACCGTATTGGTCATGACCGTCTCCTGTCTGGAATCAGGCAGGAGGATTGTAGCATGCAGGCGGCCGAAGCCGTAATCACAAGCGCGCCATCGGCCTTACGGCCAGCGCACCACCGGCGGCAGCGAGGAGAGGATGGATTCGACGTTTCCGCCCGTCTTCAGGCCGAAGATCGTGCCGCGGTCGTAGAGCAGGTTGAACTCGACATAGCGGCCGCGGCGCACGAGTTGCTCGTCGCGGTCCTCCTCCGTCCAGCCCCTGTTGAAGTTCGAGCGCACGATCTTCGGATAGACCATGGCGAAGGCGCGGCCGACATCCTGCGTGAAGGCGAAGTCGGCGTTCCAGCCGCCGAGCTCTTCCGGCGAATGCAGCCAGTCGTAGAAGATGCCGCCGGTGCCGCGCGGCTCGTTCCGGTGCTTGAGGAAGAAATACTCGTCGCACCAGTCCTTGAAGCGGGCATGGTCGGCGACCGGATGGCGGTTGCAGGCGATCTCCATCGCCTTGTGGAAGAGGGCGGTGTCGGGGTCGCTCATCACGCGGCGGCGGTCGAGCACCGGCGTCAGGTCCGCGCCGCCGCCGAACCAGCGGCTGGTGGTCACGACCATGCGGGTGTTCATGTGCACGGCCGGCACGTTGGGGTTCACCGGATGGGCGATCAGCGAGATGCCGGAGGCCCAGAAGCGCGGGTCCTCGCTCGCGCCGGGGATCTGGCCGCGGAATTCCGGCGAGAACTCGCCGTGGACGGTGGACGTGTGCACGCCGACCTTCTCGAAGACGCGGCCTTCCATCATCGACATGCGCCCGCCGCCGCCTTCGCCCCCCTCGCGCAGCCAGTCCTTGCCGACGAAGCGGCCGGGCGGCAGGTCGGAGAGCGGGCCTTCCAGCTCGTCCTCGACGGCCTCGAAGCTGGCGCAGATGGCGTCGCGCAACTGCTCGAACCAGGCGCGGGCCATGGCCTTCTTCTCTTCGATGTCGTCGGGCAGGCCTTTCGGCAGGTCTGGTCGTTGCATGGTGTTTCCCGCTGGCGGCGGGGCGCCGCCGAATCGCATTTTCGCCACAGTCCCCAACTTTGCGCCGTTTTGCAACCGCGCGGGACGTTTGCGGCCTATCGGGCGGGACTCGCAAAAGCTGCGGGAGCGCCTTATGTTTACGCCATAGAATGTGTCGCCAGGAGGAAAGTCTGCATGGCGCGTGTTCCCGGACCGCCCCCTTTGGAGGGCCTGCGCCGCCAGATCGAGCGCCGCCGCCGCGAGAAGCCGGCCGGCGAAGGCCATTTCGTGCGCGAGACCTTCTGCCTGGAGCGGCAGGCCGCGCGGGAGAAAGCGCGCGAATGGTTCGACCTGTGGCCGAAAGCCGCCTACTGGACCGAGGTGGAAAGCTGGCGGATGCTGGAGGGCGACCGCATCGAATTCACCATGCGCCGCCTGCCGAGCGCCGATTGAGGCGCTCCTGACGACAGTGTGATCTGCAAGTTCGATTGACGGCGGACCTGCGCGCCCCTATCTTGCGCCATCGTCATCAACAGAAAGGCGCCGTTGCGGTTCCAAGCGCGGCTCATCGTCCTTGTTCGAACTCGCGATCGCTGTCTTCCTCATTCTCTTGAACGGGGTTTTTGCCCTTTCCGAACTTTCCATCGTTTCCTCGCGCAAGCCGCGCCTCAAGACCATGGCCGCCCAGGGCTCGCGCGGCGCCGCGTCGGCGCTGCGGCTTGCCGAGAATCCGGGAAAATTCCTCTCCACCGTGCAGATCGGCATCACGCTCATCGGCATCCTCGCCGGCGCCTTCTCCGGCGCCGCGCTGGGCGGGCGCCTGCGTGACATCCTGCGCGCCGAAGGCGTGCCGGACTGGCTGGCCGATCCGCTCGGCTACGGCATCGTCATCTTCGTCATCACCTTCCTGTCGGTCGTCATCGGCGAACTCGTGCCGAAACAAATCGCGCTGAAGAACCCGGAGCGCTTCGCGACGCTCGTCGCGCCCGCCATGTCGCTGCTCTCCAGGATCGGCGCGCCGGCCGTCTGGGTGCTCGACGCCTCGACGCGGCTGATCTTCCGCCTCACCGGCCAGCACGAGGTCGCCGAAAGCATCGTCACCGACGAGGAGATCAAGACGATCGTCGCCGAAGCCGAGGCCGCCGGCGTCATCGAGGGCGGCGAGAAGTTGATGATCGCCGGCGTCATGCGCTTTTCCGACCGCGAGGCGCGCGGCCTCATGACGCCGCGCAACGATGTCGACTGGATCGACCTCGACGACACGGTGGAGGAGATCCACCAGCAGCTCGTCGAGAGCCCGCATGCCCGCCTGCCGGTCGCCGACGGCGGGCCGGAGACCATCGTCGGCATCGTGCAGAAGCGCGAATTGCTGTCGGCGCTGCTCACCGGCCAGCCGCTCGATATCCGCGGCTTCATCCGCCAGGCGCCCATCGTGCCCGACACGATGGACGCGATGCGCGTCTTGGAGACGCTGCGCAATTCGGAAGTGCCGATCCTGCTCGTGCATGACGAATACGGCCATTTCGAAGGCGTCATCACGCCGGCCGACGTGCTGGAGGCGATCGCCGGCGTGTTCCGCGCCGATATCGAGGAAGGCGACGACGACTATGCCGTGCAGCGCGAGGACGGCTCCTGGCTGATCGCCGGCTCCATGCCCATCGACGAGATGGCCGACCGGCTCGGCCTGTCGCTGCCGGCCCGCCGCAGCTACCAGACGGCGGCCGGCCTCATCATCGAATCGCTGCAGAAGCTGCCGAAGACCGGCGAGGTCACGGAGACCCAGGGCTGGCGCTTCGAGGTCGTCGACATGGACGGCCGCCGCGTCGACAAGCTGCTGGCGACCCGGCTCGGCTAGAGCAGCCGCGGGCCGGGACCTGCCGCCGCCAGCGTGTCCAGCGGATTGCGCAGCGGGCATTCACGCATGGAAAGGCAGCCGCAGCCGATGCAGCCGTCGAGCTGGTCGCGCAGCCGGGTGAGTTGGGCGATGCGGTCGTCGAGCTGCCTGTGCCAGGTCTCGGAGAGCTTTCGCCAGTCCCCGGCGGTCAGCGGCCGGTCGTGCGGCAGCACGGAGAGGGCGTCGGCGATCTCGGAAAGCGGGATGCCGGTGCGCTGCGCCACCTTGATGACGGCGACGCGGCGCAGGACGCTACGCGGATAGCGCCGCTGGTTGCCGCGGTTCCTGCGGCTGTGGATCAGCCCCTTCGTCTCGTAGAAATGCAAGGTGGACACGGCGATCCCGCTGCGCTCGGCGACCTCGCCGACGCTGAGTTCGCGGGGCATCGCCTCCCTGGAGGATTCTTCCGTCATGACTGTTGACCTCAACTTTGCTTGAGGTTCTATACCGTCGGCTGCCTGCTTTTCCAACATGGAGCCGATGCATGACCGACAGATCGACCGTCGCCGTCCCCCGCCGTGGCGGCAACCGCACCGCCAGACGGCCGCGATCGGTCGCCGCGCGGTTGCATGTCGCGGCGATCCGGGAGACATTGCACGCCGCCCATGCCCGGACGCAATTCGACCCCGCCGGCCATCCTGGCCGGCTTGCCGTCTCCCTGAAATGCCTTCCCCGGCGGGCCGGCGCGCCGAAGGCGGCGCGCATCGCAACACGCTACGACGAGGCAGCGGCATGAAACCGGAACACTATGCGGGGGCAGAGGTCGCCCGCTCCCCCGAGGAGTTCAGGCGCAATGCGACGCTGCTCCTGATCAGCACGCTGACCATCATGTCCGGCGCGACGATCTCCGCCTCGCTGCCGGCCATCGCGGCGCGCTTCGCCCATGTGGAGAACGCGGCGCTGCTCAGCCGGCTGGTGCTGACGCTGCCGGCGGTGTTCATCGCGATGTTCTCCCCGGCGGCGGGCTTCCTCGTCGACCGCTTCGGCCGCAAGCCGCTGCTCGTCGCCTCGCTCGTGCTCTTCAGCGTCGCGGGCGCGTCCGGCCTCTTCCTCGATACGCTGCCCGGCCTCCTCGTCGGCCGGGCAGCGCTCGGCATCGCGGTCGGCGGCATCATGACGGCGACGACGGCGCTGGTCGGCGACTTCTTCCAGGGGCCGGCGCGCGACCGCTACATGGGCCTGCAGCAGGCCTTCGTGGGCGTCGGCGGCACGATCTTCCTGACGGGCGGCGGCTTCCTGGCGGAGGTGCACTGGCGCGGGCCGTTCCTCATCTACACGGTGGCGATCCTGCTCCTGCCGGCGACCCTCGCCTTCCTGCCGGAGCCGCCCCGCCTGCGCCGCACCGCGCCGGCCGAAGGGGAGGAGGCCAGGCTCGGCGGGCGGGAGATCGCGCTGCTCGGCGTGCTGTTCCTCGCCGCCGGGGTCAACATGATCGCCTTCTACATGATCCCGACGCAACTGCCGTTCTATCTGGAGCATCTCGGCTATCCCGCGCCGAGCCTTGCGGGGGCGGCGATCGGCGTCGGCCAGCTCGTCGGCGTGGTGAGCGCGCTCGCCTTCGCGCCCTTCCGCCGGCTGCTCGGGATCATGGGGGTCTTCGCCCTCGGCTTCGTCTCGGCCGGGCTGTCCTTCCTGCTGCTGTCGGGGGCGGAAAGCTATCCCGGCGTGCTCGCCGCCATGGCCGTCTCGGGCATCTGCATGGGCACGATCATGCCGAACTTCACCGCCGCCGCCATGCTGCTCGCCCCGCCGGCCCTGCGCGGCCGCGTCTCGGGCCTCCTGGTCTCCGGCATCTTCGCCGGCCAGTTCCTGTCGCCGGTCGTCTCGCAGCCGCTGATCGGCGCGTGGGGCTATGGCGGCGCCTATGCCATCGTCGGCGCGGTGGTGCTGGTCTTCGGCGTCGCCGCCCTCATGGCGCGGCTGTTCCGGTGGGGCGATGGCTAGGCCGGGAAAAGCCCGTCTGGCGCAGCGCCTCGCCGCAGATCATCGCGGCCGAGAGCGCGACGTTGATGGAGCGCTGCCCCTCGACCATCGGGATGATCACCCGTGCGTCCGCGCTCTCATGGACGCGGTCCGGCACGCCGGCGCTTTCCCGGCCGAAGAGCAGGACGTCGTCGGGCCGGTAGGCGAAATCCGTGTAGCGCGCGGCCGCCTTCGTCGAGGCGAGCACGAGGCGGCGGCCGCTTGCGGCGCGCCATTCCTCGAAGCGCTCCCAGCTCGCATGCCGCGTCAGTGTGACGGCGGCGAGGTAATCCATGCCGGCGCGCCTGAGGCTGCGGTCGGATATGTCGAAGCCGGCCGGCTCGACGATGTCGACGGAAAGGCCGAGGCAGGCCGCAAGACGCAGGATCGTGCCGGTATTGCCGGCGATGTCGGGCTGGTAGAGGGCGATGCGAAGGTCGGGCATGGCCTGTCGCCTAGCCCTTCTGTGGCGGCATGGCAACAGGATTGGCGGGAGATGCGGATTTGCGACGAAGCGTCTGGCAAATTGCGCCGTTCCGGGTTAACCAGAGCGCATCTGCAACGCGAGAAAGGGAGGATCATGATGAATGCAATGCATCGGCTACGCCTCCCGGCTGGATTGACGCCGCCTCTCGCCTAGGCATTTCGCCGCCCGGATTCCCTGACCGCCTTCCTTCCAAATCGCCGTGTGACGTTTTTCGTCGCCGCGCGGCAAACCTACCGGAACCCCGTTCCCGACCGCGCCCGTTTTGCGCCGTCCGTGCCGGTTCCGTCTTTTATTACGGAGAAAGCCATGTTCGGCTGGTTCGAAAGACGTTTGAATCCCTATCCCGCGGAAGCGCCCGCGCTGCCGCCGAAGGGCCTGTGGCCCTTCCTGTGGCACTATACGCGGCCCGCCGCGCCGTGGCTGGCCTTGCTCGGCTTCTGCTCCATGGTGCTCGGCATCGCGGAGGTCGTGCTGTTCCAGTTCCTCGGCAATATCGTCGACTGGCTTTCGGCCGGCGATCCCGCCACGCTGCTTGCCCGCGAGGGCGGCACGCTCGTCTGGATGGCGCTGCTGCTGCTCGTGCTCATTCCGGGCATCGGCGCGCTGCACACGATGACCATGCACCAGGCGCTGGCGGGCAATTTCCCGATGATCGCCCGCTGGCAGATGCACCGCTACCTGATCCGCCAGAGCATGACCTTCTTCTCCAACGAGTTCGCCGGCCGCGTCTCGACCAAGGTGATGCAGACCTCGCTCGCCGTGCGCGAGACGGTGATGAAGATCATCGACGTCTTCATCTATGTGGTGAGCTACTTCGTCTCGATGATCGCGATCATCGCCTCGGCGGAGCTGCGCCTCGTCGTGCCGCTGCTGGTGTGGTTCGTCGTCTATGCCTCCATCCTGCGCTATTTCGTGCCGAAGCTCATGGTGGTCTCGCGCGAGCAGGCGGATGCGCGCTCGATGATGACGGGGCGGATCGTCGACAGCTACACCAATATCGCGACGGTCAAGCTGTTCTCCCATGCCGGCCGCGAGGAGAGCTATGCGCGCGAGGGCATGAACGAGTTCCTCGTCACCGTGCATAGGCAGATGCGCCTCATCACCAAGTTCAACATCGCGATCGACATCAACAACGTCATCGCCATGTTCTTCACGGCCGCCATCGGCATCCATTTCTGGATGGCCGGCGACGTGACCGTCGGCGCGGTGGCGGTGGCGATCGGCCTTGCCATGCGCATCAACGGCATGTCGCAATGGGTGATGTGGGAAGTGACCGCGCTGTTCGAGAATATCGGCACGGTCTATGACGGCATGGGCATGATGACCAAGCCGCACGACATCAAGGACGAGCCGAAGGCTCCGGCCCTGCCGGCCGCGAGCGGCGCGATCCGCTTCGACCATGTCCGCTTCCACTACGGCAAGAACAAGGGCGTGATCGAGGATCTGTCGCTCGATATCGCCGGCGGCGAGAAGGTCGGTCTCGTCGGCCGTTCCGGCGCGGGCAAGACGACGCTGATGAACGTGCTGCTGCGCTTCTACGATCTCGAGGCCGGCCGCATCACCATCGACGGCCGGGACATCTCGACGGTGACGCAGGACAGCCTGCGCTCGCAGATCGGCGTGGTGACGCAGGACACCTCGCTGCTGCACCGCTCGATCCGCGACAACATCGCCTACGGCAAGCCGGAGGCGAGCGACGCGGAGATCATCGAGGCGGCCAAGCGCGCCAATGCCTGGGAGTTCATCGAAAGCCTTTCCGACCAGCAGGGCCGGTCCGGCCTCGACGCGCAGGTCGGCGAGCGCGGCGTAAAACTCTCCGGCGGCCAGCGCCAGCGCATCGCCATCGCCCGCGTCTTCCTCAAGGACGCGCCGATCCTGGTTTTGGACGAGGCGACCTCGGCGCTCGATTCGGAAGTCGAGGCGGCGATCCAGGAGAACCTCTTCGCCCTCATGCAAGGCAAGACGGTGATCGCCATCGCCCACCGCCTCTCGACGCTGACGGAGATGGACCGCCTCGTCGTGCTCGACAAGGGCCATATCCACGAGATGGGCACCCATGCCGAGCTGGTCGCCCGGGGCGGCATCTACGCCGACCTATGGACCCGCCAGTCCGGCGGCTTCATCGCGGACGACGCGGAGGTCGCGGCGCAGTGAAAAGAGCCATCCCCGCCGGATCGGCGGGGATGGCCGGCTCATGTGCCGGTGCGCTTCGATGTGAGTTCGAGCCCGAGGGCTTGCATGATCGTCAGCATGGACTTGAGGGTCGGGTTGCCGTCGCTGGTCAGCGACCGGTAGAGGGCTTCACGGGCAAGCCCGGTCTCGTCGGCGATCTTGCTCATGCCCTTTGCGCGCGCGACGACACCGAGGGCATGCGCGATATATCCCGCATCCCCGCTCTCGAAGGCGTCTTTCATGAAGATGTCGATGGCCTCGTCGGAGGTGAGGGCTTCCGCCGGGTCGTAGATATGCAGTGTCTTGCTCATGTCAGCCCGTCCAGTCGCGTTGCGAGTGTCTTGGCGGCGGCGATGTCCCGCCTTTGCGTGCCTTTGTCGCCGCCGCAGAGCAGCACGATGATCTCGTCGCCTCTCCGCGTGAAGTAGATGCGATATCCCGGTCCATGATGGATGCGGATCTCGCTGACGCCGTCACCGACGGATTTGACGTCGCCGAGAAGGCCGTAGGCGATGCGGTTCAGCCGGGCGGCGATCAGTGCCCGCGCCTTCGGATCGCCGAGCGCGCGCTCCCATTTGCGAAATGTGTCCGTCTGCTTGATCAGGAGCGCCATGATCTTCGTAACTTTAAAGTTACAGCTCATGAAAATCAAGACCATGCATGCCTGCCGGTCTGCCTTCCACCTTGCCGATCTTTAATTTGCCCCCCGGGCAAAACATCCTATATCGGGAGCATGATCTTCCGGCCGCTCTTCTCCTTCTTCGAGACCTGGATCCAGCCCTTCGCGCGGCAGGACGACCTGCGGCCGCCGAAGGGGCTTGTCGCCTTCGTCTGGTTCTATGTCCGGCAGGCCAAGGCGCCGTTCGCGGCGCTGCTGGTGCTGGGCGGCATCACGGCGGGGATCGAGGCGGCGACGTTCTGGTTCGTCGGGCGGCTCGTCGACATGCTGGCGAGCGTCAAGCCGGGCGAGGGGTGGAGCGGGCTGCTCGCCGCGCACGGGCCGGAGCTCCTGACGATGCTGCTGCTGATCGGCGTCGTGCGCTTCCTCGTCGCCTTCCTGACGGCGCTGGTCGACCAGCAGGTCATCACGCCCGGCTTCTACAACCTGGTGCGCTGGCAGTCCTATGTGCATGTCGCGCGCCAGTCGCTCGCCTTCTTCCAGAACGATTTTTCCGGCCGCATCGTCACCAAGGTGTGGTCGGCGGGGCAGGCGACGGGCGACGTCATCACCTCCTTCATGGAAAGCGTGTGGTTCGTGACGATCTACACCGCCTCGACGCTGGTGCTGCTCGGCCAGCTCGACTGGCGGCTGGCCGCGGTGCTCGTCGTCTGGCTGTCGGTCTTCGCGGTGCTGGCGCGCCATTTCGTGCCGCGCATCCGCGAGCATGCGCGGCTTACCGCCGAGGCGGGCTCGATGATCAACGGCCGCATGGTCGACGCCTATTCCAATATCCAGACGCTCAAGCTGTTCGGCCGGGACGACGCGAACGACCGCTACATGCGCGGCGGCTTCGACATCTTCCAGGGGACGATCTTGAAATTCACCCGGCTGCTGACGGCCGTGCGCGCCTCGATGGCCTTCCTCTCCGGCCTGATGATCGCCGGCATGGCGGTGCTGAGCATCCATCTCTGGCTCGCCGGCATCGTCAGCTCCGGCGCGGTCGCCTTCACCATGGCGCTGGTGCTGCGGCTGAACTTCCTGCTCAACCGGCTGATGACGCAGCTCAACAGCATCATGCGCAATATCGGCACGATCCAGAATTCCGCCGACCTGATCTCCCAGCCGATCGGCCTGACGGACCGGCCGGATGCGGCGGCGCTTCAGGTCGCGCGGCCGGACGTCCGCTTCGAGAACGTGCGCTTCCATTACGGCCGCGCCGCCGGCGTCATCGACGACCTGACGCTCCTCGTCCGGCCGGGCGAGAAGGTCGGCATCGTCGGACGCTCGGGGGCCGGCAAGTCGACGCTCGTCAACCTGCTGCTGCGCTTCTACGACCTGGAGGGCGGGCGCATCCTCGTCGGCGGGCAGGATATCGCCGCCGTCACGCAGGAGAGCCTGCGCGCCAATATCGGCATGGTCAGCCAGGACACGGCGCTGCTGCATCGCTCGATCCGCGACAATATCCTCTTCGGCAATCCGGATGCGAGCGAGGCCGAGATGATCGAGGCGGCGCGCAAGGCCGAGGCGCACGACTTCATCCTCCAGCTCGAGGACCAGCGCGGCCGCAAGGGCTACGACGCCCATGTCGGCGAGCGCGGCGTCAAGCTCTCCGGCGGCCAGCGCCAGCGCATCGCGATCGCCCGCGTCATGCTGAAGGACGCGCCGATCCTCGTCCTCGACGAGGCGACCTCGGCGCTCGATTCCGAGGTCGAGGCGGCGATCCAGTCCAATCTGGAGCGGCTGATGCGCGGCAAGACCGTGCTCGCCATCGCCCATCGCCTGTCCACCATCGCCGCGCTCGACCGGCTGATCGTGATGGATCGCGGCCATATCGTGGAGGAGGGGACGCATGCGGAACTCGTCGCCAGAGGCGGGCTCTATGCGGATCTCTGGTCGCGCCAGTCGGGCGGTTTCCTCGGCCATGAGGAAGCGGCGCAATAAAGCGCCGGGGCGTCGTTTCCCGCCCGGTTTTTCAGCCCGTAAGTGCTGCATGTTCAAGGCGATGGACGCGCTTTGTCAAGATGCCGGCATTTTCCCGCGACAATGTGCCCACCTCCCCTTGCCAAGGCTGGACATAATTTGCGATCAAGCATAGAACGCGCCGGATTGACGGGGAATCTATGGCCGTATTGTGTCCGGATCTTGCCGGTTTCCAAAGGGGCGTTGCGGTTTCCGCAGACATTGCGTGAGAGGATGGTTTAGCCGTGAGCGAACACGAGACAACAAGCGAATCCCTGGGCGAGCCCACTCGCCGCGATTTCCTTTACCTGACCACCGGCATGGCGGGCGTCGTGGGCGGCGTGGCGGCGGCCTGGCCGTTCATCGACCAGATGCGCCCGGATGCATCGACGCTGGCGCTCGGCGCCATCGAGGTCGACGTCTCCAGCCTGACGCCCGGCATGTCCCTGACGGTCAAGTGGCGCGGCAAGCCCGTCTTCATCCGCAACCGCACGGACCAGGAAGTCGAGGAAGCCAAGGCCGTCGCGCTTTCCGACCTCAAGGACCCGGTTGCCCGCAACGCCAATATCGCGGCCGACGCACAGGCCACCGACCTCGACCGCTCGGCCGGGGCGAGCCGGGAGAACTGGATCATCATGGTCGGCGTGTGCACCCATCTCGGCTGCATTCCGCTCGGCCAGGCCGGCGACTTCGGCGGGTGGTTCTGTCCCTGCCACGGGTCGCACTATGACACTGCCGGCCGCATCCGGAAGGGTCCGGCCCCGCAGAACCTCGCCGTGCCGACCTTCTCGTTCATTTCCGACACAGTCATCAAGATCGGTTGAGGGGACTACTGATAATGAGTGCTGAACATTCAACCTACCAGCCGACGACTGGCATCGAAAAATGGGTCGATTCGCGCCTGCCTCTGCCGCGCATGATCCATGACAGTTTCATTTCCTATCCGGTTCCGCGCAACCTGAACTATGCCTATACCTTCGGCGCCATGCTGTCGGTGATGCTGGTTGTGCAGCTCCTGAGCGGCATCGTGCTCGCCATGCACTATGCCGCCGAGACCGGCGTCGCGTTCAACTCGGTCGAGAAGATCATGCGCGACGTGAACCACGGCTGGCTGCTGCGCTACATGCACGCCAACGGTGCGTCCTTCTTCTTCATCGCGGTCTATCTGCACATCGCCCGCGGCCTCTATTACGGCTCCTACAAGGCGCCGCGCGAGATCCTCTGGATCCTCGGCGTGGTCATCTATCTCCTGATGATGGCGACCGGCTTCATGGGCTACGTCCTGCCCTGGGGCCAGATGTCCTTCTGGGGCGCGACCGTCATCACCGGCTTCTTCTCGGCCTTCCCGTGGGTCGGCGAGTGGATCCAGCAGTTCCTGCTGGGCGGCTTCGCGGTCGACAATCCCACGCTGAACCGCTTCTTCGCGCTGCACTACCTGCTGCCCTTCATGATCGCCGGCGTCGTCGTCCTGCACGTCTGGGCGCTGCACGTCACCGGCCAGACGAACCCGACCGGCGTCGAGGTGAAGTCCAAGACCGACACGGTCGCCTTCACGCCCTACGCCACGCTGAAGGATGCGCTCGGCGTCTCGATCTTCCTGATCGTCTTCGCCTGGTTCATCTTCTACATGCCGAACTATCTCGGCCACCCGGACAACTACATCCCCGCCGACCCGCTGAAGACCCCGGCCCACATCGTCCCGGAATGGTATTACCTGCCGTTCTACGCGATGCTGCGCGCCATCACCTTCAACGTCGGCCCGATCGACTCCAAGCTGGGCGGCGTCCT
>JBDHSZ010000027.1:0-27199 GCA_039812945.1 Shinella sp.
GCCCGTCTTCTGCGCTCCTCTTTGCCGTCTGTCAAACGGCGGGGATCACAAGCCCGTGATGCGGCGGGACCGGATCGTGAGAGCGCCCGGCATTGCGCCGTGTCATCCTGCGGCCGATGCAGCCATTCAACAACGAGGGTAGACCCATGGTGGACCATTCGACGATCTCGCGCCGCTCGCTGTTCCTGGCGGCGGGTGCCGGCGCATTGGCCGCGCCCCTGCTCGCGAACCGGGCGGCGGCCGTCGCGCAAACGGCGGGCGAGGCCACCGACAGGCGGGTGAGCCCGCTGGAGACGCGCAGCCTCAAGCTCGGCAGTTTCCGCATCCTGACGGTGCGCGACGGCATGCGTCCCTCCGGCGCGCCGAACGAGACCTTCGGCATCGGCCAGTCCGCTGAGACGGTCGGCGCGCTGCTGACGGAGAATTTCCTGCCGGCCGACAGCTTCGTCAACAGTTTCACGCCGGCGCTGGTGGATACCGGCTCGGAGGTCGTGCTGTTCGATACCGGCATGGGCGAGGGCGGGCGCGAGGCCGGCATGGGCCGGCTCGTCGAGGGCCTGAACTATGCCGGCTATACGCCGGACCAGGTCTCCGTCGTCGTCATCACCCACATGCACGGCGATCATATCGGCGGGCTGATGGAGGGCGGCAAGCCGGCCTTCCCCAATGCGCGCTACGTCACCGGCCGCACGGAATACGATTTCTGGGTCAACCCGGAGCGCATGGGAACGCCGGCCGAGCAGGGCCATCAGGGCGTGCTCGCCAAGGTGCAGCCGCTCGCCGAGAAGCTGACCTTCATCGAGGACGAGGGCGAGGTGGTGCCCGGCATCACCGGGCTCGATGCCTTCGGCCATTCGCCCGGCCACATGATCTTCCGCATCGAATCGGAGGGCAGGGCGATGATCCTGACCGCCGATACCGCCAACCACTTCGTCCTGTCGCTGCAGCGGCCGGACTGGGAGGTGCGCTTCGACATGGACAAGGCGCAGGCGGCGGCGACCCGCAAGAAGGTCTTCGACATGATCGCCACCGACAGGCTCGCCTTCATCGGCTACCACATGCCGTTCCCGGCCGTGGGATTTGCGGAGAAGGCGGGCGAGGGCTATCGCTTCGTCCCGGTGAGCTACCAGTTCGATATCTGAGGCGTGCGTTTGGATGGGAGGCCCCTCCCCAACCCCTCCCCACAAGGGGGAGGGGCTTGAACCGACGCGCCCGCCTCCTGCCTTCTCCCCCCTTGTGGGGGAGATGCCGGCAGGCAGAGGGGGACTTGCCGGCCGGATGTCGCCGCGTGCGAGTGGAGGGCCCGGAAAGCCATTCCGGACGTTTTTCTATTTCCAATCCGCCATGAACGTGTTACCAGCCCTCGCCAACTTCCAAGAATTTCTTGCAAGCGACCGAGGCGGACAGCTCCCAAAGTCCCCCTTGGTGCGTGAGCTTTACCCTAGAGGAACTTGGCCTATGGCGCGCATCATTGAAACCGCAACCGGTCTCGAAGCCCTGACCTTCGACGACGTTCTCCTGCAGCCCGGCCACTCCGAGGTCATGCCGGGCCAGACGAACATCGCGACCCGCATCGCCCACGATTTCGAGCTCAACCTGCCGATCCTCTCCTCGGCGATGGACACGGTCACGGAAAGCCGTCTCGCCATCGCCATGGCGCAGGCCGGCGGCCTCGGCGTCATCCACCGCAACCTGACGCCCGCCGAGCAGGCCGAGGAGGTCCGCCAGGTCAAGAAGTTCGAAAGCGGCATGGTCGTCAATCCGGTGACGATCGGCCCGGACGCCACGCTCGCCGAAGCCCTCGCGCTGATGAAGGCGCACGGCATTTCCGGCATCCCGGTTGTGGAGAGCGGCGCCAGCGGCAAGGCCGGCCGCCTCGTCGGCATCCTGACGAACCGCGACGTGCGCTTCGCCTCCGATCCCAGCCAGAAGATCTACGAGCTGATGACCCGTGAGAACCTCATCACGGTGAAGGAGAGCGTCGACCAGCAGGAAGCCAAGCGCCTGCTGCACCGCCACCGCATCGAGAAGCTGCTGGTGGTCGACGGCGACGGCCGCTGCGTCGGCCTCATCACCGTCAAGGACATGGAGAAGTCGCAGCTCAACCCGAACGCCTCCAAGGACGCGCAGGGCCGCCTTCGCGCCGCCGCCGCCATCTCGGTCGGCGACGACGGCTTCGAGCGCGCCGAGCGGCTCATCGATGCCGGCGTCGATCTTCTCGTCGTCGACACCGCGCACGGCCATTCGCAGCGCGTGCTCGACGCGGTCTCCCGCGTCAAGAAACTGTCGAACGCGGTGCGCGTCATGGCCGGCAACGTCGCCACGGCCGGCGGCACCAAGGCGCTGATCGATGCCGGCGCGGATGCCGTCAAGGTCGGCATCGGCCCGGGCTCGATCTGCACCACCCGCATCGTCGCCGGCGTCGGCGTGCCGCAGCTCGCCGCCATCATGTCCTCGGTGGAGGCCGCCGACGCCGCCGGCATCCCGGTCATCGCCGACGGCGGCATAAAATTCTCCGGCGACCTCGCCAAGGCGATCGCCGCCGGCTCCTCGGCCGTCATGGTCGGCTCGCTGCTCGCCGGCACGGACGAGAGCCCGGGCGAGGTGTT
Organism: Shinella sp.; assembly: GCA_039812945.1. Taxonomy (GTDB): domain Bacteria; phylum Pseudomonadota; class Alphaproteobacteria; order Rhizobiales; family Rhizobiaceae; genus Shinella. The sequence goes on from JBDHSZ010000027.1 coordinate 2,610, forward strand.
CCTCTACCAGGGCCGCTCCTTCAAGGCCTATCGCGGCATGGGCTCCGTCGGGGCCATGGCGCGCGGCTCGGCCGACCGCTATTTCCAGGCGGAAGTGCGCGACACGCTGAAGCTGGTGCCCGAGGGTATCGAGGGCCAGGTGCCCTACAAGGGCCCGGTCTCGGGCGTGCTGCACCAGCTCGCCGGCGGCCTCCGGGCCTCCATGGGCTATGTCGGCGGCAAGGACATCAAGGAATACCAGGAGCGCGCCACCTTCGTGCGCATCTCCGGCGCGGGCCTGCGCGAGAGCCACGCCCATGACGTCACGATCACCCGCGAGAGCCCGAACTATCCGGGCGCGCTCTGACCGGCTAAATGGCGCGAGGTTCCTCGGCCGGGCGCATGCCGCCCGGTCGAGGCCTGCGCCGGAAAACCTGACGTCGAAGGAACAACATGTCGCCCACGGAAGCCACGATCTGGCCGGTCATCGCGCATGTCGCGCTCGTCTTTTGCCTCTATATCCTGCTGTCGCTGCGCCGCGTCGGCGCGGTGAAGGAGGGAAGGGCGCGGCCCGAGCAGTTCCGCGAGAACCGCGAGGAACCGCCCGAGAGCCTTGTCGTCAAGAACGCCGTCGCCAACCAGTTCGAGTTGCCGGTGCTGTTCTACGCGGTCAGCATCCTCCTCTATCTCGTCGATGCCGACAATCCCGTCACCGTGGCCGGCGGCTGGCTGTTCGTGGCGCTGCGCTACGCCCATGCCTATGTGCATGTCACCAGCAATCGCCTCAGCCACCGCCGCCCGCTCTTCATCGCCGGCCTCTTCGTCGTCATGGCGCTGTGGCTCTGGCTCGCCGTCTGGCTCGCCCTGACCTGACCGGTAACGCAGTTGTGTTGGGCGACGGCCCCTACGCGGCTTATCTTGTCCTCCGGCTGGCAAACCGGAGGATCCGCCATGGACAAGCCGCAGATCACGCAGGCGATGATCGACGCCTATCGCAAGGCGCTGGAGGCGAACGGCAAGACCTTCGAGATCCACATGTATGACGGCGTCAACCACGCCTTCAACAACGATACCGCCGCCGCCCGCTACGACAAGGCCGCGGCCGACCTCGCCTGGCAGCGCACGGTGGCGTTCCTGAAGAAGAGCCTCGGTTAGCTCTCGATCGCCAGCCGCATGGCGCAGCGCGTGTCGCGCTGCAGGCCGTGCCCGGCCTCCTCGTCGAGCACGCCGGCAAGGCGCGGCGAAAGCGCCGCCTCGTACAGCAGCGTGAAGCCGAGCCGTTCGTAGAACGGGCAGTTCCACGGGATGGTGCGGAAGGTCGTCAGCGTCACGGCTTTAAGCCCGCGCGCCGCAGCCTGCTCGACGGCGTGGCGGATCAGCCGGCGGCCGATGCCGAAGCCCTGATGGAGATGATCGACGGAAATCTCCGCGATATGCAGCTCCGGCCCGGCGATCTCGGCGCTGAGGAAGCCGACGGGATGGTCGCCGTCGGCGGTCGCCACCCAGTTCGTGCCTCTGGATATCAGGTCGAGGTGCCGCTCGGCGCTCTGCACCTCGCCGGTGGCGATCCACGAGAAGGCCTCGACCAGCCGGAAGGCCTGCGCGGCCGAGCGCTCGATCCGCCGCAGCGTCTCGACTTCGTTTTCGCGGGCAGGCCTGATCGTCACCGTGGACGGCCCCGCCCTGCCGGCGGGCGCGCCGTCCATCGGGATCAGCGTCACCATCCCGGAAGGATATGCCCGGGCCTCAGCCGCGGCATGCGCGGGAAGACCTTGACCTCCGCATCGGTCAGGTCGTCGGCCGCCGTCAGCGGCGTGATGTTGTCGAGGCAGGCGGTGATGTGGCTGGTGATGGCGTTGGAGAGCGAGGGCGAGAGCCCCGGCCGCCGCATGATGCCGATCTGCACGGGGGCGAGCGGCGGAAAGCCGTCCGCCTGCGTCAGCACCTTCATGCCGGGGCGCAGCGCCGATTCCGGCAGCACCGAGACGGCCATGCCGGCCATGACGGCGGCGGCGACGACGGTGGAGGACCAGCTCGTGAACAGCACCTGATAGTCGCGCCCGACCGAATCGAGCGCCGCGCAGGCGATCTGCCGCCACTGGCAGTCGCGCCGCCCAACGGCGAGCGGCACCGGCGCGTTCTCCGGCAGCGGATGGTTGGCCGACATGACCCAGCAGAGCGGCTCGGTCCGCACCACGTCCGACTGGCGCTGGCGCGGATTGTGCGTCACGAGCGCGATGTCGAGCTCGCCCTTCGCCATCTTCTCCGCCAGATCCACCGAGGGCTCGCAGACGATGAAGAGCTCGACATTGGGATGCGTCTTGGCGAAGCGCATGATGATCTCGGGCATGTAGCGGTCGGCATAGTCGTCGGGCGTGCCGATGCGCAAGAGGCCCTCGAGCCGGTTGTCGTCGAAGGCGGCGATGGCCTCGTTGTTGAGGCGCAGCATGCGGCGGGCATAGTTGAGCAGGCGCTCGCCCTCCGCCGTCAGCCGGTTGCCGCGGCCGTCCTTCATGAAGAGCTGCTTGCCGATGCGCTCCTCGAGGCGCCGCATCTGCATGGAGACGGCCGACTGGGTCTTGAACACCCGCTCCGCCGCCCGCGTGAAGCTGCCGGTATCGGCGATCGCCACGAAGGTCTGGAGCTGGTCTATGTCTAACGGAGCGGACATAACGATATCCATAAGATTGTTTGATTGATACTATTAGAAACATTCGTTGGACTGATCAATGCCATTCTGCGAAAAAGCAATTGTTGAACGATGACCTGTCCGCGGGTCAACGTTCTGGACAGCATGCCGTCCCGCCAGCCTCCCGGCGGCCGGCCCTTCTTGAAGCCAGAAACCGAAACGCCGCCCGGTTCCGCGGGCGGTGAACGATCACAGGTGTCGCGCAGGCCCCGTCGAGAGGACGGCGCGCGAAGCCGGAAAGGAGAAAATGCCATGCGCATGATCGACCGCAGGATGGAAATCGAAATCCGCGCAACGCGCCGCCCGGCTCCGAGCCTTTTCGGCTATGTTCGCAACGCCGTCGCGAAGCTTGCCCGCGCCTGGGAAAATCACCGGATGGTCAACCGGCTGAGCGAGCTCGACGATCACCAGCTCTTCGACATGGGCCTGTGCCGCAACGATGTGCGGGACGTGCGCGCCGCATCCTTCTTCTCCGATGCCGGCCTTCACCTGACGATCGCGGCCCGCGAGCGCGCCCGCCGCCATCTGCGCAGCGGCCGTACGGATTGATTTCCCCCGGCATCGTCCTATCATTGGGGCGACGCCAGACTTCCCCGCAGGGTGAGAGCCAATAGCCCTGCCGCTTGCCCGGCGTGCGACCCCCAAGGTCCGCGTCGGGCTTTTTCAAAGGGCTTCCCCGGCCGTCAGGCCTTCTTCCCGCCGTCCGTCTCCATGCCGCCGCGCATCGTCTCGAAGATCGACTCGATGTTGCGCTGGTAGTCCTTCTGCATGTCGAGGCCGGTGTCGAACATCGTGTTGACGAGGGCTTTCAGCGAATCGGCGGGGGAGCCTTGCGGCTCGCCCGGCGTCTCGCCGGCCGCCGGCTGCCCGCCCATGCCCGCCATCATGTCCTGGAAGGCCTTGGCGAAGGGATTGTCGGCGAAGGGGTTGGCGGCCGCGTCCTTCTTCGTGCCGAAGAATTCCTGCGCGGCCTGCATGAAGGGATTGTCGGTGAACGGGTTGGACGGCTCCGGCTTCTTGGCAAGGCCCGTCGCCTCGGCCCATTGCTGCATCATGTCGGCCAGCGGATTGCCCTGACCCGTGCCGCCGGCGCCGGGGAAGAAGGGGGCGAGCGACTGCTTGAAGATGCCGCCCATCAGCGCGCTCGCCATCACCGGCAGCATCTGCTTGTAGATGTCCTGGCCGATGCCGGTCATCTGCGCGGCCTGCGCGGCGATGGCGCGGGAGACCTCCTTGTTGCCGAAGAGATGGCCGAGGATGCCGTTGCCCTCGGCCATGCCCTGTGGCGTGAAGGCCTTGCCGATATCCTCGAAATACTTGGCGTGCTCGCCGGTGGTCAGCGCCTTCATGAAGGCGGCCATGTCATAGGGATCGGCGGCGTTGCGCTTGAAGCCCTCGGAGAAGGCCGGCATCAGCGCGGCGACGGCCTTGGCCGCCTGCTCCTGCGCAAGGCCGAACTGCCGCGCCATGGCCTCGACGGCATTGCCGTTCTGCGCCTGCATCATCATGTCGTAGAGCGAAAGCATAACGAACCCCTTCCCGTTGGCAGGCATGTGCCTGCACTATAACGGGAATCTCAGCCGCGCAAACTGCTTTCTTGCGGCGGGCTCAGTACTGGTACTCGGTGAAGACCGGCTCGACCGAGCCGCCCCAGCGGCCGTGATACAGCGCCAGCATGTCCTCGGCGAGCGTCGACTTCTTGGCCAGCGCCTCCTCCAGCGGGGCGAGGAAGATGGTCTCGTCGACGCCGTCGCCATTGACGCGCGCGCGCGCCGCAAGGCCCTGGCGGGAGATCGAGACGACCTCGCGCGCGACATCGAGCAGCGGCTTGCCGCGGAAATCGGCCTTGAGGCCCTTGGCCGGCACGGCGTCGCGCAGGGCGGAGACCTCCTCGACGCTCCAGTCGCGGGTCAAGGCCTCGGCGGCGTCGAGCGCGCCGTCGTCGTAGAGGAGCCCCACCCAGAAGGCCGGCAGCGCGCAGATGCGCCGCCACGGCCCGCCGTCCGCGCCGCGCATCTCCAGGAAGCGCTTGAGGCGCACGTCCGGGAACAGGGTGGAGAGATGGTTCGTCCAGTCGCCGAGATTGGGCTCCCAGTCGGTCACCTCGCCCTTCAGCGCCCCGGCCATGAACTGGCGGAAGGTGATATGCGTGCAGTCGTGGTACCTGCCGTCGCGCACGATGAAATACATCGGCACGTCGAGCGCCCATTCCACATAGTCGATGAAGCCGAAATCCGGCTTGAAGGCGAAGGGGATGAGGCCGGCGCGGTTGTTGTCCGTGTCGCGCCAGATGTCGCCGCGCCAGGAGAGCAGCCCGTTCGGCTTGCCCTCGGTGAAGGGCGAGGAGGCGAAGAGCGCGGTCGCCATCGACTGCAGCTTCAGCGACACCTGCATCTTGCGGCGCATGTCGGCCTCGGAGGAGAAGTCGAGATTCACCTGGATCGTGCAGGTGCGGTACATCATGTCGAGGCCCTGGCTGCCGACCTTCGGCATGTAGCGGGTCATGATGTCGTAGCGGCTTTTCGGCATGCGCGGGGTTTCGGCGAAGGTCCATTTCGGACTGCCGCCCATGCCGAGGAAGCGGATGCCGAGCGGCTCGGCGATCTCGCGCAGCGTGGCGAGATGCTGGTTCGATTCCTTGCAGGTCTGGTGCAGGTTCTCCAGCGGCGCGCCGGACAGCTCGAACTGGCCGCCCGGCTCCAGCGAGATCGCGCCCATGCCGTTGGGCTCGGCAAGGCCGATGATGTTGCCGGCATCCATGATCGGCTCCCAGCCGGTCTTTTCCCGCATGCCGTTGAGCAGCGCCGAGATGCTCGCCGCGCCGAGATAGGGGACGGGGCTGTTGTCGGCCGTAAAGAAGACGAATTTCTCGTGCTCGGTGCCGATGCGGAACTTCTCCTTCGGCTTGCAGCCGTCGGCGAGGTATTCCGCCATGTCCGCAACGGAGCGGATCGGCGTCTGGTCGGTCGTGTCACGGGCCATGGGCGTCTTCTTCTGAACGGATGGCGCCCGGCGGACGCCGGGCATTGGAGGGTGCTTGGACCGGAATTAAATGCGGTGCAAGCGAATTCCTTTCAAGGCAGATTCAAAAAAACCAATCGCTCCTTGCGGAAAATCATTCCCAGTCGCCGATGGTCGCCTGGATGACCGCCATCGCCGCCACCGCCGCCGTATCCGCCCTGAGGATGCGCGGGCCGAGCGGGATCGGCGTCACGAAGTCGAGCCCGCGCAGCAGCGCCCGCTCCTCGTCGGAAAAGCCGCCTTCCGGGCCGACCAGCAGGGCCAGCTTGCGCTCCTCGATCCGCCTGAGCGCCGGCAGCGGGTTCTGGCTGTCGTGGCCCTCGTCGCAGAAGACGATGCGGCGCTCGCGCGGCCAGTCGGCGAGGAGGTCCTCCAGCCGGCGCGGCGCGGCGACGCGCGGGACGGCGAGGATGCCGCATTGCTCCGCCGCCTCGACGGCGTTGGCCTCCAGCCGCTCGATGCTGGTGATCTTGCCCTGCACGTGCTGGGTCAGGACGGGCTGCAGCACGCCCGCGCCCATCTCCACCGCCTTTTGCACGAGATAGTCGAGCCGGCCGGTCTTCAGCGGCGCGAAGAGATAGTGGAGGTCGGACGGTTCCGGCTGCGGCCGCGTCCGCTCGGCCGGCGTCAGCAGCAGGCGCTTGCGGGTCGGGAAGGAGAGCGTGGCGCGCCACTCGCCGTCGCGCCCGTTGAACAGCAGCACGGCGTCGCCTTCCGCCATGCGCAGCACGTTCGCCAGATAGTGGAAATGCTCCTTCGAGCCCTCGAAGGCCGCGTCCGCCGCAAGGGCGTCGCCGACGAAGAGGCGCTGCATCCGGTAATTGGCACGCATGATGGGTCTTTCAGGTGAAAAGCGCGTCGAGGGCGAGGAAGACGAGGGCGGAAAGCGCCGCCGAGACCGGCAGCGTGACGATCCAGGCCGAGACGATCGTCATGAAATGCGAGCGGCGCACCAGATAGCGCCGGCTGGTCTCGTCCGGATTGGCCGGCGCCTCCTCCGGCGCGACGCGGTTGCCGCGGCTGCGGATATAGTCGAGGCGGCGGCGGGAATTGCGCGTGTACCATTCGCGGAACAGGCCGACGCCGAACACCGCGCCGACGGCGATATGCGTCGAGGAGACGGGGATGGCGAAGGCGGAGGCGGTCAGCACCGCGACGGCGGAGGACAGCGCCACGCAGAAGGCGCGCATCGGGTTGAGCTTGGTGATCTGGCTGCCGACGATGCGGATGAGGCGCGGGCCGAACAGCATGAGGCCGAGGGAGATGCCGAAGGCGCCGATCGTCATCACCCAGAGCGGGATCGCCGCCGCGCCGCCGGCGGCCCCCGAGCGCAGCGCCGAGACGACGCCATGCAGCGGGCCGACGGCGTTCGACACGTCGTTGGCGCCATGGGCGAAGGAAAGCAGCGCCGCCGAGCAGATCAGCGGGATGCGGAAGAGCGTGCGCAGCGACTGGTTGCGGTTGTCGAGGCCCTCGGCATGGCGGCGTACGATCGGCCGCGTGACGAGATAGGTGGCGATGCCGACGGCAAGGCCGAAGAGCAGCGCCTTGCCGAGGGGGAAGTCGTAGAAGCCGTTCGTCCCGCCATTGGCGAGGAAGGCGGCGAAGGAACCGGCCATCACCGCCACCAGCACCGGCACCCAGGTCGTGGCCGCGGCGATCTTGTCCTCGCGGTAGACGATGAATTCCTTGATGAAGAAGAGGAAGGCGGCGGCGATCACGCCGCCGAGGATCGGCGAGACGGTCCAGCTCACGACGATGACGGCGATCGAATCCCACTGCACGCTCTGCAGGCCGCTGGCGGCCGCGCCCGCGCCGATGACGCCGCCGACGATGGCATGGGTGGTGGAGATCGGCGCATTGGCGAGCGTCGCGACATTGATCCACAGCGCGGCCGAGACCAGCGCCGCCATCATCGCCCTTGCATAGGCGTCGGGGCTGGGGAAGATCGACTGGTCGACGATGCCGAAGGCGACCGTGTGGGCGACGCCCTGGCCGGCCAGCAGCGCCCCGGCGATCTCGAAGATCGCGGCGATGACGAGCGCGACGCCCATGCTCATGGCGCGCGCGCCGACCGCCGCGCCGACATTGTTCGTCACGTCGTTCGCGCCGATATTCATGGCCATGTAGGCGGCGAGCGCGGCCGTCACCGCGATGACGACGACGACGCCCGGCGTGCCGGTGGCCGAGCCGCCGGCGACCGCCGTGGCGATCAGCAGGAAGACCAGCGCGATGCCGACCCCCGTCCAGCCGCGCAGCACGAATTGCGTCGCCTGTTCGGTGAAGGTCAGTTTCTCCAGGTCCTTGTCCAGCGTCGGCTTGCGCAGCCGGACCTCAGAATTCGCCATCATGCTGCTCCGTTCGAGAGCCCCACCTATCGCCTCGGGCCGTCGGCGGCAAGCGATCGCCGCGCCGTCAGGCGCCGGGCGCGCCGTTCCGGGCCCCGGCGAGGAACTTCCGCTCGAAGGCGAGAAGCAGCGCCTTGAGCTCCGGCTCGTCCACGCGGCGCGCGGCCTCCGCGCAGTCGACCCATTCGGCGCGGCGCTCGCCCTTTTCGGGGAAGTCCCTGCCCATGTCGTCGACGGCCAGCGCGAAGACGCGCACCCGGCAATCGACCTTCAGCCCGTGCGGCATGCCCTTCCTGTAGCGGTAGCTGCCGATGGGTTCCTTGCGGATCGTGCCCTCTACGCCGGCCTCTTCCCAGGCTTCCTGCGCGGCGGCGGCCGGCGCGCTCTTGCCGTCCATCGGCCAGCCCTTGGGGATGACCCAGCGTCCGGTGTCGCGGCTGGTGATGAGCAGTACCTCGACGGCCGGATGCGTCTTGCCCGGCCGATAGCACAGCGCGGCATATTGCTCGCGCACGGGGCGGCGGAACATCAGATGGACGTCGCTGACGATGCGGCTCAGGATATTCAATTTGGTCTTCGTTCCTCTTGTCGGCGGGCGGCGGTCGGATGAGTGTCGTGCATCTTGCTTGCGCGAGATTTGCGGCGCAAGTCAGGCTTGCGGGGGAAGGCCGCGCTTTTGCATGCGCAACTGGGAAATGCGCTGCCATTCCCCGCTGCGCTCGGCGTCGCGGATCGCCGCGGCGATATAGTCCATATGCGCCTGGGCGGCGCTGCGCGCCGCCGTCCCGTCCCCCGCCATGATCGCGGCATGGATCGCCTCGTGCTGGGCGAGGAGGTCGGCGCGCGCCGCCGGCGAGGAGAAGACGAGATGGCGGTGGAAGAAGATGCCTTGCGCCAGCAGCCGGTAGCAGGCGCGCAACGTATGCAGCAGCACGACGTTGTGCGCGGCCTCGCCGATGGCGTTGTGCAGCTCGACATCGGCCTCCAGCTCCGCGTCGAAGGAGCCATTGGCATGGGCCTCGCGCATCGCCTCCATGATGCGCGCCAGCATCTGCCGGTCGTAGTCCGTCGCCCGCCGGGCGGCGAGCTCCGCCGTGATGCCTTCCAGCTCGCGGCGGTATTCCACGTAATCCTCCGTCGCCCGCTGATGGCGGGCGATGAGATCGACGACGGGCCGCGAGAAGACCTGGCCGATGATATCGGCGACATAGGTGCCGCCGCCGTGCTGGCTGACCAGCAGCCCCCGGCTCTCCAGCGCCTTCAGCGCCTCGCGCAGGATGGGGCGGGAGACGTCGAGGCGCCTGGAAAGCTCGCGCTCGCCCGGCAGCCGGTCGCCGTCGCGCAGCACCCCTTCGAGCAGCAGAAGCTCGATCTGCCGCACGACCTCGTCCGAGGTCCGGCTATGGCTGATACGGGCGAAAAGGTCGAAACTGGCGTCGGTCACGGCCCGACACTACCAATGCGGCCGCGAACTGGTCAACAATCTTGTCCAGTCTGCCCCCTTGCGGCCTGCGTCAATGCGTCCTATCGGCGCATGTCTGGCATTTGTTAAGACTGAACGCTGTTGCACATGAGGGGAAGGTGCAGACATGGCAAAGGGCAGTTTCGCCTTTCCGCAGGCGGCCCAGCGCGCGCAGGCGCTGGGGGAGATTCACGCAAGACCGTATGCGCTGGTGCCGTCGCCGCGCGTCATCTTTCAATTGGCGTTCCTCACGGAAGGCGGCTCGGCCGTCGACCATGCGGTGATGGCCGAGCTTTCGCGCTCGCGCGGCATCTCGCCGCCCGGCCGCGATTCCAGCCATCACGTGCTGAGCTGGGGGCAGGGCACGCTGCGCTGGGAGCGCCACACCGAATTCTCGACCTATTTCTGGGACGGGCCGGTGCCGGAGAAATTCGGCGGCGAGGTCGCCGTCCACCCGTTCGGCGACAGCTTCTCGCCGCCCGGCACGCTGATCTCGGGCATCCGCCTGGAGATCCGCCCCGATTCGCCGGAAACCCGCGAGGCGGTCTCCGCCTTCGACCCGACGAGCCTGTGCTACAGCGAGATCAAGAACGGCCAGGGCGTCATCCTCACCGACTTCCGCCAGAACGGCGACGGGCTGACGCAGATCCTCGTCATCGACCGCGGCATGACCGAGGCGGGTCGCGGCGCGCTCGTCCAGCGCCTGCTCGACATCGAGACCTATCGCACGCTCGCCATGATGGGCCTGCCGCTCGCCCAGTCGCTCTCGCCGGAGATCCGCCGCATCGAGGACGGGCTGACCGGCATCACCAATGCCATGAAGCAGCACGCCCGCGAAAAGGCCGACGAGCTGCTCTCCGAGATCACCCGGCTCGCCGCCGAGCTGGAGGCGAACGCCGCGCTCAGCCTCTACCGCTTCGGCGCCAGCCGCGCCTATTACGGCATCGTGCAGGAGCGCATCCGCACGCTGGCCGAGACGGCGGTGCCGGGCTACGAGACGCTCGGCTTCTTCCTGGAGCGCCGCCTCGCGCCCGCCATGCGCACCTGCCAGTCGGTGGAGGAGCGCCAGGCGAACCTGTCGCGAAAGCTCGCCCGCGCCACGGCGCTGCTTCGAAGCTGGATCGACGTGGAGCTGGAACAGCTCAACACCTCGCTGCTCAACTCCATGGACCGCCGCGCGAAGCTGCAGCTCCGCCTGCAGCAGACCGTCGAGGGCCTGTCGGTGGCGGCGATCTCCTATTACGTCATCGGGCTGTTCGGCTATGTCGCCAAGGCCGCGCACGGGCTCGGCCTGAAGGTGAAGCCGGAGACGCTGACCGGCATCGCCGTGCCCTTCGTCATCCTCGGCATGTGGCTGCTCGTCCGCGCGATCCGTCACCGCCACGCGGAAGAGGACAAGCACTGAGGACGCCTCCCAAAGGGGCAGGCCATCGCCCATGGAGCGCGGAGGGGGCCTTCACCGCTCCCAATAGGGCAGCGGGCCGTAGAGGTCGGCGAGATAGTCGATGAACAGCCGCACCTTGACCGGCAGGAACTGCCGGCTCGGATAGACCGCCGACAGCACCACGTTGCGCGAGCCCTCGTATTCGGGCAGCACCTGGATCAGCTCGCCGCTCTTCAGCGCCGGGCCGACGTCCCAGGTGGAGCGCAGCGCGATGCCCATGCCGGAGAACACCGCCTCGCGCACCACCTCGCTGGAATTGGTGTAGAGCGGCCCGTGCGGGCGATAGGTGACGACGCCTTCCGGCCCGTCGAGCCGCCAGACGTCCTGGGTGTGCGGCGGCAGGCAGACGTGGTCGGCAAGCTCGTCCAGCGAGACGGGCATGCCGCGGCGGGCGACGTAGTCCGGCGAGGCGCAGAGCACGCGGCGCACCGAGGCGAGCCGGCGGGCGACGAGCGAACTGTCCGACAGTTCGCCGATGCGGATCGCGATGTCGAAGCCGCCGCCGACGATGTCGGAGAAGTCGTCGGTCAGCACGAGGTTGACGACGAGCTCGGGATAGCTGTCCATGAAGCCCTTGAGATTGGGCGCGATATGCATGCGGCCGAAGGAGGTGGGCGCGGAGATCCGGAGCGAGCCGCGCACCGCGCCCGACCGGCCGGAGACGAAGGCCTCCGCCTCCTCGATGCCGGAGAGGATGCCGACGATGCGCTCGTAGAAGCCCTGGCCGGCCTCGGTCAGCGAGATCTGCCGCGTCGTGCGCTGGAAGAGCCGGGTGCCGAGGCGTTCCTCCAGTCTTTTCACGCGCTTGGACACGACGGCGGGGGAGAGCCCGAGGGCCCGGCCGGCCGCCGACATGCTGCCCATGGCGATGACGCGGGAGAAGATTTCGAGGTCGCCGAGATTTGTCATGCGCGTCGCGTCCATTGTTTCCGAGGCCGGGAAAATGCTTAGCATTTGCTCCCGGCAATAGAAAGTGGTAAAGAAAACAGACCACTTTGCACATGCCCGAAAAAGGGCGTAGTGCTGCTGCATCCGGTAGCGTGTGCGCCGAAAAAGACGGGGGAGACAAGGGCATGGATCAGATCGGGTTCCTCGAGCCGCGTGCGGCGGTTCTCGCCCGCCGCCGCGAGATCGTCGCCGACCTTCTCGACCTCCTGCCGGAAGGCTGCCTCGTGCACGAGCCGCGCGAACTGGTGCCCTTCGAGACGGACGCCTTCGTCTCCTATCGCCGCCTGCCGCTCGCCGTCGCCCTGCCGGAGACGACGCAGCAGGTGGCGGCCGTCCTCAAATACTGTCACCGCTACGGCGTGCCCGTCGTGCCTCGCGGGGCGGGCACGTCGCTGTCCGGCGGGGCGATCCCGCAGGAGGATGCGGTGGTCGTCGGCCTTTCCAAGATGTCGCGCATCCTGGACGTGGATTTCGCCAACCGCACCGCGACGGTGCAGGCCGGCGTCACGAACCTGTCGATCTCCGACGCCGTTTCCGCCGACGGCTATTTCTACGCGCCCGACCCGAGTTCGCAGCTCGCCTGCACGATCGGCGGCAATATCGGCATGAATTCCGGCGGCGCGCATTGCCTCAAATACGGCGTGACGACCAACAACCTGCTCGGCGTCAAGCTGGTGCTGATCGACGGTACGATCGTCGATCTCGGCGGCAAAGCGCTCGATGCCGGGGGCCTCGACCTTCTCGGCGTCGTCTGCGGCGGCGAGGGCCAGCTCGGCATCGTCACGGAGGCGACGGTGCGCCTGATCGCCAGGCCCGAGGGCGCGCGCCCCGTGCTCTTCGGCTTCGACAGTTCGGAGGCGGCGGGGGCCTGCGTCGCCGACATCATCGCCGCCGGCATCGTCCCGGTCGCCATCGAGTTCATGGACAAGCTCGCCATCGAGATCTGCGAGGCCTTCGCCCATGCCGGCTATCCCATGGATGTCGAGGCGCTGTTGATCGTCGAGGTCGAGGGCTCCGAGGCGGAGATGGACGCGATGCTCGCCAGCATCATCGCGATCGCCGGCCGGCATGGCGTCAAGGTCGTCAAGGAAAGCCAGTCCGCCACCGAGGCGGCCTTGATCTGGAAGGGCCGCAAGTCCGCCTTCGGCGCCACCGGCCGCATCGCCGACTATATCTGCATGGACGGCACGGTGCCGCTCGGCCAGCTTTCCCATGTGCTGCGCGGCACGGCGGAGATCGTCGCCAAATACGGCCTGCGCGTCGCCAACGTCTTCCATGCCGGCGACGGCAACATGCATCCGCTGATCCTGTTCAATGCCAACGACCCGGAAGACGCCGCCAGGGCGGAAATGGCCGGCAACGATATCCTGAAGCTCTGCGTCGATGCCGGCGGCTGCCTCACCGGCGAGCACGGCGTCGGCATCGAGAAGCGCGACCTGATGCGCCATCAATATGGCGAGGCCGATCTCGCCCAGCAGATGGCCGTGCGCGCCGCCTTCGATCCGCAATGGCTGCTGAACCCGTCCAAGGTCTTCCCGCTCGAAGGGCGGCCCGCCGCATGACGCCGATCCATCAACCGCTTTCCGAAGAGGCCGCCGCCCGCCTTGTCCAGGCCGCCGGCCTCTCGAAGTCGAAACTCGCCATCCGCGGCGGCGGCACGCGCAGCCTGCACGCCGCGCCCGAGGGCGCGGACATCCTTTCGGCGCGCGGCCTTGCCGGCATCGTCGCCTACAATCCGGCGGAAATGACCATGACCGCCCGCGCCGGCACGCCGCTCGAGGTGGTGGAGGCGGCGCTTGCGGAAAAGCGCCAGATGCTCGCTTTCGAGCCGAACGACCTGCGCGGCGTGCTCGGCACCTCGGGCATTCCCACCATCGGCGGCGTCTTCGCCGCCAATGCCTCCGGCCCGCGCCGCCTGACGGCCGGCGCGGCGCGCGACAGCCTGCTCGGCCTGCGCTTCGTCAACGGCCGGGGCGAGATCGTCAAGGCCGGCGGGCGGGTGATGAAGAACGTCACCGGCCTCGATCTCGTCAAGCTGATCGCCGGCTCGCAGGGTTCGCTGGCGCTCGTCACGGAAGTCACCTTCCGCCTCTTGCCGGTGCCGGAAACCGCCGCCACCATCGTCGTCTCCGGTCTCAACGACGCGGAGGCCGCCGCCGCCATGGCGACGGCCATGGCCATGCCGGTCGAGGTCTCGGGCGCCGCCCACCTGCCGGAAAGCGTGCGCGGCCGCTTTGCCGGCGGCGCGTTGCCGGATGGCGCGGCGACGGTGCTGCGCCTCGAGGGCCTTGCCTCCTCCGTCACTGTCCGAGCGGAAAAACTCGCCGCCAGCATGGCCCGCTTCGGCGCGGTCTCACGCCTCGATGCGGAAACCACGCAACGCCTCTGGCGCGAGATCCGCGACGGCGCGCCCTATGCCGACGGCACGCCGCGCCCGCTCTGGCGCGTCTCCGTCGCGCCTTTGGCCGGGCAGCAGCTCGTCGCCGCGCTCCGCCTCGAAACCGGCGTCGACGCCTTCTACGACTGGCAGGGCGGCCTCGTCTGGCTGCGCATGGAGGCCGATCCCGAGGCCGCGCTGCTGCGTCGCTACGTCAAGGCGGTCGGCGGCGGGCACGCGACCTTGCTGCGCGCCCGGCCGGAGGTGCTGGCGGCGACGCAGGCCTTCCAGCCGCAGGAGGATGCGGTCGCGGCCCTGCAATCCCGCGTGAAGGCGAGCTTCGATCCGGCGGGGTTGTTCGTGTCGCGGATGGTGGGGTGAGAATGATCGCTATGATGGAATCTGTCGCTTACCCCCCTCTGCCCTGCCGGGCATCTCCCCCTCAAGGGGGGAGATCGACAAGAGGCGAGAGCATCACTCAAGTCGCGACGTCAAAGAGGGGTGAAACGCCGCTCCATCCAATCTCCCCCCTTGAGGGGGAGATGCCCGGCAGGGCAGAGGGGGGTACCGCAACCGCACCCTTCGACAGAAAGGGCGCCCGCTGATGCAAACCAACTTCACCCCCGAGCAGCTCGCCGACCCGCATGTCGCGACATCGGAAAAGATCCTGCGCAAATGCGTGCATTGCGGCTTCTGCACCGCCACCTGTCCCACCTATGTCACGCTCGGCAACGAGCTGGACAGCCCGCGCGGCCGCATCTACCTCATCAAGGACATGCTGGAGAACGGCCGCCCGGCCGATGCCGAGGTGGTCACCCATATCGACCGCTGCCTTTCCTGCCTGTCCTGCGTGACCACCTGTCCCTCCGGCGTCGACTACATGCATCTCGTCGACCATGCCCGCATGCATATCGAGGCGACCTACCGGCGCCCGTTCTGGAACCGGCTGGCGCGCGGCGTGCTCGCCGCCGTGCTGCCCCATCCGGGCCGTTTCCGCCTCGCGCTGAGGCTTGCCGCGCTCGGCCGCCCCTTCGCCGGCCTCTTCAAGCGCTTCAAGCCGCTCGAGCCCTTCGGCGCGATGCTGGACCTTGCGCCGCACAGCCTGCCGAAGGCCTCCGGCGGCGCGACGCCCGGCACGCATCCCGCGGCCGGCCCGCGCCGCGGCCGGGTGGCGCTCCTCTCCGGCTGCGCCCAGCCGGTGCTGAGGCCCGAGATCAACGCGGCGACGATCCGGCTCCTGACGCGCCTCGGCGTCGAGGTCGTCATGCCGGCGGGGGAGGGATGCTGCGGCTCGCTCGTCCATCACATGGGACGCGAGGCACAGGCGCTGGAGGCTGCGCGGCGCAATGTCGACGTCTGGCTCGACGAGGTCGACAACGGCGGGCTCGATGCGATCATCGTCACCGCCTCGGGCTGCGGCACGACGATCAAGGACTACGGCTTCATGCTGCGCCTCGACGCCGCCTATGCCGGCAAGGCCGCCCGCGTCTCGGCGCTCGCCAGGGACGTCACGGAATATCTGGCGACGCTCGACCTGCCGCAGCGGGAGGCGAACGGGCTGACGGTCGCCTATCATTCGGCCTGCTCCCTGCAGCACGGCCAGAAGATCACCACGGCGCCGAAGACGCTTTTGAAGAAGGCGGGCTTTGCCGTGCGCGATCCGGCCGAGGGGCACCTGTGCTGCGGCTCGGCCGGAACCTACAACATCCTCCAGCCGGAGATTTCCGGCAAGCTCAAGGCCCGCAAGGTCAGGAACATCGAGGCGACGAAGCCGGACGTGATCGCCACCGGCAATATCGGCTGCATCACCCAGATATCCACCGGCACCGATATCCCGATCCTGCACACCGTCGAGCTCATCGACTGGGCCCATGGCGGGGAGAGGCCGGCCGCGCTCGCACATATGAAAATGCCGGCCTGAAGGCCGGCATCGTCCCGTCACAAGGGCTGGCGGCTCAGCCGCCGAAGCCGAACAGCGTGCCGAGGAAATCGACGCCCCGGTCGTTGTAGCTGATCGCGCCCTGCTTGTTGCCGGGGCCGACCACGATGACCTTGGTGCCGATGCCGGCGCGGGCGTAGAGGTGCTCCACGTCCTTGTTCATCATGCGGATGCAGCCGGACGACATGTTCTGGCCGATCGTCCAGGGCTGGTTCGTGCCGTGGATGCGGAAGATCGTGTCCTGGCCGCCCTTGTAGAGATAGAGCGCGCGCGCGCCGAGCGGGTTGTCCTCGCCGCCTTCCTGCACGACGGGCAGGATGCGGCCCTTCTTCGCCTCGCGGCGGCGCATCTCGGCCGGCGGCGTCCAGCTCGGCCATTCCGCCTTGCGGCCGACCTTCACCACGCCCGACCAGCCGAAGCCGTCGCGGCCGACGCCGATGCCGTAGCGCGTCGCCCGGTTGTTGCCCTCGACATAGTAGAGGAACTTGTTGTGCGTATCGACGATCACGGTCCCCGGCGCCTGGTCGGTGGCGAAGCGCACCTTGGTGCGCTTGTATTTCTGCGCGACCTGCTTCCTGCTCTGCGGCTGGGCGACGAGCGTCACGTCGGACGCGGTGCGGACCTGGCTGCCCTTGATGGCGCCCGGAAAGGCATTCGCCGACGTGGCCGGCAGGATCGCCGTGGCGGCGAAGACGGCCGCCAGCAGGAGCGATGCGTGTTTGCGCATGGTGATTTCCTCTCAAACCTCAATTCCGCGAGGCTAGACGAGTCCCGCCCGATTTCAAGCCTCACAGGCCACAAGACGGCCGGGAGGCTCGATTTGTTCGGCTTGCCGTGTCCGAAAACCGGTCCGGCCCGCGCCGGCCGCGTCAGATCACGACGACCCGGGTGCCGACCTTTACGCGCTCGTAGAGGTCCACGACGTCCTCGTTGCGCATGCGGATGCAGCCGGAGGAGACCGCATAGCCGATCGTCCAGGGCGCATTGGTGCCGTGGATGCGGTAGAGGGTCGAGCCGAGATACATGGCGCGCGCGCCGAGCGGGTTCTCCGGCCCGCCCTCCATGAAGGCCGGCAGGTAATGGCCCTTGGCGGCCTCGCGGGCGATCATCTCCTTCGGCGGCGTCCAGCTCGGCCATTCCGCCTTGCGGGTGACCTTGTGCGCCCCGGCCCATTCGAAGCCCGGCTTGCCGACGCCGACGCCGTAGCGCCGCGCCTTGCCCTCGCCGAGCACGAGATAGAGGAAGCGGTTGTTGGTGTCGATAATGATGGTGCCGGCCTTGTGCTCGCTCTCGTAGGACACGACCTGCGGCAGGTACATCGGATCGAGCTTCGAGCGGATCGGTTTTTGCGCGCGGCTCGTCACCGAGGCCTGCTCGATCCGCGCCGCGCCGTCCTGGCGGATGATGCGGCGCTGCTGCACGCGCTGGCGCTGGATGATGCGGCGCGTGCTGACGGCCGGCCGCACGCCCTCGCCGGTGAGCTGCATCACCCAGGGGGCGGCAAGGTCGGGGCTGACGATGACCGGCGGCCGGCTGCCGTAGCGGTCGCCCGCATAGGCGGCGGTGGTGGTGGCCAGCAGGGTTGCTGCCAGGGTCGTCGTAAGGAAAGTGCGTATCGACATCGGACCTACTCGCTACTGATCGTCGCCGGGATGCGCCGCCTGACCTCGGGAATATGACCTCGGGAATACGGCGCCGGTTCGGGAAAATGCTTGCACCCTTCGATGAAGCGAAAGGTAAACGCCCGTTCATTCGACATGCGCGACGGCGATAAAGCTTTGGGTAGGGTTATTGCCGGCTTTCCAAATGTGGTTGACGAGTGGTAAAGCGGAACAAAAGGAAAACGGAGGCGGCGATGACGGAACAGGGGCTGACGGTGGGCGAGGACGGGCGCACGCGCTGCGCATGGCACGGGGGGCTGGAGGATTACCGCCGCTACCACGACGAGGAATGGGGCCGTCCCGTCACCGGCGATCATCGGCTCTTCGAGAAGATCTGCCTGGAAGGGTTCCAGTCGGGCCTGTCCTGGCTCACCATCCTGCGCAAGCGCGAGGGCTTTCGCGCCGCCTTCGCCGGCTTCGATTTCGACCGGGTGGCGGAATTCGGCGAGGCGGACATCGAGCGCTGCCTTGCCGATGCGGGCATCGTGCGCCACCGCGGCAAGATCGTCTCGACCGTCAACAATGCCCGCCGCGCGCAGGCGCTGCGCGACGAGTTCGGCACGCTCGCCCGCTACTTCTGGAGCTTCGAGCCGGGGCCGGAGGAGCGGCCGGCGCGGGTGGACTGGGAGACGATCCGCGCCAACCCGACGACGCCGACCTCCGTGCGCCTGTCGAAGGACCTGAAGAAGCGCGGCTGGACCTTCGTCGGCCCCACCACGGTCTATGCCTTCATGCAGGCGATGGGTCTCGTCAACGACCATGTCGAGGGCTGTTTCTGCCGCGCGGAAGTCGAGGCGAAGAGAAATCTGCTCGAACGGCCATAATTCGCGTCTTGCCTTCACAAATAGCTATTTGATTTTACAACGAATCATGTAGCTTGAGGTTGAGCGGCAATTCATACATCGCAAGTTCTGGGGTCGACGCGCTTCTGCGTGGTCACGAGGGGCCGCTTTGTGCTGAATGACTTGGCATGAGGGGAAAATGGCGTCAAACGCATCTGCAATCGAAGATTCTCGTCTTGAGTCCTGGGCTTGCGACAAGGCACAGGAGATCATGCTGCGGGAAGGTTTCCGCCTGATCCGGTCCGCCCGCAGCGGCAGCAATACCGAAATCCGCGAGACCAGCCTCCTGATGGCCCGCGTCATCGCGGCCTCGCTGGTCGAGGCCTCTTCCGCCCGCCGGCCCGCGGGCAAGTAGGTCCGGTCCCTGGAGCGGCCCGCCGGTTTCTCCGGCAGGCCCTCCTGGCGTTCTTACCTGGCGTTCTTCGCCAGCCATTCCTCCATCATCCTGATCTCGCCCTCCTGGGCGGCGATGATCTCCTCGGCGAGCTTGCGCAGCTCCGGGTCCTTGCCGTGCTCGAGCTCGACCTTCGCCATGTCGATGGCGCCCCGGTGGTGGCCGATCATGCCGCGCACGAAGTCGACATCGGCATTGCCGGTGAAGTCGAGCGCCATCGCCGCGTGCATCTTCGTATTGGCCGCGATGAAGGCCTTTGTGGAGGCGCTTGCGCCGCCGTCCGCCTCGCTCGCGGTCATGTCCTGATGGCCGGAATGGCCGGTCTCCTGCGCCAGGGCCGGCAGGGTGAGGGCGAGCGAAAGGGCTGCGCCGAGAAGCATGGTCTTTGCGTTCATTGTCTTGTCCAGTTCTGATTGCGTTGATGGCCGGGGCCGGGTGCCCCGGGGTTCCGTCGGCGCGGTCAGGACCGGGGAGGGGGATCGAGCGGGCGGCGCGCAAGGCCGGCAAGCGGCGTCGCGGCGGCCGGAAGAGGGCTCGAAATGGCGGCAAGACGGTCCGGCGCTTCCAGCCGCTCGGCCTCGATCGCGAAACAGGCGGAACAGGCGATGGGGTGCGATTTGCCGTGCGTCCCGCCGCTGTCCTCTCCGGCCGTCGCGTGCAGGGCATGCATGCCGGCCGGCCGGGCGGCCGCCTGCGTCGCGGCCATGGCCGGCACCCAGCCGGAAAGCACGGCGCCCAGAACGGCGAGCATGAAGAGGACCTGTCTCATGCGGCAAGAGATAGGCGCGGCCGGCCGGGAAGAAAAGGGGGTCAGTTCAGCGTGCCGCGGTTTCCCGACGCCGTCTCCAGACAGAGGCGGGCGATGGCGAAGGTGCCCTCGATGACGCCGCCCGCGCCGTCCTCCACCTCCGACCTGCCGGAACAGAAGACCGACCGGTAGAGGCCCGGCCCCGGTCGGATGATGGCGGCGAAGCTGAAGGTCGTGGAGACCGTCGCCGCCTCCTCCAGCGCCAGCAGCACCTTCTGCCAGTCGGCCGGGTCGTAGAACTGCACGAGGTTCATGATGCCGCAGCGGGTGTCCGGCGCGCCGTGCAGCGCGGCCGTCTCCGGCCCGAGCCAGACGAGGCCGGTGGAAAGCTCCGCGCGCCATTCCTCGCAGACGAAGGCATTGGCGAGGTCGCCGGGGGCGATGCCGATCAGTTCGGCGACGGAGGCAAGGCGCCTGGATTTGATGTTCTGTTTCAATGCCATTCGGTCGGTCCGCGAAGGTGCAGCCGATGCCCGCGGGACAGCGGCCGGCGAGGACATGCCCCGGCCTTTCTGGCCGTCGCCTGCCGGAAAACACCCATGAACGCCGCTGGCCGCTTGCCAAATGACAAGAATGGACGTTTACCTGAGGTCAAGGTTAGCCGACATCGAAAGCCGCCGGAAGCGGGACGACTGGTCGTTTGCTCGACTGACGGATGCGTGGTTATCTTTCGTCACTCTCAAGGATTGAAATTTGCCCGGCTTCGTCCTCACCATCGGCCACGATCTGGTCGATCAGTTGCGGGCCTACCGTCTCAAGGTGGGGCTGACGCAGGACGATATCGCCTGGAAGCTGGGCTTCTCCTCCACCACCGTCTCGCGCTGGGAGCGGGGCGTGGCGGTGCCGGATCTGAGGGCGACGGGCGCGATCGTCGATTTCCTGCGCCGCGCCGACGCGCAGACCGAGCGCCGCCTCCTGCGGGCGATCCTGACGGCGCGCGACAGCCGCAATCTCTGGGAGGGCCGCGACATCCGCTATCTCGGCGGCTCGCAGCAGGAATATCGCGAGAGCCCGCAAATGCGCGCCGTCGTCGGCACCAGCATCCGCCGCTATCTCACCGGGCACTATCGCGATTGCCTGGAGGATCGGGCCCTCGTCGCCAGCCTCTATGCGCGCGAGATCGCCAGCATCGACATCTACGGCGGCCCCGCGCTGTCCGTCACCTCCATCCCGGCGGGCCATGTGCAGATGAAGCGGCTGTCCTTCCAGTCGGAGATGCGCGGCGTCATCCGCGGCGACACCCATTCGATCCTCATTCCCGAAGCGCAGGCCCCCGTCGCCTCGGCCGTCATCGTGCACAGTTGGGACACGCTGTCGCGCCGGCCGTGATGCGGGGCGTCTCCACCCTTGCCGCTGCCCGCCCAATCCGCTAGGGAAACCGCAACGGAAATACAGGGAATTCGGGTGTCGCGATGAGCGAAAAGCAGAAAAAACCGCAGAAGCTGAAAGCCCGCCTGCCGCGCGGCTTCGTCGATCGCGATGCCGCCGATATCCGCGCGGTCAACGAGATGACGGCGCGCATCCGCGAGGTCTACGAGCGCTACGGCTTCGATCCGGTCGAGACCCCGCTGATGGAATATACCGACGCGCTCGGCAAGTTCCTGCCCGACAGCGACCGCCCGAACGAGGGCGTCTTCTCGCTGCAGGACGACGACGACCAGTGGATGAGCCTGCGCTACGACCTGACCGCGCCGCTCGCCCGCCATGTCGCGGAGAATTTCAACGAGATCCAGCTTCCCTACCGCACCTATCGCGCCGGCTACGTCTTCCGCAACGAGAAGCCGGGCCCGGGCCGCTTCCGCCAGTTCATGCAGTTCGACGCCGACACGGTCAGCGCGGCCGGCGTGCAGGCGGACGCCGAGATGTGCATGATGTTCGCCGACACGATGGAGGCGCTCGGCATCGCGCGCGGCGACTACGTCATCCGCGTCAACAACCGCAAGGTCCTCGACGGCGTGCTGGAGGCCATCGGCCTCGGCGGCGAGGACCAGGCCGGCGCGCGCCTCAACGTGCTGCGCGCCATCGACAAGCTCGACAAGTTCGGCCCCGAGGGCGTCAGGCTGCTGCTCGGCGAGGGCCGCAGGGACGAATCCGGCGATTTCACCAAGGGCGCGCGGCTCGATGCCGGGCAGATCGACAAGGTGCTGTTCTTCGTCGGCATCGAGGACTATGCGGCGAGCGCCGGAGACCTCGCCCGGCTGGTCGAGGGCAGCGCCCGCGGCCTCGAGGGCGTCGAGGAGCTAAACCAGATCGGCCATCTCGTCACCTCGGCCGGCTATGCGTCCGACCGCGTCAAGATCGACCCTTCCGTCGTGCGCGGCCTCGAATATTACACCGGCCCCGTCTTCGAGGCCGAGCTCCAGTTCGCCGTCACCAACGAGAAGGGCGAGAAGGTCGTCTTCGGCTCGGTCGGCGGCGGCGGGCGCTATGACGGCCTCGTCTCGCGCTTCATGGGCCAGCCGGTGCCGGCCACCGGCTTCTCCATCGGCGTCTCGCGCCTGATGACGGCGCTGAAGAACCTCGGCAAGCTCGACCAGTCCGAGGTCGTCGCGCCGGTCCTCGTCACCGTCATGGACGGCGATATCGACAGCATGGGCCGCTACCAGCGCTTCACGCAGGAGCTGCGCGCCGCCGGCATCCGCGCCGAGATGTACCAGGGCAACTGGAAGAAGTTCGGCAACCAGCTCAAATATGCCGACCGCCGCAACGCCCCCGTCGCCATCATCCAGGGCGGCGACGAGCGGGCCGAGGGCGTCGTGCAGATCAAGGACCTGATCGAGGGCAAGCGCCTGTCCGGCGAGATCGAGGACAACACCTCCTGGCGCGAGGCCCGCGTGGCGCAGGTTTCGGTGCCGGAGGCCGAGTTGGTCGCCAAGGTCCGCGAGATCCTCGCGGCGCAGGCCGAAGACCGGGCGCGCCAAGGGTGATGGGGGTGCCGGTTCACCCCCCTCTGCCCTGCCGGGCATCTCCCCCTCAGGGGGGGAGATCAGCAGGCGGCCAGAGCCTCGCTCAAATCGCAACGTGGAAGATGGGCGAGACGGCGCTCCATCCAATCTCCCCCCTTGAGGGGGAGATGCCCGGCAGGGCAGAGGGGGGTAACGCCCCATGCCTCTAGCGAACCTCCCCCCCTTCGCCCCCGCCCTCATCGCCGACCTCGAAGGGTTCGGCGCGGAGCGCGTCGACACGCCGGTCATCCAGCCGGCCGAGCCGTTCCTCGACATGGCGGGCGAGGACCTGCGCCGGCGCATCTTCATGACGGAGAGCGAGACCGGCAAGAGCCTGTGCCTGCGCCCCGAATTCACCATTCCCGTGTGCCTGCGCCACATCGAGACGGCGACCGGCACGCCGAAGCGCTACGCCTATCTCGGCGAGGTCTTTCGCCAGCGCCGCGAGGGCTCCAACGAGTTCTACCAGGCCGGCATAGAAGACCTCGGCACGCCGGATGTCGCCCGCGCCGATGCGCGCGCTATCGGCGATGCGCTGACGGTGCTGAGAAACCGCCTGCCGGGCACAAAACTCTCCGTCGTGCTCGGCGACCAGTCGGTCTTCGAGGCCGTGGTGGCGGCCTGCGGCCTGCCGGCCGGCTGGCAGAAGCGGCTGGTCCACGCCTTCGGCAACCAGGCGCAGTTGCAGAAGCTGATGGCCGCCCTTTCCGATCCCGCGCCCTCGGGCGTCTTCGGCCCGGAGGTCGACCGCCTCGCCGGCCTCGGCATGCTCGCCGACGAAGCGAGGCTGATCGCCCATATCGACGAGACCATGGAGGCGACCGGCTATTCGACCAATGCCAGCCGCAGCCCCGCCGATATCGCCCGGCGCCTGCGCGAGAAGCTGGAGCTGGCCGAGACGCGCCTCGACAGCCGCACGCTGGCGCTGCTCCGGGAGTTCCTGGCGCTGGAGCTCAGCCTTGCCGAGGCGCCCGCCGCGCTCGCCGCCTTCGCGGCGAAGGCCGGCCTGTCGCTCGGCGAAGCGCTGGCGCGCTTCGAAAGCCGCGTCGCGGCGCTTAGCGAGGCGGGTGTCGACCCGGCCGGCATCACCTACCGCGCCGCCTTCGGCCGCCCGCTCGACTACTATACCGGCCTCGTCTTCGAGATCGCGCCTGAGGGCGACGCGCTGGTGCTGGCCGGCGGCGGCCGGTTCGACCGGCTGCTGACGCTGCTCGGCGCGAGGGAGCGCATCCCCGCCGTCGGCTTCTCGCTCTGGCTGGACCGCATCGCAAGCGTGAAGGACCGTGCCGCATGACCATCACCATCGGCCTTCCCTCCAAGGGGCGCATGAAGGAGGACAGCTCCGCCGTTCTCGCCCGCGCCGGCTTCACCGTCACCGCCGTCGGCAACGACCGCTCCTATCGCGGCCGCGTCGAGGGGCGCGACGATATCGAGATCGCCTTCCTCTCGGCCTCCGAGATCTCACGCGAGATCGCGGGCGGCACCGTCGATTTCGGCGTGACCGGCGAGGACCTCGTGCGCGAGGGGCTGGCGGAGGCCGACGCCCGCGTCGAATTCTGCGCCCGCCTCGGCTTCGGCCATGCGGATGTGGTGGTCGCCGTGCCGGAAATCTGGCTCGACGTCGACACCATGGCCGATCTCGGCGACGTCGCCACGGATTTCCGCGCCCGCCACGGCCGGCGTCTCACCATCGCCACGAAATACTGGCGGCTGACGCAGCAGTTCTTCTCCGG
>JBDHSZ010000028.1:0-27186 GCA_039812945.1 Shinella sp.
GTCGGCACGCCGAAGGAATTGCCGTAGCCGCCGACGCCGGCGACGACGCCGGAGACGAGGTGGCGGGTCTTCGGATGGTCGGGCGCGCCGAAGCGCAGCGCGTTCATCGCCGCGACGGGGCGCGCGCCCATGGTGAAGACGTCGCGCAGGATGCCGCCGACGCCCGTCGCCGCGCCCTGGTAGGGCTCGATATAGGACGGGTGGTTGTGGCTCTCCATCTTGAAGACGACGCAGTCGCCGTCGTCGATATCGACGACGCCGGCATTCTCGCCGGGGCCTTGAATGACGCGCGGACCCTTGGTCGGCAGCGTGCGCAGCCAGCGCTTGGAGGACTTGTACGAGCAATGCTCGTTCCACATGGCCGAGAAGATGCCGAGCTCCGTGAAGGTCGGCTCGCGGCCGATCAGCGAGAGGATGCGGTCATATTCATCCGGCTTCAGCCCGTGGGCGGCAATCAGCTCCGGGGTGATCGGGCGGGTGTTGGAAATGGTCATCGTCGCTCGTCTTGTCGTGGAGGGCAGGATTGCGGTCTCTTTACCCCAAGCGGTCCTGCGGCGCGACAGGAAAATGACCGCAGGCCACAGGCGGAGAGCGGCTGAAGCCGGCCGTCAGCAGCCCTTGCCGCCGGCCGCCCAGCGCTTGACGTCGGTGGCGATGCGCGCGCCGACGGGCTCGCTCATCAGCGGGCCGAAGGCGTCGAGCCGTGCCGGGCTGCCTTCCGCCTGCACGACGAGCAGCGGGCGGGCTTCCGGCGAATTGCGATGCACGAGAAGGATGCGCGGTCGGCCGGAGAAGGAGTTCAGTTCCGGCGCGAGGCGATAGGCCCTGAAGGCCGGGTCGCCGGACTTGAACCAGCAGCCGTTCGCCCCGAGCGCGATGCGCTCCATGGTCGGCAGCGCGCCGCCATTGGCCTTCGGCGGCGGCGTCTTCGTCTGGCATCCGGCCAGCGCCGCGACGGCGGCGAGCGTGAGGAGGAGCTTGGCGGCGGGGAGAGGGCGCATGAAGGACCTTTTGGCAGCGAACATGCGCCTTGATAGCAAGGGCCGGTTAAGCAGCGATTACGTCGAGCACCGAGGCGAACAGGCCCCGGCCGTCGGAGCCGCCATGGGCCGCCTCGATGAGGTTTTCCGGATGCGGCATCAGGCCGAGCACGTTGCCCTTCGCGTTCATCACGCCGGCGATGTCGTTGATCGAGCCGTTCGGATTGGTGCCCTCGGCATAGCGGAAGACGACCTGTCCGTTGCCCTCGATGGCGGCCAGCGTCTCGGCATCGGCGAAATAGTTGCCGTCGTGATGGGCGACCGGGCAGCGGATGATCTGGCCCTTCTCATAGGCCCGGGTGAAGTCGGTCTCGGCATTGACCACTTCCAGCTTCACCTCGCGGCAGACGAATTTCAGCGAGGCGTTGCGCATCAGCGCGCCGGGCAGCAGGCCTGCCTCGAGCAGGATCTGGAAGCCGTTGCACACGCCGAGAACCTTCACGCCCGCCTCGGCCTTCGCCTTGATCGCCTGCATGACCGGCATGCGCGCGGCGATCGCGCCGCAGCGCAGGTAGTCGCCATAGGAGAAGCCGCCCGGGATGACGATGAGGTCGACGTCGGGCAGGTCCGTTTCGGTCTGCCAGACGGTGACGGGCGCCTTGCCGGAAATCTTGGTCAGCGCGGCGATCATGTCGCGGTCGCGGTTGAGGCCGGGAAGTTGGACGACGGCGGACTTCATGGGTGCGGTTCAAACCTTGCCTGGGCCTCGGCGAG
The DNA here is from genome assembly GCA_039812945.1 of Shinella sp. Taxonomy (GTDB): domain Bacteria; phylum Pseudomonadota; class Alphaproteobacteria; order Rhizobiales; family Rhizobiaceae; genus Shinella. The sequence continues at coordinate 1,755 of JBDHSZ010000028.1, forward strand.
TTCACGCAGTTCGAGGCGGTTTTCGATACGGTCGAGGCGCTGTTCTATATGGCCTATCGAAGCGCGAAGGCCATTCACATCCCCTTGCAGATTGTGTACTTGACCACAGATAATGAGGTTGTCGTTGCGCAGTTCGCTTATGGCGTTGTCGATCTTGTCGAAGCGCGTATGCACCCGGCGCAACAGTTCGTGCATTAGCTCTTGTGTAACGTCACTCATCGCGTGCTTCATCCCATAAAACGAGGATTGCAGGCGCTTTGGCCGCCTGCCCTCTCAACCATTAAGAGAGAGCGATAGTATAGTTCTCGATTACCGTGTTGGCTAGCAACTTCTCGCACATGGCCTTGAGGTCGGCCTCGGCCTTGGCGCGGTCGGCGGTCTCGACCGCGAGGTCGAAGACCTTGCCCTGGCGGACCTGGCCGACGCCATCGAAGCCGAGGCTGCCGAGGGCGCCCTCGATGGCCTTGCCCTGCGGGTCGAGAACGCCGTTCTTGAGCGTGACCGTTATGCGTGCCTTGATCATGTCCTGTCTTCCAGTCCTACTTCACCAGAACCGGGCCGGTGCCGCGCACGGGCTCGTTCTCGTTGATGATGCCGAGGCGGCGGGCCACTTCCTGGTAGGCTTCCACGAGGCCGCCCATGTCGCGGCGGAAGCGGTCCTTGTCCATCTTCTCCTGGGTGGCGATGTCCCAGAGGCGGCAGCTATCGGGCGAGATCTCGTCGGCGATGATGATGCGCATCATGTCGCCCTCGTAGAGGCGGCCGCACTCGATCTTGAAGTCGACGAGCTGGATGCCGACGCCGAGGAACAGGCCGGAGAGGAAGTCGTTGACGCGGATGGCGAGCGCCATGATGTCGTCGAGCTCCTGCGGGCTCGCCCAGCCGAAGGCGGTGATGTGCTCCTCGGAGACCATCGGGTCCTCGAGCGCGTCGGCCTTGAAGTAGAACTCGATGATCGAGCGCGGCAGCACGGTGCCTTCCTCGATGCCGAGGCGCTTGGAGAGCGAGCCGGCCGCGACGTTGCGCACCACCACTTCCAGCGGGATGATCTCGACTTCCTTGATGAGCTGCTCGCGCATGTTCAGGCGGCGGATGAAGTGGGTGTGGATGCCCATCTTGTTGAGCTGCGTGAACAGGTACTCGGAGATACGGTTGTTGAGCACGCCCTTGCCGTCGATGACATCGTGCTTCTTCTTGTTGAAGGCGGTGGCGTCGTCCTTGAAGAACTGGATCAGCGTGCCCGGCTCGGGACCCTCGTAAAGGATCTTGGCCTTGCCCTCGTAGATACGGCGGCGACGGTTCATGGATTTTTCTCTTTGTTGGCGCGCTTGGGTCGCGCAGGTGTCGTTCGTTTGCGCTCCCATAAACGAAATGCCGCAGTTTAACAATCGGCGTTACGCCCGATCCCCCGATTTCCGGCCTTTCCGTGCCCGGGGGCGCTCACGAAAGTTCGCATTGCACTTTTGCCGTCGTTTTGATTTATGGGCGGGGAAGCCCACGGGGCGGAGAATCTACGGGAGACGCAAGATGAGCAGCATGCAGGATCGGGAAAAGGCCTTCGAGGCCAAGTTCGCGCTGGACGAGGAACTGCGCTTCAAGGCCGAGTCACGCCGCAACAAGCTGCTCGGCCTGTGGGCTGCCGGCCTGCTCGGCAAGACCGGCGAGGAGGCGGATGCCTACGCCAGGGAAGTCGTCGCCGCCGATTTCGAGGAAGTCGGCCATGAGGACGTGGTCCGCAAGGTCAAGGCCGATTTCGACGCCGGCGGCGTCGCTCGCACGGAAGACGAGATCCGCGTGCAGATGATCGAGCTTCTGGCCGTCGCGATCTCGCAGCTCGAAGCCGGCTGATCGCCGCATCATGAATGCCTGAAAGGCCGCCCGGTCATGCCGGGCGGCTTTTTCTTTGGCTAGAGCATTTCCGGCCGGAGCGAAGTCGCTTCGGCGTCGGATAATGCGGCAAAAAAAAGCAGCCTAGAGCATTTCTGGTGAACCGGAGTTCACCAGAAATGCTCTAGCCGGCGGCGGCGCTGCGGCGAATCTCGCTGAGGAGGTCGCGGGCATGGCCGGCCTGGGCGCGCCATTCCTGCCGCCGCACGAAATCCGGGATGGCCTCGGCGGGCATGGGGCGGGCGAGCGCGTAGCCCTGCAGGATGTCGCAGCCGAGGTCGCGCATGATGGCGACATGGGCGGGCGTCTCCACGCCTTCCGCCACCACCTCGATGTTCAGCGAGCGGCCGATCTCGACGATGGTGCCGACCAGCTTGCGCTGCCCCGGCGAGCGGCTGACCGGCTTGACGATCTGGCGGTCGATCTTCAGCCGCCTCGGGCTCAGCTTCATCAGGCTGATGATGGAGGCATGGCCGGTGCCGAAATCGTCGATCTCGATATCGATGCCGAGCTTGCGCATCTCGGCGAGGTTCTCCAGCACCGTGCCGTCGCAATCGTCGAGGAAGATCGATTCCAGCAGCTCGAAAGACAGCGATCCGGCGGCGATGTCCAGCCTGCGCAGGGAATGGGCGAGGTCCGGATCGTGCAGCCGCTTGGAGGAGACATTGGCCGAGATCTTGCCGATGCCGAGCCCGAGCCGCCGCCAGAGGGCGAAATCGGCGAGCGACCTTTCCAGCATGAGGCGGTCGATCATCGCCACGCAGTCGAGGTCCTCGGCGATCTTCAGGAAGCTGTCGGGCGTCAGGATGCCGCGTGTCGGGTGGTCCCAGCGCGCCAGCGTCTCGACGCCGACGAGGTCGAGGGTCCGGGCGCAGAATTGCGGCTGATACCAGGGCAGGAAGCGGCGCTGCTCGATGCCGGAGAGGATGTCGTCGGCCGTCTGCTTGTTGACGATGATCTGCGCCTGGAAGTCGCTGGTGAAGAACTCGTGCCGGCCGCGGCCGCGATTCTTGGCGCGGTAGAGCGCAAGGTCGGCATTGACGAGCAACTGCCGGGCGTCGATGGCCGCGCCGGCCTGGCTGGCGATGCCGACGCTCGCGCCGGAGCGACAGATATGGCCGTCGAACGTCACCGGCTTGCACATGGCCGCGACGATCGCCTCGGCGAGCGTCGCGAGGTTGCGGCCGGCGGCGCTCGTGGAGAGGAAGACGAATTCGTCGCCGCCGATCCGGGCGACGAAGTCGCCGGGACCCTTCAGCCCGGTCAGCACGCCGGCGGCATGCACGAGCATCCGGTCGCCGGCAAGATGGCCGAGCGTGTCGTTGATCTCCTTGAAGCGGTCGAGGTCGATATGCAGCACGGCGAGGCGGCCGCCGGTCTTGCGCGCCTTGCCGGCGGCTTCCTCTATCGTGGTGTCGAGATAGCGGCGGTTGGGCAGGCCCGTCAGGTGGTCGTGCAGGGCGGTGTATTCGATGCGCGCCCTTGCGGCCTCCAGTTCCGCGTTGCGCGCCTGCGCCAGGTCGCGGGCGCGCTTCAGCTCGTCCTGCAGCCGGACATCGTCCGTCACGTCCCAGTTGGCGCCGATGAGGCGCGGCACGCCGGTCGTGTCGACATAGGGCGCGGCGCGGCCGCGGATATGGCGGATCTCGCCGTCGCCCCGGACGATGCGGAACGCATTGGCGAAGTCCTGATTGCGCCGGATGCCGTCGCTGACCCTGGCGGTGGCCTTGCGCCTGTCCTGCGGATGCAGGGCGCGCTCCCAGGTCCCGCTGTCGAGCGGGCCGGAAAGGCCGTACATCTCGACCATGCGATCGTCCCAGCACATTTCGCCGCTGCGCAGGTCGACCTCGAAGACGCCGATCTGCGAGACGTCGAGCGCCAGTTCCAGGCGGCGGGACATCTGCGCGAGCCGTTCCTCTGCCTCCTTGCGCTCGGTGATGTCGGTGTCGGTGCCGGCGATGCGGCTCGGCCTGCCGTCCGGGCCGTATTCGACCACCGCCCCCCGGCTCTCGATCCAGATCCAGCGCCCGTCGCGATGGCGCTCGCGGTAGCTGAAGACGTTGAACGAGGCTTCGCCGTTCTCCTGCCGGGCGATCTGCTCGATGACATGCGCCCGGTCGTCGGGATGCACGGTCTCTATCCAGGTCTCCAGCGTGGCCTTGATCGGGTCATCCGGCTGCAGGCCGCGAATGGTGCGCCACTGGCGGGAATAGAACAGGTCGCCGCGGGCGAAATCATGGTCCCAGACGCCCTGGCCGGCGGATTCCAGCGCATGGTTCCAGCGGCTTTCCCGCTCGGCGAGTTCCAGCGTGTTGCGCTTGCGCTCGTCGATGTCGATCGTCTGGACGATCAGCGCCGGCGCCGTGTCCTGTCCGGACGGCGCGGGCGGCGGATCGATGAAGGAGGCGAGCACCCAGAACTCGCCGCCGTCCGGCCGCCTCAGCCGGATCTCCCAGGGACTCTGTTCGGCCACGCGCGAGCGCATGGCGAAGGCGAGGACGGGGCGGTCGGTCGGCGAGACGCAGGCCTCGAAGGCCGGAAGCTGCAGGACGGAGGCGACGGCGAACGGCTTGAGGAAGCTGGCATTCGCATCGACGATGCGCCCCTCGGCGTCGAGCGCGGCATAGCCGAAGCCGGAATGCGCGAAAAGCTGGCGATAAAACGGCTCGCGCTCCGTTTCTCGGGTGGCGATGGAGGTCGAACCGGACGGTCTGGCCATGGAATGCGACGCCTGCAATGAACTCAAAGCATGCAGCGTGCAGGACGTCTGTGAAATTCCTCTTAATGAGAGGAATGCGGCGGTGCGGCGAGCCGGCTGAGGAAGCGGGCGAAGACCATCGTGCCCTCCGGCCAGGGGCCGTGGCCGGACTCGGCGTTGATGTGCCCGGCCTCGCCGGCGTCGAGCAGCAGCGAGCCCCAGGCGGCGGCGATGTCGTCGGCGTGGTCGTAGCTGCCGAACGGGTCGTTGCGGCTGGCGACGACGAGGGACGGGAAGGGCAGCGGATCGCGCGGATAGGGGCCGAAGGTCATCAGGTGCTTCGGGCGGATCTGCGGATTGGCGACGTCCGGCGGCGCGACGAGGAAGGCGCCGGCCACCTTGTCGCCGAGATGCGGCACGGCATGCACGGCCGTCGCCACGCCCAGCGAATGGGCGACCAGCACGACGGGCTTCGTCGCGGCGGCGACCTCCTCGACCACGCGCTGCACCCAGTCCTCGCGCACCGGCTTGGCCCATTCCGCCTGCTCGACGCGGCGCGCGGTCGACAGTTTCGATTGCCAGCGGGTCTGCCAGTGATCGGGCCCGGAATTGGTGTAGCCGGGGACGATGAGGATTTCTGCTTCCGAGACTTTCATGCGGCCGCATGTGCGTTCACGAACTGCTGAAGTCAAGGGGGCGGGACAAAACGGCCCTCCGGGTGTATGATTCGCCGTCTTCAATGCCAAGCACGCTCTGCCGTGGTGGCGGACGATCGCCCTCCATGCGCGCACGAGCCGTGACGGTTCCAAACCGGCAAGGAGGAATGATGATGGCAGGTTTTCATGTCATGGCCGGCCCGGGCGACATGGTCGCGCGCCCGGCGATCCGGCGGATCGGTCTGTCCGATGTCGGGGACGCGCTGGCGCGCGGCTTCGACGATTTCCGCGCCAAGCCGTCCCACTACGTCTTTCTCAGCCTCATCTATCCGATCTGCGGCGTGGTGCTCGTCACCTGGAGTTCGGGCGCCAACATGCTGCCGCTGATCTTCCCGCTGGTGGCCGGCTTCGCGTTGCTCGGGCCGTTCTTCGCCATCGGCCTCTACGAGATCAGCCGGCGGCGCGAGCGGGGCATGGATACGTCCTGGCGCCATGCGCTGGCGGTGCGCCATTCGCCGGCCCTGCCGTCGATCCTCGCCGTCGGCGCCATGCTGACGGTGCTTTTCGTGGCATGGCTGGTCTTCGCGCAGATGCTCTATACCAGCCTCTTCGGGCCGGAGCCGCCGCAATCGCTGGCGCTGTTCCTCGCCTCGATCTTCGGCTCGGAGAACGGCCTGCTGCTGCTGCTGGCCGGCAACGCCATCGGCTTCTGCTTCGCGCTCGTCGTGCTGGCGACGACCGTCATCGCCTTTCCGATGCTGCTCGACCGCGATGTCGGCGCCGTCGCCGCCATCGAGACGTCGCTGCGCGCGACGCTGGCGAACCCGGTGCCGATCGCCTGCTGGGGCCTGATCGTCGCGGCGCTGCTGGTCGTCGGCACGATCCCCATCTTCGTCGGGCTCGCCGTCGTCATGCCGATCCTCGGCCATGCGACTTGGCATCTCTACCGGAAGCTCGTCGTCGACGACGGGCGGTGAAAACAGGTCCGCGGGCGGAAAACAGCGCCGGGAGGAGAGCGCAAGGCCGCCCGTCAGAGGGGAGCGATGGCGCCATTGGCGCCATCGCCGTTTTCAGACCGTGCCGAAGACGCGGCGGAAGATCGTGTCGACATGCTTGGTATGGTAGCCGAGGTCGAATTTCTCGCGAATGGCGTCTTCGGAAAGGGCGGCGCGCACTTCGCCGTCGGCCAGCAGTTCCTCGAGGAAGTCCTTGCCCTGTTCCCAGACCTTCATGGCGTTGCGCTGCACGAGGCGATAGGCATCCTCGCGGGAGACGCCGGCTTGCGTAAGGGCAAGCAGCACGCGCTGCGAGTGAACGAGGCCGCGGAACTTGTTGAGATTCTTCAGCATATTCTCCGGATAGATCACCAGCTTCTCGATGACGCCGGCAAGCCGGTTCAGCGCGAAGTCGAGGGTGATCGTCGTGTCCGGGCCGATGCCGCGCTCGACGCTGGAATGGGAGATGTCGCGCTCATGCCACAGCGCTACGTTCTCCATGGCCGGCGTGACGGCCATGCGCACGAGGCGGGCGAGGCCCGTCAGGTTCTCCGTCAGCACCGGGTTGCGCTTGTGCGGCATGGCGGAGGAGCCCTTCTGGCCGGGCGAGAAGAATTCCTCCGCTTCCAGCACTTCCGTGCGCTGCATGTGGCGGATCTCGATGGCGACGTTCTCGATGGACGAGGCGATGACGCCGAGCGTGGCGAAGAACATGGCGTGGCGGTCGCGCGGGATGACCTGCGTGGAGACCGGCTCCGGCGTCAGGCCGAGCTTCGCGCAGACATGCTCTTCCACGCGCGGATCGATATTGGCGAAGGTGCCGACGGCACCGGAGATCGCGCCGGTGGCGATTTCCGCGCGGGCCGCCACGAGCCGGGCGCGGCCCCGGTCCATCTCGGCATAGAAGCGGGCGAGCGTCAGGCCCATCGTCGTCGGCTCGGCATGGATGCCGTGGCTGCGGCCGATGCGGATCGTGTCCTTGTGCTCGAAGGCGCGGGCCTTGAGGGCGGCGAGCACGCGGTCCATGTCGGCGAGGAGGATATCGGCGGCGCGCACGAGCTGGATGTTGAAGGTCGTGTCGAGCACGTCGGAGGAGGTCATGCCCTGGTGCACGAAGCGGCTGTCCGGGCCGACGAATTCGGCCAGATGCGTCAGGAAGGCGATGACGTCGTGCTTTGTGACGGCCTCGATCTCGTCGATGCGGGCGACGTCGAACTCGGCCTTGCCGCCCTTTTCCCAGATCGTCTCGGCGGCGGATTTCGGGATGACGCCGAGCTCGGCCAGCGCGTCGCAGGCATGCGCCTCGATCTCGAACCAGATGCGGAACTTCGTTTCAGGCGACCAGATCGCGACCATGTCCGGTCGGGAATAGCGAGGGATCATCGGCTCCGGGCTTTCTCTCTAAGGTGGGAATTGCCGCCGCTTTAGCAAAGATGGCCGGCAAGCTCAACGCATGCTTGGCGGCATGGCCCTGGCAAGCCACAGGCTGGCCCCCGCAAGCACCGGCAGTCCGGCCGGCAGATAGAGCCTGAGGCCCATGACGAGGAACTGGTAGGCCGCGCCCGCCGAGGTGAAGAGGAGCTGGAACAGCCAGATGCGCGTGCCGAAGGGATGATGCCACTGCGCATAGAAGACCCGGTAGTCGAGCGCGAAGACGAAGGCGGTGCACAGCACCGTGCCGAGGCCGAGCAGCGCGAAATAGGCGGCAAAGCGGGTCTCCATGCCCCGCCGCCGCGCCGCCAGCCGCGCGAGCGGCAGGGCGACGAGCCATGCGCCGGCCCCGCCGGCCCAGTAGACCGCCAGGATCTGTGCAAGATGGAAGGTCTCAGCGCGGCCCTGCAGGGCGAGCGAGAGACAGGTGCAGGCCGCCATCAGGCATCCCCAGCCGATCGCGCCGCCGAGGAGGAGAGTAAGGGGCGGCAGGATCGTCGCCCGCCGGCTTGCCGAAGAAGATGGCGCCGCGTCCACGGTCAGGGCCGGAAGGGGACGGCGATCCAGCGCCCGTCCGCGCCCTCGAAGCCGAAGCTGCGCACCAGCACGAGCGCGACATGCACCGGGTCCGCGCCGGGCGGATCGAAGGTCACCGCGCCGGAGACCTGATAGGAGAGCGGGCATTTGCGGCTTTCCGGCACGCGCCCGTCCTCATGGACGACCCTGTCGGCCGCTTCGCCGTCGTTGCGGGCGAGCTTCAGGCGAAACCCCTTGCCGCCCTCGGGCGTGATGTCGCGGCAATTGCCGGAAGGCTCGAGAGGGATTTCCTCCAGCGTGAGGACGAAGCTGCCGCCCGGCGTCGGCTCGACGGCGTGCTGGAGATATTCGATGCGCTTGCGGTCGACGCCGGCCTCGCCCATCGGGTTGAAGGCGGCGAGCATGCCGGGATTGTCGAGTACGTGATGCGCGTCGGCGAGCGCCTTCGCCTTGTCGCGGCTTTCCGCCCGCGCCCGGGCGATGCCGGCCTCCTCGCTGTCGATGCGCACGCGGATCGGCGTGCCCGGAAGATAGGCGTCCTTCTCCGTGTCGATGAAATAGACGGTGGAATAGGGAAAGCCCGAGCCGTCCTGGACGCCGAATTCCTCGAAGGCGTAGATTTTCCCGTCCGGCGAGAAGCCGAGGGACTGGAAGGTGGAGAAGTCGCCGGCCGATGCGCCCGCCGCTGCCGGCAGGAACGCGAGGAGGGCCATCGCCGCCTTTCGCAGGACCGTCACGCCCGGGCGTCCTCCGCCGTGCGGCGCAGGGTATCGATGGTCTTGCGGTAGGCGTCGACATGGCCGCCGCCGAAGATGGCCGAGCCCGCGACGAAGACGTTCGCGCCGGCGGCGGCCGGAAGCGCGATCGTATCGAGCGCGATGCCGCCGTCCACCTCGAGCTCGATCGGCCGGTCGCCGATCAGGCTGCGCACGCGGCGGATCTTCTCCTCCATGGCGCGGATGAACTTCTGGCCGCCGAAGCCGGGATTGACGGTCATGACGAGGATGAGGTCGATCTTGTCGAGGAGATAGTCGAGCGCGCTTTCCGGCGTCGCCGGGTTGATCGCCACGCCCGCCCGCTTGCCGAGCGCCCGGATCGCCTGCAGCGAGCGGTCGAGATGCGGGCCGGCCTCGGCATGCACGGTGATGCCGTCGCAGCCCGCCTTGGCGAAGGCTTCGAGATAGGGATCGGCCGGCGCGATCATCAGGTGGCAGTCGAAGAAGGCGTCTGTATGCGGGCGCAGCGCCTTGATGACGTCGGGGCCGTAGGAGATGTTCGGCACGAAATGGCCGTCCATGATGTCGAGATGGATCCAGTCCGCCCCGGCCGCGACGACGTCGCGCACTTCCTGGCCCAGCTTCGAATAGTCCGAGGCGAGAATGGAGGGCGCGATCCGGATGGGAAGGGTCATGTCAGGCTCCGTGGAAGGGGTTCGGCGTCGCCATACCATTCCCGGCGGGGGCGGACAACGGGCTATTCACCGCGCTGCCCAGCTCGGCATGAGGTCGCCGGCAAGCGGCGCGGCATCGTGCACGCCGCGCGCGATGGCCCGCGCCATGGTGGAGGCGGCGGCGGCGCAGAGCTCGATGAAATCCTCCGGCGCCGGCGCACGGCCGCTCCTGCCCGTCGAGAGCGCGAAGACGAGGTCGCCGTCGAGCGGCGTATGCGCCGGCCAGAGGGCGCGGGCGAAGCCGTCATGGGCGGCGATGGCGAGGCGCCTGGCCTCGGCCTTGGTCAGCACGGCGTCGGTGGCGACGACGGCGATGGTGGTGTTCTCCACGCCCGCCGGCCGGCGCGACATTTTCGTACGCGGCGTGCGGGCGTTCGCAGGAAAAGGCGAGGGCAGGCCGAGGCCACCGAATTCGTCGCCCTCCTCGAAGGGCGCGGCCCAGAAATGCCCGGTATCGCCGATGGTGGCCGAGCCGAGCGCATTGACCGCCACCAGCGCGCCCAGCGTGAAGCCGCATCCGAGCATGCTGGAGGCCGAGCCGAGCCCGCCCTTGAAGGTCGCGGTCGAGGCCCCGGTGCCGGCCCCGACGCTGCCCGTCTCGAAATCCGCCGCGGCATCGGCGAGCGCCGCATGGCCGAGTTCGCGATAGGGCGGGTAGCGGCCCCAGTCCTTGTCGCCGCCGTTCATCAGGTCGAACAGGATGGCGGCGGGCACGATGGGCACGCGATAGGGCCCGACGGCAAAGCCGCGGCCCGCCTCGCGCAGGCCCGCCTGCACGCCCGAGGCGGCGTCGAGCCCGAAGGCCGAGCCGCCGGACAGCACCAGCGCATCCACTGTCTGCACCGTGTTGTGCGGCTCCAGCAAATCCGTTTCCCGCGTACCCGGCGCGCCGCCGAGCACCTGCACGGCCGCGACCGCCGGTTCTTCGCACAGGACCACCGTGACGCCGGAGCGCAGGGCGTGATCCGTGGCATTGCCGACCCTGAGGCCGGCGACGTCGGTGATGCGGTTTCTCGGGCCGGGCGCCATCAGTCGCTCTCCGCCGGCTCCGCCGGCACGAAGGCGCCGGCGCGCCAGACGAGCAGGCGATAGGGATTCTCCCACAATTCATGGTCCGCGCCGAAGGCGACCGTGCCGATGGCCGTGGCGAAGCTGCCGCCGGCGAGCCTTTCCGCAAGGTCGCCGCCCTCCGCCGCGGCCGCCGCCAGCGCCGTCACGGCGGCTTGGGCGGGCAGCACATAGCCTTCCGCGACGATGCCCATGTCCTGCATCGCCACGGCGACCGGGCGGCCCTCGGGCAGCGCCTGGTAGTCGGGCAGGGCGATGGCCTCGACGCCGTCCGTCATCGGCACCAGCGGATCGGCGCCGGTCAGCGCCTCGCCGCCGAGCAGGGTGAGCGCGGCCTTCTCGGCCTTCGCGTCGCGGGCGATCACGGCGATGTCCGCGCGGTCGCCGCCGACGAAGACCCGGGTGACGCCCGTCTTGGCAAGGCGGCGGACGAGGCTGAGCTGCTGCTCCTGCGCCGGCCGGTAGGTGTCGACGAAGGTGGCCTTCATGCCGACCTCCTCGAGCTGCAGCCGGATCGCCTCGACAAGCTCGCGGGCATGGATCGTACCGTCGTCGATCAGCGCGAAGGGCTCGGATTTCCAGTCGCGGGTGATGATCTCGACCGCCTTTTCGGCCTCCGCCTTCGGGCCGGGGGCGAGGCGGAAGAGCGGCCAGCCCTTCTTCAGCGCGTCCTCCATCAGGATGCCCGAGCGCACCGAGAGCGTGACGGCCGGCACCTTCGCGTCAGCGAGCGCCGGCAGCGCGGCGGAAAGCCCTTCCGTGCACAGGAACCCCACGGCGGCCGTGGCGTCGGCGGCGAGGATGGCCCGCGCGATGCCCTCGCCGTCGCTCTCGTCGCAGGCCTCGGCGATCTCGACGACCGTGTCGCCGTTCGCCTCCGCGGCGAAGCGCGCGCCCTCGCGCACCTGCTCGCCGAGGATCGCCAGCGGTCCGTCCTTCGGCGCGACGACGGCTAAGGCGAGGCCGGCCGCCGACGCGGGCGAGGCGGCAAGGACGGAGGCTGCAAGAAGGCTGGCGATGAAAGCGGTCTTCATTCTCAATCCATGGATCGCGATCATGCCTTTGTAAGGGCCGGCCCCCGCTTTGTCTCTGGCAAGACAGGAAAATTCGACTTCGGGGGTTACATTTTCCGCCAATTTCGCCATGTATCTCCTATCGTCAAGGGAGAATGCCGTGTTGGACAGGTTGGTCGTGGAATCGTCGCTCTACCGGGATGCCATGAGCCGCTATGCCGGCCATGTGCAGATCGTGACGACGGCGCATGAGGGCGAGAAGCGCGGCGTGACGATCACCGCCGCCTGCTCGGTTTCGGACAATCCGCCCATGCTGCTGGCCTGCGTCAACGCCTCCAATCCGAAGAACGCCATTTTCGAGAAGAGCGGCCGCTTCGCGCTCAACACGCTCTCGGCCGACCAGATCGACCTCGCCAACGCCTTTTCCGGCCGCGACCCGGCGCTTTCCTCCGAGGAGCGCTTCGCCAGGGGCGACTGGCAGGAGCTGGTGACGGGCGCGCCGGTGCTGAAGGACGCGCTCGCCGCCTTCGATTGCCGGCTCGTCGAGTTCAAGGTCATGGCGACGCATATGGTGCTGATCGGCGAGGTGATGGGCATTTCCTTCGGCGAGCCGAGGCCGGCGCTTCTCTATATGGACCGGGGCTACCGCGCGCTATAAGCTCGTCGCCGGCAATGGAGGAGTGGCGTGCCCTATCGAGGCGGACAGATACCGCAATCCATAGACGAGACCGTGGAGATGCTGGCGGCGGGCAATTATCTTGCCGGGCGCTCGCTGGCGACCGTGCTGTTCCTGGCGCTGCGCATGAAGCGCCCGCTGTTCCTGGAGGGCGAGGCCGGCGTCGGCAAGACGGAGATCGCCAAGGTGCTGGCCTTAGCGCTCGACCGGCCGCTGATCCGCCTGCAATGCTACGAGGGCCTCGACATCTCCTCGGCGGTCTACGAATGGAACTATCCGGCCCAGATGCTGGAGATCCGCCTCGCCGAGGCTTCCGGCACCACCGACCGCGGCCGCATCGAGGCCGATATCTTCTCCGAGCGCTACCTGATCCGCCGGCCGGTGCTGCAGGCCCTGTCCGCGCCGGACGGCCGCGCGCCCGTCTTCCTCATCGACGAGCTCGACCGCACCGACGAGGCCTTCGAGGCCTTCCTGCTGGAGGTGCTCTCCGATTTCCAGGTCACGGTGCCGGAGCTCGGCACGATCCGCGCCGCCGCGCCGCCCATCGTCATCATCACGACGAACCGCACCCGCGAGGTGCACGACGCATTGAAACGGCGCTGCCTCTACCATTGGGTCGATTATCCCGAGGCCGCGCAGGAGCTGGAGATCATCCGCCGCAAGGTGCCGGGCTGCAATGCCGCGCTCTCGCGGCAGGTCGTTGCCTATGTGCAGGCGCTGCGCCGGCTCGATCTCTTCAAGAATCCCGGCGTCGCCGAGACCATCGACTGGGCGAGCGCGCTGACCGAGCTCGACCGCGTGGCGCTCGACCCCGAGACGGTTTCCGACACGCTCGGCACGCTGCTGAAGTATCAGGACGACATCGCCCGCATCGAGGGCGCGGAGGGCCGCAAGCTGCTCGCCGACGTCAAGGCCGGGCTGGCGGCGGCGGGGTGAGCGATGGACGGGCGCCTCGCCGACAATATCGTGCATTTCGCCCGGGTGCTGCGCACGGCGGGCCTGCGTCTCGGGCCGGCGGCGGTGACGGACGCCATCGAGGCGGTGCAGGCCATCGGCATCGGCGAGCGCGAGGAATTCCGCACCGCGCTGCATGCGACGCTCGTCAAGCGCCATGAGGACGACGCCGTCTTCGACGAGGCGTTCCGCCTGTTCTGGCGCTCGCGCGACCTCGTCGGCAAGATGATCGCGCTGATGTCGCCGGTGGTGACGCGGCACAAGGAGCGCGACAGGCGCAAGGCGGGCGAGACCCGGGTCTCCGATGCGCTGTTCGGCGGGCGGCAGGACCGGCCGCGCGAGCGCGACGAGCCGGATATCGAGATCGATGCGCGCTTCACCGCCTCGGGCAGCGAGCTGCTGCGCAAGACCGATTTCGCCCAGATGAGCGCGGCGGAGCTGGCGCAGGCCAAGCGGGCGATCGCCGGTCTCGTCCTGCCGATGGACGAGGTGCGCACCCGCCGCTTCCGCCGCAGCAACCGGCCGGTCGCCATCGACGCCCGCGCCACCATGCGCCATGCCATGCGCACCGGCGGCGCGCTGATCCTGCCGCGCCATCGCGCGCCGAAGACCATCCATCCGCCGCTCGTCGTGCTTGCCGACATTTCCGGCTCGATGAGCCAGTATACCCGCATCTTCCTGCATTTCCTGCACGCGCTCGGCGAGACCCGCCGCGTGCACGCCTTCCTGTTCGGCACGCGGCTGACGAACGTCACGCGCCAGATGCGCCATCGCGATCCCGATCTTGCCGTGGAGGCCTGCAGCCAGACGGTGAGCGACTGGTCCGGCGGCACGCGGATCGGCGAGACGCTGAAGGAATTCAACCGGCTCTGGTCGCGCCGCGTGCTGGGGCAGGGCGCCGTCGTGCTGCTCATCACCGACGGGCTGGAGCGCGAGGGCATCGATCTCCTGGAAAAGGAGATGGACCGGCTGCGCCGCTCCTGCCGGCGGCTCGTCTGGCTCAATCCGCTCCTGCGCTTCGAGGGTTTCGAGGCGCGGGCGCGCGGGGTGAGGGCGATGCTGCCGCATGTCGACGAGCTGCGCCCGGTGCACAATCTGGAGGCCATGGCCGATCTGGTCGGGGCGCTTTCCGGCGACCCGCGCCGCGGCGGCGGCGACCCGCGCCGCGTCCTGCCGGCCGCATGAGGAGGAGACGATGGAGACAGACGACACACTCGACCCCCTGGCCGTCGCGGAGCGCTGGATGGACGACGGACGCATGGTGGCGCTCGCCACCGTAGTCGAGACCTGGGGCTCGGCGCCGCGTCCCGTCGGCAGCCATCTGGTCATCGACGGCGAGGGCAATTTCCACGGCTCGGTCTCCGGCGGCTGCGTGGAGGGCGCGGTCATCAGCGAGGCGATGGAGGTGATCGTCGACGGCGAGCCGCGCATGCTGGAATTCGGCGTCGCCGACGAGACCGCCTGGCGCGTCGGCCTTTCCTGCGGCGGGCGCATCCGCGTCTATGTGGAAAGGGTGGGCTGATGGATCCCTATCTCCTGCGCAAGCTGAACGGGGAGCGCGCCGCCCGCCGCGCCGTCATCCACCTGACGGACCTTGGCGACGGGCGCGACCGGGTGATCTGCGAGGGCGACCCGGTGGCCGGGCCGCTCGGCGCGGCGATCGCGGAGGCTTTCCGCACGGGCAAGTCCGGCCTCGTGGAGGCGGAGGAGCGGCAATTCTTCCTCAACGTCCACCTGCCGCCCGCCCGCATCGTCGCCATCGGCGCGGTGCATATCAGCCAGGCGCTGGCGCAGATGGCGAGGGTCGCCGGCTTCGACATCACGGTCATCGACCCGCGCACGGCCTTCGCCACAAAGGAGCGCTTCGCCGGCGTCGATCTCGTCGCGGACTGGCCGGAGGACGTGCTGAAGAGCCGCCCGCTCGATGCCTATACCGCGCTGGTCGCCGTCACGCACGATCCGAAGATCGACGATTTCCCACTGTCGCAGGCGCTGTCCTCGGGCTGCTTCTATATCGGCGCGCTCGGCAGCCGGAAGACCCATGCCAAGCGCGTCGAGCGCCTGACGGCGCTGGGGCACGGCGAGGCACAGATCGCCGGCATATCCGCCCCCATCGGCCTCGATATCGGCGCGGCGAGCCCGGCCGAGATCGCCGTCGCGATCCTCGCCGACATCATCGCCCATCTGCGCCGCCGGCCGCTGCGGAGCGCCGCGCCATGATCGCCGCGCTGGTGCTGGCGGCGGGCCGCGCCAGCCGCATGGGCGGCAGCCACAAGCTGCTCGCCGCCTTCGACGGCAAGGCGCTCGTCCGCCGCGCGGTGGAAGCGGCGCTGGCGGCGGAGCCCTCGCGGGTTCTCGTCGTGACCGGGCATCGCGCCGAAGAGGTCGAGGCCGAGCTTGCCGGCCTCGAAATCGACATCCTGCGCAACCCCGATCACGCAGAGGGCATGTCGACCTCGCTTCGCGCCGGCGTCGCGGCGCTCGGGCCAGATTGCGAGGGCGTCGTGGTGATGCTGGCGGACATGCCGCATGTCACCGGCGCCGATGTGCGCCGCCTGCTCGACGCCTTCGCGGCGGCGGGCGGCCGGGCGGTCGTACGCGCGGTTTCCGGCGGCAGGCGGGGCAATCCGGTCGTGCTGCCGCGCTCCACCTTCGCCGCCATCCAGGCGCTTGAGGGCGATATCGGCGCGCGGCATGTCGTGGAGAGTTCCGGGCTTGATGTCATCGACGTGGAGATCGGCGCGGCGGCGCATATCGACGTCGACACGCCCGAGGCCGTGCTGGCCGCCGGCGGCGTCCTGAGGGATTAGGCATGGACCGGGATGCGATCGAAGAAATGTTCCAGGCGCTGGGAACGGTGACGATCAGGCGCATGTTCGGCGGCAAGGGCATCTATCACGAGGGCCGCATCCTGGCGCTCGAGGTGGACGGCGAGGTCCTGCTGAAGGCGGACGCGCAAAGCGGCCCGGATTTCGAGGCGGCCGGCTGCCGGCAATGGGCCTATGAGGGAAAGAAGGGCAAGCCGGTGAAGATGCCCTATTGGTCGATCCCCGAAGAGGCCTTCGACGATCCGGACGAGATGGCGCTATGGGTGCGGCGGGCCTACGAGGCGGCGCTGCGCGCCAAGTGACGCGCGCCTAATGCCTTTACGGCATCCGCCGCGAAGCGCGACAGCGGCGAGGGCAGGCTGTCCAGCGCGAACCAGCCGAATTCGGGCAGCTTGTCCGGCTCCATGACGCGCGGCTCGCCGGTAAAATCCTCCGTCACATAGATGAGCGAGAGCCAGTGCTGGCGCTCCTCCTCGATGATCTGCTCGGACACGCATAAAAGCTCGACGGCGCCGATGGTGAGCCCCGTCTCCTCCTCCGCCTCGCGGCGGGCGGAGTGGATGGCCCGTTCCATATGGTCGATCTTGCCGCCGACGATGTTCCACGCGCCGGCTTCCGGCGCGCGCAGGCGCCGGTAGAGCAGCAGCTCGCCCTCACGCAAAACGGCCAGGCCGCAACCGAGGCCTGGCACGTCGATGCCGGGAATGGGCATTGGGTCCGATCAGGCCTTGCCGGCGATCAGCATGAAGGCCGGAACGTCGTCGCCGAAGCCGAGCGGCGTCGGGCCGTCGTCCTCGTCGCGGCGATAGCGGTTGCGGCGGTCACGGCTGTCGTCGTTGGCCGGGCGCGGGGCGGCGTGGTTCGCGGCCCGCGGATTGCGGGCGGGATTCTGCGGCCGCCCTTCCGCCTTGCGTTCAGCTTTCACGACGTCCACCTTCTCTTGCGCTTCGCTGGTCTCTGTGCGGGGTTCCGCAGCAACGCGGGCTTCGCCCTTGCCGCGGCCGCGCGAGCGGTCCCGGTCGCGACCGCCGCGCTCGCGGCTGTTGCGGGGGCGTTCGCGTTCCTCGCTCTCGGCCTGCTGCGGCAGGTCCTCGATGCCGCCGTTCAGCCATTCGACCTTCTGGTCGATCAGCTTCTCGATGGCGTCGACGAACTTTCCGTCGCGCTTGGAGACGAGGGTGAAGGCGGCGCCCGAGCGGCCGGCACGGCCGGTGCGGCCGATGCGGTGGACATAGTCCTCGGCATGGATCGGGACGTCGAAATTGAAGACGTGGCTGACGTCCGGAATGTCGAGGCCGCGGGCCGCGACGTCGGAGGCCACGAGAAGCGTGAGCTTGTTTTCCTTGAAGTTGGCGAGCATCGTCGTGCGCGCCCGCTGGTCCATGTCGCCGTGCAGCGCGCCGACGGAGAAGCCGTGGCGGTCGAGCGAGCGGAAGAGGTCGGCGACGTCGACCTTGCGGTTGCAGAAGATGATGGCGTTCTTCAGGTCGTCCTGCGCGCGGATGAGGTCGCGCAGCGTGGCGCGCTTCTCATAGTCCTTACCGTGCGTGGCGACAAGGCGCTGCGTCACGGTCCTGGCGGTGGAGGAGGGCGGGGCCACCTCAATCCGCTCCGGGTTCTGCAGGAAACGGTCGGCCAGCTTCTGGATCTCCGGCGGCATGGTGGCCGAGAAGAACAGCGTCTGGCGGGTGAAGGGGATGAGCTTGGCGATGCGCTCGATATCCGGGATGAAGCCCATGTCGAGCATGCGGTCGGCCTCGTCGATGACGAGGATCTCGACGCCGGTCATCAAGAGCTTGCCGCGCTCGGTGTGGTCGAGCAGGCGGCCGGGGGTGCAGATCAGCACGTCCGCGCCGCGCTCCAGCTTGCGGTCCTGCTCGTCGAAGGAGACGCCGCCGATGAGCAGCGCCACGTTGAGCTTGTGGTTCTTGCCGTATTTCTCGAAGTTTTCCGCCACCTGCGCGGCGAGCTCGCGCGTCGGCTCGAGGATGAGCGTGCGCGGCATGCGGGCCCGGGCGCGGCCCTTTTCGAGCAGCGTCAGCATCGGCAGCACGAAGGAGGCGGTCTTGCCGGTGCCCGTCTGGGCGATGCCGAGGATGTCGCGCCGCGCGAGCGCCGACGGGATGGCGCCGGCCTGGATCGGTGTCGGGATCGTATAGCCGGCATCGGCGACGGCGGACAGGACTTTCGGGCTCAGGCCAAGATCAGCAAAAGTGGTCAAAGGGAAACTATTTCCGTTCCGGTTCTTGCGAACGCAATGGGGTCAGCGGCCAAGTCGCCGCGAGGATGCAGCGCAAATATGCCGAAAGTGCCGGAAAGTCAAGGAAATCAGTGAATTTGATGAATCCGCCAGCGATTTGAATGCTATGGCGGGTAAATTCGTCATACCAGGGCGCCTGGACTTGCGCTGCGTCAATCCATGTAGCTGGTCAGTTTCATGCCCGCGGTGAGGAAGCGCATGGGATCGACGGCCTTGCCGTCGCGGCGCACCTCGTAGTGCAGGTGCGGCCCGGTCGAGCGGCCCGTCGTGCCGGAAAGGCCAACCGTGTCGGAGGCCTCGATATGGTCGCCGACCTTGACGAGGACGCGGGAGAGGTGCGCGTAGCGCGTCGTCAGGCCGCCGCCATGGTCGATCTCCACCATGTTGCCGTAGCCGCCGTTGCGGCCCGCGACGACCACCGTGCCCGCGCCGGTGGAGCGGACCCGCGTGCCCGTGCTGGCGCGGAAATCGATGCCCGCATGCAGCGCGAGGCGCCCGACGAACGGGTCCGTCCGGTTGCCGAAGCGGCTGGTGATGCTGCTTTTCGGCGCGGGGTTGCCGAAGGGCAGCTTGCGCGCGGTGCGGCGGGCGGCGTCGAGGCGTTCCAGCGCGAGGTCGAGGTCGTTGATCGAATCCTCGAAAGGGTCGGCCGCGTCCATCGGCTCGACGAACGGGCCGCCGATGGCCGTGTCCGAATCGTTTTCCGGCGGCAGGCCCTCGGCGACGTCGAAGCCGGTGCGGCGCAGGATGGTCTGGATGGCGTCCGCCCGTTCCGAGGCGCCCGTCGTCAGCGACTGGATGCGGTTCAACTGCTCGTGCTCCAGATCCTTCAGCGACAGCGTGACCTTGGAGAACAGGCGGTCGGCGCGGTCGGCGACCGATTCGCCGGTCGCGGCATAGGCGAGCTGCGTCGTCTTCTGCGGCGCAAGGCCCATGACGGCGTCGATGGCGCCGGCGGCATCGGCGCGCCGTCCGTCGATCAGCGGCTTCTCGTCGGGCAGCGGGATGGAGCCGGTCGACTCCACGCCGCTCTCCTCCGCGCGGTTGAGCAGGGCGTCGAGCTTGCCGTGGCGCTCGGAAAGGGCGAACTGCTGCTGCATCAGCTTCTCCACCTTCCCCTCGACGACCTGCTGGTCGAGGAGCTGGCGGCTGGTGACGCGGTCGACCTGGGCGCGAAGGGCGGAGATGCGGTCCTCGTAGTCGTGCTGCATGCGGGCCTGCCGCGCCATGGTGGCGCCGATCAGGTCGTCGCGAAGGACGAGATAGGAGGTGGCGGCGAGATAGCCGACCGTGAACATGCCGGCAAGGCAGAAGGTCGCCGCCGCCATCCAGGGGCGGATGGTCATGTGACGGATCTTGTCGCCGCTTGCCAGGATCACGACATGCTGTTGCGCGCGCTTTCCGAAGACGCGGTTTTCAGGACGCTCCGCCACTGATGACTCCCCGACCGATTCTGCTGGTCTCGTGTGGGGCGATTACACATCGTTAGGGTTAACAAAGCCTTTCGCGCCGGGGATGCGCGGCGGAAATTCAGCTCTGGCTCACGGAGACGAGCGAGCGGTAGAAGGAGGGCGTCAGGCCCGCCTCGGCCCGCGCGACGTCGTTGAAGGGCGGTTTCAGTGGACTGCGGAAATTGCTGCGGACCAGCGCCTTGAACGTCGCCGCGGGGTCCTTCTTCGCGCGCGCGCAGAGGAAGCGGAACCATTTCGCGCCGACCGCCACATGGCCCTTCTCGTCGTTGTAGATGACGTCGAGCACGTCGGCGCTGGCATTGTCGCCGGTCTCGCGCATCTTCGCCTGCAGGGCAGGCGTCACGTCGAGGCCGCGCGCCTCGAGGATCAGCGGCACCACGGCAAGGCGCGCTGTCAGGTCGTTGCGCGTGTCGTGCGCGGCCTGCCAGAGCCCGTCATGGGCGGGAAGGTCGCCGTAGTCCGCGCCGAGATCGCGCAGGCGCTCGCGCACGAGGCGGAAGTGCTTGGCCTCCTCGAAGGCGACCTGCATCCAGCCGTCGAAGAAGGAATGCGGCACGCGCTCCGTGGTGAAGCGGGCGACGATGTCGAGCGCCAGGTCGACGGCGTTGAGCTCGATATGGGCGAGGGCATGGAGCAGCGCGATGCGGCCCTTTAGCGTGTGCAGCGAGCGCTTCTCCATGTGCCTGGGCGGAATGAGCTCCGGCCTGTCCGGCCGGCCGGGCCGGTGCGGCAGGGCCGGGTCGCGCGGCGAGCGCATCGACAGCGTGCGGGCGAACCAGCGGCGCGCCGTCTCCTGCGCCAGCGCCGTCTTCAGGTCGAGATCGGCCGCGATGATGGCCGCCGTCGCGCCGCCGCGCAGGCTTTCGATATGCGGAAGCTCCGTCATTCCAGTGTCTTGTCCATGATTGCTAAAGTTTTCTGGCAGCGTCCAGCACGGCCTCGACATGCCCCTTGACCTTCACCTTGGGCCAGATCACGGCGATCTTGCCGGCGGCGTCGATGAGGAAAGTGGTGCGCTCGACGCCCATATAGGTGCGGCCGTACATGGTCTTTTCCTTCCACACGCCATAGGCTTCCAGCGTCGCGTGGCTTTCGTCGGAGGCGAGCGGCACGCCAAGCTCGTGTTTCTTTACGAACCTGTCGTGCTTCTTCACCGGATCGGGCGAGAGGCCGAGAAGTGCCACGCCGGCGGCGTCGAAATCCGGCTTCGCCGCGGTGAAGTCCCTGGCTTCCGTCGTGCAGCCCTCGGTGTCGTCCTTCGGATAGAAGAAGAGCACGACGGGACGGCCGCGCAGCGCGGAGAGCGTGATCGTGCCGCCGCCGTCGCGCGGGAGGGTGAAATCCGGGGCTTCGACGCCCGGAGCCAGTTCTGCCATGGGATTTCCTTTCTTTGGCCGGCTTTTTGAGTCAAGGAGCCGGCTTCCCGCATATATAGTGGCAGGCAGAATCGTCCAGCGGCGAGCAGGCGGCGGGCGGCGATTTCGTGGGATAACGCGGCGCGAGGGTTTTAAGGGAAGGTGATGGGAGACATCGGCGCAGAGAAGGTCGTGTTCCGCAGGAAGGACATCGTTCCCCTGCACGAACTGCCCTCCGCGCAAGCGCACGAGCCCATCGTCCTGCATGCGGCGCAGGCGAGCCGCACCGGCATCCTTTTCCGCGTCGCCGCCGCGATCGTCGCGCTCGTCCTGTTCCTCGGCGCGGCGACCGTCGGCCTCGTCGAGACCGGGCTTTTCGACAGCACGCTGAACGCCCGCGCCGTCACCGCGCTCAACCAGGCGCTGGGGCCGCGCTACCGCGCCTCGGTCGAGCATACGGTGCTGCGGCTCGCCGGTTTCCGCGGTTTCGCGCTCAAGGCCGAGGACGCCCGCATCATCGAGGTCGAATCGGGCAAGGAACTGGCGACGACCGAGGCCGTCGGCATCGTGCTCGATCCCTGGGCGCTGGTCTCCGGGCAGGTCGCCGTCTCGCGGCTGGACGTCGACGGCGTCACGTTCAACGCGGCGCTGCTGCCGCGCAGCAAGCCGCTCGACCTTGCGGCGCTGCGCATTTCCGACGTGCCGGACTATCTCGAAACCACCTTCGAGCGGCTGGACGGCATGGACCGGCTGATCGACGCCAACGGCATGCAGTCCGTCAGCCTTTCCGATATCGACGCGACCTTCGCGGGGCCCGACGGCCGGCCGGTCGTGCTCTCCATCGCCAGCCTGCGGTTTTCCCGCGACGGCAAGGGCACCATGGCGATCGGCGGCACCTTCGCGCTCGACGGCAGGGAGGGCGAGATCGATCTTGCGGCGAAGACGTCGGGCCACGCTGTCCGCGCCATGGAGGGCACGATCCGCAACGTCGCGCTCGGCGATTTCCTGCTCAGCCATACGCCGGAGGGCGAGGTCCATGCCGGGCTCGACACGACGGTGGACATCTCCGTCGCGGCGCGGCGCGAGATCGAGGGGGGCAAGCCGGAACTGGCGCTCGGCGTCAGCTTCGCGGCCGGCGCGGTCTATGGCGACGGCGTCGCTGCGGAGCTTCGGCCGTGCTCGCTGAAGGCGACCTATAATTTCGACAAGGGCTCCATCGAGCTCGCCTCGAAGGATGCGGCCGTCGGCCAGTCGCACTTCCCCTTCACCGGCGGCCTCATCGACCTCGACCGGGTTTCCGACCGGCCGGACAAGGGATTCGCCATCGAGCTCCTGTTCAGCGACGCCATCAGCCGGCCCGTCGATTCCACGGAGGCGCCGATCCGCTTCGA
Organism: Shinella sp.; assembly: GCA_039812945.1. Taxonomy (GTDB): domain Bacteria; phylum Pseudomonadota; class Alphaproteobacteria; order Rhizobiales; family Rhizobiaceae; genus Shinella. The sequence goes on from JBDHSZ010000028.1 coordinate 24,426, forward strand.
CGCCAAGGTGAGCGGCGCCTACCTGCCGAAGACGAGGAACCTGCTCCTCGAGGAGATGACCGTATCCAGCGAGAAGGGCAGTGTCGCCGGCTCGCTCGCCATGCGCTTCGGCGACCGCGAGCCGGAGGTGAGCTTCGTGATGATCGCCAGCGAGCTGCAATCGGCGGCGGTCAAGCAGTTCTGGCCGTTCTGGATGGCGAGGACCGCGCGGAACTGGGTGATCGGCAACATCTTCGGCGGCACCGTCACCAACGGCCGCATCGAATTCTACCTTGCCGAGGGCCGCAAGCGCGAACCGGGCGTGCCGATGCATCTCGACGAGAACGAATTGAAGATCGATTTCGACATCGAGGGCGCGCGCATGAGCGTCGCCGGCGATATCCCGCCGCTGCGCGACACGTCCGGCAAGTTCCGCCTGCGCGGCCCGCTCACGCAGATCGCCATCACCGGCGGCACGGCCTATTTCCCCTCGGGCCGCACCGTCGCGCTCACCGGCGGCACCTTCGTTCTGCCCGACAACTACACGAAGCCGCTGATGGCGGACATGGACATCGACGTCGCCGGCAATGCCGACGCCATCGCCGAGCTCGTCACCTACCGGCCGATCCGCGCGCTGCCCTCCACCGGCTTCACGCCGGACGATTTCGCCGGGCAGGTCAAGGCGAAGGTGAAGGCGCATTTCGGCGTCATCGCCGCGCACAATCCGCCGCCGCCGCAATGGACCGCGGCCCTGACCCTCGACAATGTCGACGTGCGCAAGCCGATCGCCGGGCGCAACGTCACGGCGCTGCGCGGCCTGCTCGCCATCGACCCGAAGATGGCCGATCTCGACGCCAAGGCGGAGATCGACGGCGTGCCGCTCGATCTCGAGCTGATCGAGCCGGTCGACAAATCGTCCGGCCTCAAGCGCAGGACCGTCCTTTCCGGGACGCTCGGCAACAAGGCGCGCGGCAAGCTGTTGCCGGGGCTGGAGGACATGCTGGACGGCGAGGTCGCCATCCGGCTCGAACAGGAAGGCGACGGCCCGAGGACCATCGAGGCCGATCTCGGCGGCGCCGCCATGTCCGTCCCGTGGATCGGCTGGACGAAGGGCGCCGGCATCGCCGGCAAGGTGACGCTGACCGCCGAGACCAGGGACGGCGCCACCCGTGTCTCCGATTTCCGCCTGGCCGGCGACGGTTTCAGCGCTACGGGCGACCTCGTGTTCCGCGGCACGACGCTCGACAGGGCGGATTTCTCGGCGGTGCGGCTTTCGGCCGACGACCGGTTCCGCCTGAAGGTCGAGCGCGGCCGGTCGGGCTATGCGGTGGTCGCCGACGGCGAGGCGGCCGATGTCCGCCAGGTGCTGGCGCGCCTCAAGAGCCCGGCGGGCGGCAGCGGCGGCGGCAAGGTCGATACCACCGTCCAGGCCAAACTGTCGCGCGCGGTCGGCTTCAACGGCGAGAGCCTTGCCAATGTCAGCTTCCGCTATGCCACGAGCGGCGGGCGCATTTCGGCGCTCGACCTCTCGGCGGTGACCTCGGGCGGCGCGCCCGTCGTGGGGCAGCTCGGCGCGGGCGGCGGCGGCGAGGTCATCCAGCTCACCAGCGGCGATGCGGGCGCGGTCGCGCGCTTTGCCGATATCTATCGCCACATGCAGGGCGGCCTGCTCAATGTCCGGCTGCGCGAGGTCGCCAATGACGGCTGGCTCGGCTCCGTCGACATCCGCAATTTCTCGCTCGTCGGCGAGGAACGGCTGCGCTCGCTGGTCTCGACGCCGGCCGGCAACGACGGCCGCAGCCTCAACCAGGCCGTCCGCCGCGAGATCGATGTCAGCGCGGTGAAATTCTCGCGCGGCTTCGCCCAGGTGCGCGCCGGCGGCGGGGCGCTCAGCCTTGCCAACGGCGTGGTGCGCGGCGAGACGGTCGGCGCGACCTTCCAGGGCACGCTGCGCGATGCCGGCGGCCAGACGGACATGACCGGCACCTTCATGCCGGCCTACGGCCTCAACCGGCTCTTCGCCGAATTGCCGCTGATCGGCATCATCCTCGGCAACGGCAACGACCGCGGCCTGATCGGCATCACCTTCAAGCTCTCCGGCCCTTTCGACAAGCCGAAGCTCATCATCAACCCGCTGTCGATCATCGCCCCGGGGGTCTTCCGCAACATCTTCGAGTTCCAATGAGAAAGGCCGCCCGCAGGCGGCCTTGGTCGTCGGTCGGCTTGGCGGGTGTCAGGCCGGGCGCACGAGGATGTGCTTCTTCTTGCCGAGCGACAGCTTGATCACGCCGTCGGCCGAGACGTCGGCGGTGGCGATGGTGCGGCGCTCGTCGGTGACGGCGGCGTCGTTGATGCGCACCGCGCCGCCCTGGACGTGGCGGCGCGCCTCGCCGTTGGAGGCGGCAAGGCCGGCCTTGACGACGAGCGTCAGCAGGCCGATGCCGGCTTCCAGCTCGCCGGCCGCGACCTCGATCGACGGCAGGTTCTCGGCGATCGCGCCTTCCTCGAAGGTTTTTCGCGCGGTCTCGGCGGCCTGCTCGGCGGCCTCGCGGCCGTGCAGCATGGCCGTGACCTCCGTCGCGAGGATCTTCTTCACCTCGTTGATCTCGGCCCCGCCGAGCGCGGAGAGGCGGGCGATCTCGTCCATCGGCAGCGTGGTGTAGAGCTTCAGGAAGCGCGAGACGTCGGCGTCCTCGGTGTTGCGCCAATACTGCCAGAAATCATAGGCCGACAGCATTTCCGGGTTCAGCCATACCGCGCCGGAGAGCGACTTGCCCATCTT
>JBDHSZ010000029.1:0-27020 GCA_039812945.1 Shinella sp.
CATCGGCGACGTGGTCCGCCACCGGATTTTCCCCTTCCGTGGCGTGGTCTTCGACGTCGACCCCGAATTCGCCAATTCGGAAGAGTGGTGGAACGCCATTCCGGCCGAAATACGGCCCGCCAGGGACCAGCCGTTCTATCACCTCTTCGCGGAGAACGAGGAGTCCGAATACGTCGCCTATGTCTCCGAGCAGAACCTTGTCGCCGACGACAGCGGCCAGCCGATCCGCCACCCGCAGGTCCGCGCGCTGATGAATGTCGACGAGGGCCACTATCGCTGGAAGGAGGAGAGCGGCATCTTCCACTAGCCGCTCGTCTTCCGGCAGCAAGGCATAAAAAACCCGGCCATCGGCCGGGTTTTTCGTATCCTGCGAGGCAGCGGATTACTGGCTCTTGGCGGCCTTCTGGGCGTCTTCGAGCTTCTTGCGGGCTTCCTCGGCCTTCTTCTGCATCTCTTCCTGCAGCAGGCGCTGGCGCTCCTCGAGCTGCGATTGCTCGATCGGCTCGCCGTCGAAGACGCCGGTGAAGCCCTCGAGCGAGAACTTGATCGGGTTCGGCGCGCGCTGGAAGTTGACCGAGGTCAGGACCAGCTCGCCGCCCTTCTTGAGGCTGGCGATCATCTGGTCGGTCAGGAGCACCTCGGCGACGCACTTGTCGGGCATGCAGATGGCGTAGTCGAGCTTCTGCGCCTTGCCGCCGTCGATCTGCATCTGGACGCCGACCGGGATCAGGCGCGCGCTCGGAACCGAGACCTGCATGATCTTGCGGTTGGTCTTGCCGGCGACGGTGATGAGGCCGACGGCCGTGATGAGCTGGCCGCTGGAGGCGGTCAGAAGGTTCTGCACGATGCAGACGTCATTGTCTTCCTGCTTGGTGCAGACCTTGAACCAGCCCTTCGGCGGCGCTGCCTCCTGTGCCAGCGACGCGGACGGCGCGGCTGCCACGGCAACGGAAGCGGCGAAGGCGGAAAGCACGGTCCGCTTGATGAGATTCGATGTGAAGATCATACGAGTTCGGTCTCCTGAAAATCCGGTGCCGGAGCGACGGCGCCCCTCCTGCGGCCCCTCTCGGGCGTTTGGTCAGCCGTGCGCTCTCCTGTCGGCGAAATGAGGCATTTGCATGACCCGCTTCGGCGTAACCTGTTACAATGGGCCGTGCCGGATATCCAGCCTTTCCTTGCGAAATTCCCGCGCGCCTTCTATTTCCCCGGCCACGATACGGTCGTCATCGCGACGGCTATAATAGGAAGAATCATCCGGACCCGACGAGGAGACCCCCTTGCGCCCCTTTCTGATGGCCTTTGCCGCCGCATTGCTCGTCGGCCTGCCCGCGCCGCACGCTGACGCCGCTCCCGTGCACGGTATCGCGATGCACGGCGAGCCGGCGCTGCCGCCCGACTACAAGCATTTCGGCTACGTCAATCCGGACGTGAAGAAGGGCGGGCGCGTCGCCTACGGCGTCGTCGGCACCTTCGACAATCTCAATCCCTTCATCCTGAAGAGCATGCGCACCACCGCGCGCGGCATGTGGGACCCGGAATTCGGCAATCTCGTCTACGAATCGCTCATGCAGCGCTCGCGCGACGAGGCCTTCACCATGTACGGCCTGCTGGCCGAGACGGTGGAATGGGACGACGACCGCACCTTCATCCAGTTCAACCTCAACCCGAAGGCGCGCTGGGCGGACGGCGAGCCGGTGACGCCGGAGGACGTGATCTTCTCCTTCGAACTGCTGCGCGACAAGGGCCGCACGCCCTTCAGCCGGCGGCTCGACGGCGTGGCGAAGATGGAGAAGGTCGGCGAGCATGGCGTGCGCTTCACCTTCAACGACAAGGCGGACCGCGAGACGCCGCTGCTGCTCGCCGGCTATTCGCCGATCCTGCCGAAGCACGCCATCGACGTCGAGGCCTTCGACCGGACGTCCCTCGCCTCCCCGCTCGGCTCCGGCCCCTACAGGGTCGGGCAGGTCAAGCCCGGCGAGAAGATCGTCTACGAGCGCAACCCGGATTACTGGGGCAAGGACCTGCCCTCCAAGGTCGGCTTCGACAATTACGACGAGATTTCCGTCGAATATTTCCTCCAGGAGAACTCGCTGTTCGAGGCGTTCAAGAAGGGCGAGATCGACCTCTTCCAGGAGGGCAACCCGACGAAATGGGCGCGCGGCTACGACTTCCCCTCGGCGCTTTCGGGGGCCGTGGTCAAGGACAGCGTCCGGCCCAAGACGCCTTCGGGCATGCTCGGCTTCGTGTTCAACACGCGCCGGCCGGTCTTCCAGAAGCAGGAATTGCGCAAGGCGCTGACGCTGGTCTTCGATTTCGAATGGGTCAACCGCAGCCTCTTCGAGGACGCCTATACGCGCACTGAGAGCTACTGGCAGAATTCCGACCTCAGCTCGATGGGGGCGGCCGCCGACGCGCGCGAGCGCGAGATCGCCGGCGGCGCGCTTTCGCGCATCGAGCCGGATATCCTCGCCGGCACCCATCTCCTGCCGAAGACCGACGGCTCGGGCCGCGACCGCAAGGTGCTGCGCGAGGCGATGGAGCATTTCAAGGCGGCGGGCTACGCCATCAGGGACGGGCGAATGGTGGATGCGGCCGGCACACCGCTCGCCTTCGAGATCATGACGCAGAACGCCGACCAGGAGAAGCTGGCGCTCGCCTACCAGCGCTTCCTCTCGGCGCTCGGCGTCAGGGCCTCGGTGCGCACGGTGGACGATTCGCAATACCAGAGCCGCAGCCAGGCCTTCGACTACGACGTGATCATCAAGGCCTTCCCCTCCTCGCTCTCGCCCGGCCGCGACCAGATCAGCTTCTGGAGCTCGACCACGCGCGACCTGCCCGGCAGCTCCAACTTCGCCGGCATCGCCGATCCCGACGTCGACCGCATCCTCGAGGCCATGCTGAACGCCCGCAGCGCGGAGGATTTCCGCTCGGCCGTGCGCCTGCACGACAGGATGCTGCTTTCGGGCTATTATGTCGTGCCGCTCTACCATCTCGGCGAGCAATGGGTGGCCCATTCGAAGCATATCGCCCGGCCCGAAACGGTTCCGCTCTACGGCTTCCAGTTTCCCGTATGGTGGGATGCGCGCGCGCAATGACGCCGGTCGAAACCGGCAAGAAGACTGAACCGGCCCATCGAAAGGAAAACCGGATGGAAGCCCTTACGATCGATGTCGTCTCCGATGTCGTCTGCCCGTGGTGCTATCTCGGCCGCCAGCGGCTGGAAAAGGCGATCGACGCGGTGAAGGACGAGCTGGCCGTCGCGGTGACGTTCCGCCCCTACCAGCTCAATCCCGACATGCCGCCCGAAGGCGTCGATCACAAGCAGCACCTCGCCGAAAAGCTCGGCGGGGCCGAGGCCGTCGCCCGCGCCCACGACATGCTGACGGATCTCGGCCGCGAGGACGGCATCGCCTTCGATTTCCCGGCGGTGCGGATCAGCCCGAACACGCTCGACGCCCACCGCCTGCTGCGCTGGGCGATGATCGAGGGGCAGGACGTGCAGGGCCGCGCCGCGCTCGCCCTGTTCAAGGCCTATTTCGAGGAAGGCCGCGATGTCGGCGACCGCGCGGTGCTGCTCGACGTCGCCGAGGGCGCCGGCATGGACCGCGCCGTCGTCACGGCCCTCTTCTCCGCCGGCGCGGACGTCGATTCCGTCAAGGAGGAGATCGCCATGGCCCGCGACATGGGCGTGACGGGCGTTCCCTGCTTCATCATCGACAACAAATACGCCGTGATGGGCGCGCAGTCCGTGGACGTGCTGACCAACGCCCTCCGCGAGATCGCGGCGATGAAGGCGCAGGAGCGTATCGGGAAGAATTGAGGCGACGAAGAAAGCCCCTCATCCCGCTGCCGCGACCTTCTCCCCGCAGGCGGGGAGAAGGGGCTTGTGGCAAGGCGGTGCGACACCCTCCTTCTCCCCGCTTGCGGGGAGAAGGTGCCGGCAGGCGGATGAGGGGCCGCTTTAAGCCCCCTGCTTCGCCAGCCCCGCAAGCTGCGTCATCACCTGCGCCGCGCCCGTCAGGCGCTTTTCCGGCGTCGGGTAGTCGCGGGCGAGGAACAGGCTCTGGTCGGGCCGGATCTTCGCCAATGTGCCCTGCTTGGCGATATAGCCGACCAGTGCCGCCGGGTTGGGGAATTCCTTGTGACGGAACTGCACGACGACGCCCTTCGGGCCGGCATCGAGCTTTTCCACATTGGCGACGCGGCAGAGCGACTTGATGTAGACGATCTTCAAAAGATGCTGCACCTCGAGCGGCAGCGGGCCGAAGCGGTCGATCAGCTCCGCGCCGAAGGCGTCGATATCGGAAAGTTCGGTGATCTCGCCGAGCCGGCGGTAGAGGCCGAGGCGCAGATGCAGGTCCGGCACATAGTCGTCCGGGATCATGACCGGCGTGCCGACGGAGATCTGCGGCGACCAGCCGCTGTCGGCCACTTCCTCGTCACCCTTGATCTCGGCGACGGCCTCCTCCAGCATCTGCTGGTAGAGCTCAAAACCGACCTCCTTGATATGGCCGGACTGTTCCTCGCCGAGCAGGTTCCCCGCGCCGCGGATATCGAGGTCGTGGCTGGCGAGCTGGAAGCCCGCGCCGAGCGTGTCGAGCGATTGCAGCACCTTGAGGCGGCGCTCGGCCGTGCCGGTCAGCGTGCGGTTGACCGGCAGCGTCAAGAGCGCGAAGGCACGCACCTTCGAGCGGCCGACGCGGCCGCGGAGCTGGTAGAGCTGGGCGAGGCCGAACATGTCGGCGCGGTGGATGATCATCGTGTTCGCGGTCGGCACGTCGAGGCCGGATTCGACGATGGTGGTCGACAGCAGCACGTCGTAGCGCCCGTCATAGAAGGCGTTCATGATGTCTTCGAGCTCGGTCGCCGCCATCTGGCCGTGCGCCACGGCCACCTTCAGCTCCGGCACGTCCTGCCGCAGGAAATCCTGGATCTCCGCAAGGTCGCTGAGACGCGGGCAGACGTAGAAACTCTGGCCGCCGCGATAATGCTCGCGCATCAGCGTCTCGCGGATGACCAGCGGATCGAAGGGCGAGATGAAGGTGCGCACCGCCATGCGGTCGACCGGCGGCGTGGTGATCAGCGAGAGTTCGCGCACGCCCGTCATGGCGAGCTGCAGGGTGCGCGGGATCGGCGTCGCCGAGAGCGTCAGGACGTGCACGTCGCTCTTCAGCTCCTTCAGCCGCTCCTTGTGCTTGACGCCGAAATGCTGCTCCTCGTCGATGATGAGCAGGCCCAGATTGGCGAACTTTATCGAAGAGCCGAGCAGCGCATGGGTGCCGACGACGATATCCGTCCTGCCCTCGGAAAGCTCCTTCTTGGTCAGCGCCAGCTCCTTCGAGCCGACGAGGCGCGAGGCCTGCTGCACGCGGATCGGCAGGCCGCGGAAGCGGTCGGAGAAGGTCTTGAAATGCTGGCGGGCGAGCAGCGTGGTCGGCACGACGACGGCGACCTGCACGCCGTTCATCGCCGCGATGAAGGCGGCGCGCAGCGCCACTTCCGTCTTGCCGAAGCCGACGTCGCCGCAGACCAGCCGGTCCATCGGCCGGCCCGCGCCGAGGTCCTCGCGCACGGCGTCGATGGCGTTGGCCTGGTCGTCCGTCTCGTCATAGGGGAAGCGGGCGGAGAATTCGTCATAGACGCCGTCCGGCGCGGCCAGCACCGGCGCGTGGCGCACGAGGCGCGCGGCGGCGATCTGGATGAGGCCGCCCGCCATGTCGAGCAGGCGCTTCTTGAGCTTGGCCTTGCGCGCCTGCCAGGCGACGCCGCCGAGCTTGTCGAGCAGCGCATCCGTCCCCTCGCCGCCGTAGCGCGAGAGCAGGTCGATATTCTCCACCGGCAGGAAGAGCTTTGCCTCGTCCGCATAGACGAGTTCGAGGCAGGCATGCGGCGCACCGGCCGCCTCGATGGTGCGCAGGCCGACGAAGCGGCCGATGCCGTGCTCGGCATGCACGACGATGGAGCCCTCGTCGAGGCCGGCGACCTCGGTGATGAAATCCGCGCCGCGCTTGCGGCGCTTGGCGCGCCGCACCATGCGGTCGCCGAGAATATCCTGCTCGCCGATGACGACGATATCGCCCGCCTCGAAGCCGCTTTCGAGGCTGAGGACGGCCGAGCCCGCCTCGCCCGGCTTCAACTTGCGCAGGTCGGAGAATTTCTCCACCGGCACGACATTGCCGAGCCCATGCTCGGCCAGCACCTGCAGGAGACGGTCGAGCGAGCCTTCCGACCAGCCCGTCACCAGCACCTTCGCGCCGGCGGCCCGCTTGTCGGCGATGTGCTTCACCGCCTGATCGAAGACGTTGACGCGGCCGCCGCCCTCGTCCTCGCTACCGGCCGGACGCGCCCAGCGCATGCCGGTCCGCGCCTCGACGGTCTCGACATGGCGCGCCTCGCCCTCGTGCTCGTTGAAGGGCGTCAGGCGGATCGCGGCGCGCTCGTCGAGGTCGCGGGCGAAGCGCTCGGCGTCGAGGTAGAGCAGGCCCGGCGGCACGGGCTTGTAGGGCGTCGCCTGCGCCACATGGCCCTTGCCGGGCGTGGCGGAGGCGAGGCGCGCGTCGTAATAGTCGCGCACGAGGCGGGAGCGCTCGACGGCCGCCTCACGCACCGTATGGTCGGTGACGATGCGGAAGCCTTCGAGATAGTCGAAGGCGGTTTCCAGCTCGCCGTAGAACAGCGGCAGCCAATGCTCCATGCCGGCATAGCGCCGGCCCTCGGAGACCGCCTGATAGAGCGCGTCGTCGCGCGTCGCCGCGCCGAAGGAGGCGAGATACTGCTTGCGGAAATGCGAGATCGTCTCCGGCGTCAGCGTCACCTCGCTCATCGGGTTGAGATCGAGGGAGCGCGCCTGCCCCGTCGTGCGCTGGCTGGCCGGATCGAAGGAACGGATCGATTCCAGCGTGTCGCCGAAGAAATCGAGCCGCAGCGGCTCCAGGCTGCCGGGCACGAAGACGTCGAGAATGCCGCCGCGCACGGCGAATTCGCCGACCTCGCGCACGGTCGCCACGCGCTCGAAGCCGTTGCGCTCCAGCCGCGCGGCAATGTCGTCCATGCGGATCTGGTTGCCGGGCTTTGCCGAGAAGGCGAGGCTTTCGATGACCGCCCTCGGCGCGGTCTTCTGGAGCATGGCGTTGACGGTGACGAGGACGATGGCCGCATGCGGCTTCTTTTGATGCGCGATCAGCGCCGAGAGAGCGGACAGCCGTCTTGCGGAGACTTCCGCGCTGGGCGAGACACGGTCATAGGGAAGGCAGTCCCAGCCGGGCAGCGTCAGCACCGGGATATCGGGCGCGACGAAGCCGAGCATCTGCTCGAGGTCGGCGATGCGCTGGCCGTCCGACAGTACATAGGCGAGCGGGCCGGACGTGCGGGCGAGCTCGGCGAGGATCAGCGGCTCGACGCCCGAAGGCACCGCGCCGATGGTCAGCGGCCGGCCGGCATTGGCGATGCGTTCGGGGGAGAAGCCGGGGATCATGCGCGGTCGTCTTTGAAGAGCGGCGAGAAATCGGGGCGGTAGGCGGCGATGCGCGGGAACAGGCCGTCGCAAAATTCCGCCGGCACCGGCTTTTCGCCCGTCACCCACTTGATGAGGTCGTTGTCCTCCTCGGCCATGATGCGCTCCAGCTCGTCCAGCTCGATCTCGGAGAGCGTGGCGATCTCGGCGTCGGCGAAGGCCCCGAGGACGAGGTCCATCTCGCGGATGCCCCTATGCCAGCAGCGGAAGAGGATGCGCTTGCGGCGCGGCTCGATCTCGGCGCTGGAGCGTGTCGTTCCCGTCATGATTTTCAAACCTTCGATACGATTGGCGCTTCTATAGACCGGCAAAAGCCGCTTGTCAGCCTTGCCAAAGGCATGATCTCCGGCGATTTTGCCGGCCATGAGACCTGCTTTGCTCGATCCGCTCTTCGCGCCCCTCTCCTCGCTCGCCGGCATCGGCCCGAAGCTGGGCGACTTGCTCGCGCGCCTCTTCGGCCAGGAGAGCATCGAGGATTGCCGGGTCATCGACCTCATCTTCCATTTCCCGCATTCCATCGTCGACCGGCGCAACCAGCCGGGCATCGCCAATGCGCCGCCCGGCGTCATCGTCACCGTCACCGGCCGGGTGGACCGCCACCAGCCGCCGCCGCCCGGCCGGTCGAGCCAGCCCTACCGCGTCTTCCTGCACGACGAGACGGGGGAGCTGGCGCTGACCTTCTTCCGCGTCAAGGGCAATTGGCTGGAAAAGGCCCTGCCGGTCGACGAGACGGTGGTGGTGAGCGGCAAGGTGGACTGGTTCAACGGCCGCCCCTCCATGGTGCATCCCGACTACATGGCGCGGCTCGGCGAGGCGGACAGCGTGCCGATGGTCGAGCCGGTGCACGGCCTCACCGCCGGGCTGACCGGGCGCGTGCTGCGCAAGGCGGTGGAGGCCGCGCTCGCCCGCGTGCCGCACCTGCCGGAATGGATCGAGACGACGCTGATGCAGCGGCAGGGTTTTCCCTCCGCCTTCGACGCCTTCCACCGCCTGCAAGATCCGCGCGACGAGACGGACCTCGACCCGCAGGCCCCCGCCCGCCGCCGCCTCGCCTATGACGAGTTCCTCGCCGGCCAGATATCGCTCGCTCTGGTGCGCCAGCGCCTGCGCAAGGTGGCCGGCCGGCCGGTCATCGCGACGGGCGCGCTCAGCCGCCCGGTCGTCGACGCCCTGCCCTTCTCGCTGACGAACAGCCAGCAGGCGGCGGTCGCCGAGGTGCTGAAGGACATGGCCGGCGAGCAGCGCATGCTGCGCCTGCTGCAGGGCGATGTCGGCGCGGGCAAGACGGCGGTGGCGCTGATGGCCATGCTCGCCGCCGTCGAATCCGGCGGGCAGGCCGTGCTGATGGCCCCGACGGAAATCCTCGCCCGCCAGCATTTTTCGACGCTCTCGCGCATGGCGGCCCCGGCCGGCGTCACCATCGACGTGCTGACCGGCCGCACCAAGGGCCGCGAGCGCGACGCCATCCTCGAACGCATCGCCTCCGGCGAGACGCAGATCGTCATCGGCACCCATGCGCTCTTCCAGGACAACGTCGCCTATAAGGACCTCGTGCTTGCCGTGGTGGATGAGCAGCACCGTTTCGGCGTGCACCAGCGCCTGCGGCTGACGGCCAAGGGCATCTCGCCGCACATGCTGGTGATGACGGCGACGCCCATCCCGCGCACCCTCGTCCTTGCCGCCTTCGGCGACATGGACGTCTCCAAGCTCACCGAAAAACCGGCCGGCCGCAAGCCGATCCAGACCGTCGTCGTGCCGCAGGAGCGCACCGGCGATATCGTCGAGCGCCTCCGCGCCGCCCTCGCCGAGGGCAAGAAGGCCTACTGGATCTGCCCGCTGGTCGAGGAGACGGAAGAGAGCGAGCTGATGTCCGTCGAGGAGCGGCATGCGACGCTCGCCGGCGTCTTCGGCCCGGCCGCCGGCCTCGTGCACGGGCGCATGAGCGGGCCGGAGAAGGACGCCGCCATGCTCGCCTTCAAGAACGGCGAGACGCGGCTTCTCGTGGCGACGACCGTGGTGGAGGTCGGCGTCGACGTGCCGGACGCCTCGATCATGGTCATCGAGCATGCCGAGCGCTTCGGCCTTGCCCAGCTCCACCAGTTGCGCGGGCGCGTCGGGCGCGGCGAGGAGGCGTCGAGCTGCATCCTGCTCTACAAGGGGCCGCTCGGCGAGACCGGCCGGGCGCGCCTTTCCATCCTGCGCGAGAGCGAGGACGGCTTCCGCATCGCCGAGGAGGATTTGAAGCTGCGCGGCGAAGGCGAGCTTCTCGGCACGCGGCAATCCGGCACGCCGGGCTTTCTCGTCGCGAGCCTCGAAGCCCATGGCGACCTCCTGGAGATCGCCCGCAAGGACGCCGCCTATCTCCTGGAGCGCGACCCGGACCTGACGGGGGAGCGGGGCGAAGCGATCCGCACCCTGCTCTATCTCTACCGCCGCGACGAGGCGATCCGCTTCCTGCGCGCCGGATGACCACGCAAACGTGATTTCGCCGGGACCGGCCGTGAAGGCATAGTGAGACGCACAAGCGAAAAAGGAGAAATGCCATGAAGACAGTTCTCGTCCTCGCAGCAACGCTCGGTCTTTCCGCCTCCGCGGCCTTCGCGGATTGCGCCTGGCACAACAAGTCGGCGCAGGTGAAGGTCGACAAGACCATCACCACCGCAAGCGTCGTCACCACAGAGAAGCAGTCGCGCATTCCGGCCGAGGCCGACATGATCCTTCCGGACGGGCAGAAGGACGGCGCCGTCACGGAATAGCCTTTCCGGGCCGTCCCGCTTCGGGGCGGCTCGCCTATCCCTTCTTGCGCGTCCTGCGCGGCTCCTTGCCCTCGACGATCTGCAACGCCTCTTCCGGCGGTGTGACGAGGCCGACCGAGATGATGAGCTTGGCGGCGTCCTCGGCGCTCATGTCGAGCGGCACGATCTTCTCGCGCGGTACATAGACGAGGAAACCGGCGGTCGGGAACGGTGTCGGCGGCAGGAAGCAGGCCACCATGTCCTTGCCCATCGACTGGAATTTCGTGGCGATCTCGCCGCGCGCGTCCGTCGCCACGAAGACGATGGACCACAGGCCCGCGCTCGGATACTCGATCATCGCCGCCTTGTTGAAGGAATTGCCCTTGTCCTTCAGCACCGTCTCGAAGATCTGCTTGAGGCTCTTATGCACCGTGCGCACCAGCGGCGTGCGGTTGAACAGCGAATCGCCGAACTCCACCACGGTGCGGCCGATCAGGTTCTTGCCGAGGACGCCGACGAGGGTGATCAGCAGCAGCGCGATCAGCAGGCCGAAGCCGGGAATGGCGAACTGGAGGTAGCTCTCCGGGTTGTACTGCGCCGGAATATAGGGCTTCACCCAGCTATCGGCCCAGCGGATGAAGGTCCAGGTCAGCCAGATGGTGATGGCGATCGGCGCGCAGATGACGAGGCCGGTCAGGAAATTGTTGCGCAGCCGCATGGCAAGCGACTGTCTGGGAACGAGCTCGGTCATCGAAGGTCCAGTATGGGGCGGGCGTGGGAGGCCGCTCAGCCGTAGAAACCCGGATGATAGGAAACGGTTCCCTCGCCGTAAACCGGTGAAAACGCCACGCGCAGGAAATACTCTGGCGGCACGCCGTCGAGCGTCAGCCGCGGATCGGGCGAAAAGCCGAAACGGCCGTAATAGGCGGGATCGCCGAGCAGCACGCAGCCCGTCGCGCCGCGAGCCTTCAGCCGGTCGAGCCCTTCGCGGACCAGCCTGCCGCCGACGCCCTCGCCCTGCCGGGCGGGATCGACCGCAATCGGCCCGAGGCCGTACCAGCCCGCACTGCCGTCCGAGATCACGACCGGCGAGAAGGCGACATGGCCGACGACGGTTCCGTCCGCCTCCGCCACCAGCGAGAGGGCCAGCGCCCCGGCCGCGCGCAGGCGGTCGATGATCAGGTGCTCCGTGCCGTCGGCATGCGGCGCGGTCCTGAACGCCGTTTCCGTCAGCGTGCGGATGGCGTCGATGTCCGCCTCATGCTCCGGCCGGACGATCATTCGACCGTCACGGACTTGGCGAGGTTGCGCGGCTGGTCGACATCCGTGCCCATGAAGACGGCGGTGTGGTAGGCGAGAAGCTGGATCGGCAGCGAATAGATCATCGGCGCGATGATCTCGTCGACATTCGGCAGGACGATGGTCTTCATCGTCTGGAGCTTCGAGGCGGCCGCGCCCTTCTCGTCGGTGATGAAGACGATCCGGCCGCCGCGCGCGGCGACTTCCTGCATGTTCGACACGGTCTTCTCGAAGAAGCGGTCATGCGGGGCGATGACGATGACGGGCATGTTCTCGTCGATCAGCGCGATGGGGCCGTGCTTCAGTTCGCCTGCGGCATAGCCCTCGGCGTGGATATAGGAGATCTCCTTGAGCTTCAGCGCGCCTTCCATCGCCAGCGGATAGCTGGTGCCGCGGCCGAGATAGAGCACGTCCTTGCACTTGGAGAGATCGCGCGAAAGCTGCTCGATGGCCGGCTGGATCGTGTTGAGCACGCTCGCCATGATGCGCGGCATCTCGGCGAGGTGGCGCACCAGCTCCTGTTCCTCGGCCTCGCTGATCGTGCCGCGCGCCCTGCCCGCGCCGATGGCGAGCGAGGCCAGCACCGTGAGCTGGCAGGTGAAGGCCTTGGTCGAGGCGACGCCGATCTCCGGGCCGGCGAGGATCGGGAAGACGGCGTCCGATTCGCGGGCGATGGTCGATTCCCGCGTATTGACCACCGCGCCGATCTTGAGGCCGTGTTCCTTGCAGTAGCGCAGCGAAGCCAGCGTATCGGCGGTCTCGCCGGACTGCGAGATGAACAGCGCGGCGGAGGCCGGGTTCAGCGGGATCTCGCGGTAGCGGAATTCCGAGGCGACGTCGATCTCGACCGGCAGGCGGGCATAGCGCTCGAACCAGTACTTGCCGACGAGGCCGGCGAGATAGGCCGTGCCGCAGGCGGAGATGGCGAGGCTCGGCACCTTGGCGAAATCGATTTCGGCCGCGACCGGGCGCACCGTATGGGCGAGGAAATCGACATAGTGGCTGAGCGCGTGGGAGATCGCCTCCGGCTGCTCATGGATCTCCTTCTCCATGAAGTGCCGGTGGTTGCCCTTGTCGATGAGATAGGCGGCGGCCGAGGAGACCTGCTTTGCCCGCTCGACGCGGTTGCCGTCCATGTCGAAGATATGCGCGCCGTCGCGGCCGATCACCGCCCAGTCGCCGTCCACCAGATAGCTGATCTCGCTGGTGAAGGGCGCGAGCGCGATGGCGTCGGAGCCGAGGAACATCTCGCCCCGGCCATGGCCGATGGCGAGCGGCGGGCCGTTGCGGGCGGCCATGACGGTGGACGGGTCGTCCTCGAAGATCACGGCGAGCGCATAGGCCCCGGTGACGCGGCGCAGCATGGCGTGCATCGCCTCGCGCCGGCCGAGCCCCTCGCGGCGGAACTTCGCGATGAGCTGGGCGACGACCTCGGTGTCGGTCTGCGTGACGAAGGTCGCGCCGGCAGCGGTCAGCTCGTCCTTCAGCTCGGAGAAGTTCTCGATGATGCCGTTATGCACGACGGCGACGCCATCGACGAAATGCGGATGCGCATTGTTCTCGGTCGGCGCGCCGTGCGTCGCCCAGCGGGTATGGGCGATGCCGATCGTGCCGGAAAGCGGCTCTTCCGACAGCCGCTTTTCCAGGTTGAACAGCTTGCCCTCGGCCCGGCGGCGGGCGAGCCTGCCGTCGACGATGGTGGCGACGCCGGCGGAATCGTAGCCGCGATATTCAAGGCGCTTCAGGGCATCGACAAGCCGACCCGCGACAGGCTGGTTTCCGACGATACCGACAATTCCGCACATGGCGCGCTCCGCTTTCAAAAATGCTTGGTTGGGCTCTTCGTAGAGCTTTTTTGCCGCGACGCAACACGACCCCGCTCACTTTCGGTTGCAGTCGTTAACGTGGGCGCGCCCAATCACCGGCTATTCGGCCGCCTTCTTCTTCGCGGCCTTGATCGCCTGGTTGCGCTCGCGGATCTGCACGGCGCGGCCTTCCTTGTTCTCCTGCCGGGCGCGGCCGAAGGCGACGGCGTCGGCCGGCACGTCGGCGGTGATGACGCTGCCCGAGGCGATATAGGCCCCGTCGCCGACCGAGACCGGCGCGACCAGCGCCGTGTTGGAGCCGATGAAGGCGTCCGCGCCGATGCGCGTCACATGCTTGTTGATGCCGTCGTAGTTGCAGGTGATGGTGCCCGCGCCGACATTGGTATGCGCGCCGATGAAGGCGTCGCCGATATAGCTGAGATGATTGACCTTTGCGCCCGCGCCGATCTCGGCCTTCTTGATCTCGGTGAAGTTGCCGACCTTCGCCCCCTCCCCGAGATTCGCCCCCGGCCGCAGGCGGGCATAGGGGCCGATCTCGGCATCCGCCGAGACATGCGCGCCCTCGATATGCGAGAAGGAGTGGATGACCGCGCCGCTTTCCACCGTCACGCCGGGACCGAAGACGACATTCGGTTCGATAGTCACGTCGCGGCCGATCTTCGTGTCGTAAGAGAGGAAGACGGTTTCCGGCGCGATCATCGACACGCCGTCGATCATCATTGCGTGGCGGCGGCGCTGCTGCCAGAGCCGCTCGATGACGGCGAGCTCGGCGCGGGTGTTGCAGCCGGTCAGCTCCTCCTCCGGCGCTTCCACGGCGACGGCCCTGCCGCCGTCCGCGCGCACCACCTCGACGATGTCGGTGAGATAATACTCGCCCTTCGCATTGGCGTTGCCGATCCGGTCGATGAGGTCGAGCGCCTTGCGGCCGTTGATGGCCATTAGGCCGCCGTTGCAATAGGCAATAGTGCGCTCGGCCTCGCTGGCGTCCTTGTGCTCGCGGATCGCCAACAGCTCGCCGTTTTCGGTGAGCAGCCGGCCGTAACCGGTCGGGTCCGCCGTCGTGAAGCCGATGACGACGACATCCGCGCCGTTCGCCAGCCCCTCGCGCGCGGCGATCAGCGGCGCTTCCGTGATCAGCGGCGTATCGCCGAAGACGACCAGAAGATCGTCATAGCCTTTCGCGATGGCCTTGCGCGCGGCGAGCACGGCATGGGCCGTACCGAGCCTTTCCGTCTGGATATGCACCGAGCTTGCGACCGCATCGTTCCGCGCCGCCGCCTCGACCTTCTCCGCGTCGCGGCCGAGCACCAGCGCGATCTCGGAGATGCCGGCCTTCGCCAGCGCGTCGGCCACATGGGCGATCATCGGCCGTCCGGCGACCGGATGCAGCACCTTGGAACGCGAGGACTTCATCCGCGTGCTCTCGCCGGCCGCAAGGATGACGGCCAGGCAATTGCGCTTCGTCCGGTCTGCAGTCATGGGAATCCCTCGTTCAAGTCTCTTCGACGCCGTTCCTTAGCAAAAAGCCGTGGAAAGAGACAAAGGGATTTCTCGCCGCCTCAATTGGCGTTGCTGCGCAGGCGGCTTTCGGTGAGCAGACCGTTCTCGTCGAGGATCGGATAGGCGACCGAGACGAGATGGGCGTTGACGCGCTTGAGGTCGCGCAGCATGTCGAGATGCAGCGAGCTCGTCTGCAGGCTGTCGAGCCGGCCGTCGCGCAGCCGCTCCAGATGCCGCTCGGAGGATTGCTTCTCCATGCGCCGCACGTCCACCTTGACCTCCATGAGCTGGCGGGCGAGCCCGGCGTCGCGCGTGACGAAGATCGTCTGGGCGATGCGCAGGTTCTCGATGGTCAGGTCGAAGAGATTGGCGAGTTCCTTGTAGCCGTCGTCGGAGAATTTCAGGCCGTTGACGATCTTCTTGCGAACCTGGTCCTGCAGGCCCTTCTCGATGATGTCGCCGACATGCTCGAGGTTGATCGCATAGTCGATGATGACGATCGAGCGCGCGGCGCATTCCCCCGTCACGCCCTGCCGGCCGAGGCGGGAGAGATAGATCTTCACCTCCTGCTGCAGCGCGTCGACCTGCCGCTCCAGTTCGCCGATATCGGAAAGCGGCGCGAGGTTGTTGTCGTTGAAGGCGCGCATGGTGCGGATCAGCATGGCCTCGATGATATCGCCGACGCGCAGCACCTCGCGCGTCGCCCCCGACAGCGCGACGACGGGGGTGGCGAGCGCCGAATCGTCGAGATATTTCGGCCCCGTCTCCGGCTGCTTCTCCTCCGGCACCAACGCCTCCATCAGCCGCGACAGCGGGCCGGAGAGCGGCCACATGATGAGCGCCACGACGATGTTGAAGACGAGATGGACGTCGACCGGCAGCTTCGCCGCCGGGATCGGCAGCAGCGCCAGAAGCTCCGCGA
Organism: Shinella sp.; assembly: GCA_039812945.1. Taxonomy (GTDB): domain Bacteria; phylum Pseudomonadota; class Alphaproteobacteria; order Rhizobiales; family Rhizobiaceae; genus Shinella. The sequence goes on from JBDHSZ010000029.1 coordinate 15,796, forward strand.
CCTGGCTTGCGAAGGGCAGCACGGCAAGACAGCCGACGCCGCGCACCAGGAGGTTGCCGAGCGTCACGCGCCGCGCGGACGACGCCGCCTTCAGCGTCGCGATGACCGGCGGCACGGCGCCGCCGAGATTGGCGCCGAGCACGAGGATCACCGTCAGCGCCGGCGACAGGATGCCCATCGCCGTCAGCGACAGGATCAGCACCACGACCGCAAGGCTGGAGGACGAGATGATCGCCAGCACCGTCGAGAAGGCGAGCGCCACGGGCCATGCGCCGTCGAGCAGCGTGAGGAAGGCGGCGAGCGCCGGGGACTGGCGCATCGGCTCGGTGGCGAGGCTGAGCAGGTGCAGGGAGAGCAGCATAAGGCCGATGCCGACCAGCGCCGAGCCGAGGCCCTGCCGGGACGTCGAGCTGCTCGATTTGTAGAGCACGACGCCGACGAGGATGATGAAGGGCGAGATCGATTCGATGCCCGTCGCCACCAGCCAGGCGGTGACGGCGGTGCCGACATTGGCGCCGAGCAGCACGATCTGCGCCATGCGCGCCCGCACGAGGTTCTTCTCCACGAAGGAGGCGATCATCAGCGCCGTGGCGGTGGAGCTCTGCAGGGCGACGGTGGCGATGAAACCGGCGAAGAAAGAGCGGAACGGCCCGCGCGTGCCGAGCGCCAGCCCGGAGCGCAGCTTGACCCCGAAGGCGCGCGTCATGCCGTCCTTCACCTGGGCAAGGCCGAACAGGAGCAGCGCGACCGCGCCGAAAAGGTTGATCATGACGATCGTGGATTCCAACTCTTTACCTCCCGCATGCCGGCCGGCGACGGACTCACCGGAACGATCCCGCATCCGATCACGAATTTTCAAATTGTGACAGTGGAATTTGGCCGGATTCTGCCAATAATTTCATAAAAATTTCTTTTGCCGGCAAAATAAATCGGCGATCGCCGGCCGTTTTGCGCCGCGCGCCGTTTCCCGAGCGGCGCCGCAGGCGTGCTGCGCACTTCAATTCCCGCGAACTTTCCGTTAAAGAGACGGTCTCCGGCCGCATGGCCGCGCATATTGAGGAACTTTAGACGATGCTCGACGCCCTGAGACGCGCCTCCCAGACCTGGGTGGCAAAAGCCCTGCTGATCCTGCTGGTCGGCTCCTTCGCCGTCTGGGGCGTTTCGAGTTCCCTCGTCACCGGCACGGCGAGCGCCGTCGTCCAGGTCGGCGACGTCAAGGTCTCGCCGACGGACTTCCGCCTCGCCTACGAGCGCCAGGTCGGCGCCATGTCGCAGCGCCTCGGCATGCGGCTGAACGCCGAGCAGGCCCGCGCCTTCGGCATCGAGAACCAGGTCTTCGCCGAACTCGTCGCGGGCGCCGCGCTCGACCAGCTCTCGCGCGACATGAATCTCGGCCTGTCGGATGGCCGCCTCGCCCGGCTCATCGCCGACGACCCGGCCTTCCGCGGCGCGGGCGGCCAGTTCGACCGCATGGCCTTCTCCGCGATCCTGCGCAATGCCGGCCTGCGCGAGAACGACTATATCAACAATCGCAGCCAGGTGGCGATCCGCACGCAGGTCGTGGAAGCCGTCTCGGACGGCTACAAGGCCCCCGACGTGCTGACGGATGCGCTGCGCCAGTACCGCAACGAAGCGCGCACCATCGATTTCCTGCTGCTCTCCAACGCCAATATCGACCCCGTCAAGGCACCGGGCGACGACGTGCTCGCCCCCTGGTTCGAGGAGAACAAGGCGAAGTACCGCGCGCCGGAATACCGCAAGATCGTCTATGTCTCGCTCGAGCCGAAGGACGTCGCCGACACCGCCGCGATCACCGATGAGGCGCTCCAGGCCGACTATGAGAAGAACAAGGCAAAATACCGCACGCCGGCGACGCGCACCGTCGAGCAACTGACCTTCGCCGACCGCGCCGCCGCCGACGACGCCGCCGCGCGGCTTGCCGCCGGCACCAGCTTCGACGCCATCGTCGCCGAACAGGGCAAGACGGCGAGCGACGTGCTGCTCGGCGATTTCACCGAGGCGACCGTGCCGGACCAGAAGCTCGCCGGCCCCGCCTTCGCGGTCGCCGAGAACGGCGGCACGACGCCGGTCATCGACGGCACCTTCGGCCCGATCATCCTGCGCGTGACGAATATCCGCCCGGAAACCGTAAAAACCTTCGACGACGTGAAGGAGGAGCTGCGCGGCGAGCTGGCGCTCGCCGAGGCCGCCGACGGCATCCTCGCGGTGCACGACCGCCTCGAGGACAGCCGCGCCGAGGGCCTTACCCTTGCCGAAGCCGCCGCCAAGAACAACCTGAAGGCCGTGACGATCGAGGCGATCGACGCCCAGGGCAACGACCAGAAGGGCGAGGAAGTCAGCGGCCTGCCGGAAAAGACCGCGCTTCTCGACGAGGTGTTCAAGACGGAAGTCGGCACGGAAACCCAGCCGCTCAATGTCGGCCGCGAGGGCTATGCCTGGTTCGAGGTGCTCGACGTCATCCCCGATCGCGACCGCACGCTGGACGAGGTGCGCGAGCGCGTCATCGCCGACTGGACCGCCGAGCAGCAGCGCCAGGCGCTCGCCCGCAAGGCGGAGGAGCTGGCCGAGCGCGTGCGCAAGGGCGGCGACCTTGCCGCGATCGCCGGCGAGCTCGGCATGGCGGTCGAGAACAAGACGGGCCTGCATCGCAGCGCCGACGACCCGGTCCTCGGCCCGGCCGCCGTGGCCGCGGCCTTCGGCGGCCCGGTCGGCCATGTCGCCAGCACCCCCGGCGTCAACGGCGAGGGCCAGATCCTCCTGAAGGTGACGGAGGTCGACGAGGCCGCCACCGATGCCTTCGCCAACGACGAGCAGCAGATCGTGGCCGTCGCCCGCGCCAGCGGCGACGACATCCTCGACCAGATGGTCAATTCGCTGCAGACGGCCTACGGCGTCTCCATCAACCGCACGCTCGCCGAGCAGAGCCTCGCGCGCTAAGGGGAAAGAGGAGCCGCATGTCCGACCTGAAACCCTATATCGCCAAGGTCGCCGCCGGTCAGGCGCTCGACCGCGAGGACGCCCGCGGCGCCTTCGAGATCATCATGTCCGGCGCCGCCACGCCCTCGCAGATCGGCGGCTTCCTGATGGCGCTGCGCGTGCGCGGCGAGACCGTGGACGAGATCTACGGCGCCGTCGGCTCGATGCGCGCGCGCATGCTGCCGGTCGCTGTGCCGGCCGATGCCATGGATATCGTCGGCACGGGCGGCGACGGGGCGGGCACCTACAATATCTCGACGCTCGCGGCGATCATCGTCGCGGGGGCCGGCGTTCCCGTCGCCAAGCACGGCAACCGGGCGCTCAGCTCCAAGTCGGGCACGGCGGACGCGCTCTCCTGCCTCGGCGTGAAGCTCGATATCGGCCCGGCCGACATCGCCCGCTGCGTGCACGATGCCGGCCTCGGCTTCATGTTCGCCCAGTTGCACCATCCGGCCATGAAGCATGTCGGCCCGTCGCGCGTCGAGCTCGGCACGCGCACGATCTTCAACCTGCTCGGCCCGCTCTCCAATCCCGGCGGCGTCAAGCGCCAGCTCCTCGGCGTCTTCTCGCCGCAATGGCTGGTGCCGCTCGCCGAGGTGATGCGCGATCTCGGCTCGGAGAGCATCTGGGTGGTGCACGGCGAAGGCCTCGACGAGATCACCACGACCGGCGTGACGCAGGTCGCCGCGCTGGAAGACGGCAAGATCCGCACCTTCGAGCTGACGCCGGCCGATTTCGGGCTTTCGCAGGTCAAGCTCGACGATCTCAGAGGCGGCGACGGCGCGCACAATGCCGCCGTGCTGCTCTCCGTGCTCGGCGGCACGCATATGCCCTATCGCGACATCTCGCTCGCCAACGCCGCCGCCGCGCTGGTCGTCGCCGGCAAGGCCGGAACGCTTGCCGAGGGCATGAAGCTTGCGGGCGAATCGCTCGAAAGCGGCCGCGCCCGTGCCGCGCTGGAACGCCTCGTCGCGGTTTCCAACGAAGGCCAGGCGGATTAGGATAGGCCATGACCGACATTCTCAAGAAGATCGAAGCCTACAAGCTGGAGGAGATCGCCGCCGCCAAGGCGCGCGTCGCCCCGGCCGAGCTTCGCGCCCGCATCCGCGACCAGGAGCCGCCGCGCGGTTTTTTCGCCGGCCTCAGGGACAGGAAGGCGAAGGGCGCCTTCGGCCTCATCGCCGAGATCAAGAAGGCGAGCCCCTCCAAGGGTCTCATCCGCCCGGATTTCGATCCGCCGGCCCTTGCCCGCGCCTATGAGGCGGGCGGCGCGGCCTGCCTCTCGGTGCTCACCGACACGCCGAGCTTCCAGGGCGCGCCGGAATTCCTCACCGCCGCGCGCGAAGCCTGCGCCCTGCCGGCGCTGCGCAAGGACTTCATGTTCGACAGCTACCAGGTGCTGGAAGCCCGCGCCTGGGGCGCGGACTGCATCCTCCTCATCATGGCCTCGCTCGGCGACGAGGCGGCGAAAACGCTGGAGGACGCCGCCTTCTCGCTCGGCATGGACGTGCTGATCGAGGTGCATGACGAGGCGGAGATGGAGCGCGCGCTGAAGCTGAAGTCGAAGCTCGTCGGCGTCAACAACCGGAACCTTCGCACCTTCGCGGTCGACCTCGCCGTTTCGGAAAAGCTGGCCGGCATGGTGCCGGACGACCGGCTGCTCGTCGGCGAAAGCGGCATCTTCACCCATGCCGATTGCCAGCGCCTCGGCAAGGTCGGCATCTCCACCTTCCTCGTCGGCGAAAGCCTGATGCGCAAGGACGACGTGACCGCCGCGACGCGCGAACTGCTGACCGGCGATGCCGGCATGCTGGCGGCCGAATGATGACGACAGCCCCCGGCAGCCTCACCCATATCGACGCATCGGGCGAAGCCAACATGGTCGATGTCGGCGACAAGGCGGAGACCGTCCGCATCGCCGTCGCCGAGGGCTTCATCCGCATGGCGCCGGCAACGCTCGATCTCATCCTCAAGGGCGACGCCAAGAAGGGCGACGTGATCGGCACGGCGCGCCTTGCCGGCATCATGGCCGCCAAGCAGACCTCCGGCCTCATCCCGCTCTGCCACCCGCTGATGCTGACCAAGGTGGCGGTGGAGATCCGCGAGGACCGCGCGCTTCCCGGCCTGCGCGTCGAGGCCATGGCGAAGCTCACCGGCCGCACCGGCGTCGAGATGGAGGCGCTGACGGCCGTCTCCGTCGCCTGCCTCACCATCTACGACATGGCCAAGGCCGCCGACCGCGAGATGGAGATCGGCGGCGTGCGGCTGCGCGAAAAATCCGGCGGCCGCTCGGGCGATTACAAGCGCGGAGACGCCTGACATGTCTCTCCTTCCCGTCGCCGAGGCGCTCGACCGCCTGCTGTCCGCCGCAAGGCCGGTGCTGCGCACGGAAAAGGTCCCGCTCCACGAGGCGGATGGCCGGGTGCTTGCCGAGGACGTCGCCGCCCGCCTCACCCAGCCGCCCTTCGACAATTCCGCGATGGACGGCTATGCCCTGCGCCATGCGGACATCGCCGAGCTCGGCTCCGTCCTTGCGGTCGTCGGCACCTCGTCGGCCGGCCACGCCTTCGAGGGCACCGCCGGCCCCGGCGAGGCCGTGCGCATCTTCACCGGCGCGCCGCTGCCCGCCTTCGCCGACACGGTGCTGCTGCAGGAAGACGCCGAGGTGCTGGAGGACGGCCGCATCCGCACCACCTTCCTCACGCCCAGGGGCCGCCATATCCGCCCGCGCGGCCAGGATTTCCGCGAGGGCGAGGTCGCCCTGAAGGCCGGCGACCTGCTCGATCCCGGCCGCCTCACCGTCGCCGCCGCGATGAACCATGCGGAGCTGACCGTCTACGCCCGCCCGCGCATCGCCCTGCTGGCGACCGGCGACGAGCTGGTCCGGCCCGGCACGCCGCCCGGCGCAAGCCAGATCATCGCCTCCAACACCTACGGCGTCGCCGCCATCGCCCGCGCGGCGGGCGCCGAAGTGGTCGACCTCGGCATCGTGCGCGACGACCGGCAGGCGCTCCTCGAAGCCGTGCAGGACGCCCTCGCCCGCGATATCGACGTGCTGGTAACGCTCGGCGGCGCCTCCGTCGGCGATTTCGATCTCGTCCAGCCGGTTCTCGGCGAGGCCGGCATGCAGCTCGATTTCTGGCGCATCGCCATGCGCCCGGGAAAGCCGCTGATGGTCGGCCGCCTCGGCGACATCCAGGTCGTCGGCCTGCCCGGCAATCCCGTCTCCAGCCTGGTCTGCTCGCTGCTCTTCCTCGAGCCGCTCCTGCGCCGCCTCGCCCACCTGCCGCCGAAAAGCCGGCTGGCAAGCGCCGTCGCCGCCGTGCCGGTCAGGGAGAACGACCACCGGCAGGACTATGTCCGCGCCCGCATCGCCCGCGGCCCTTCCGGCGAACTCGCCGTCACGCCCTTCGGCAAGCAGGATTCCTCGATGATGAAGACCTTCGCCGAATCCGAAGGCCTGCTGATCCGCCCGCCGCACGCGCCGGCCCTGGAAGCGGGAGCGCCCTGCGAGGTCCTTCTCCTGCGCGAGCCTGCTCCCTGAACGATATTATTGTTTCAGCAGCCTCTTGCGGAACACATATGGAACAGATAGTGTCTGTTCTGGATTTGTTTCACGATTCACGGTGGAGAGACCATGCTGACGCGCAAACAACAGGAACTCCTGCTGTTCATCCATGAGCGTATGAAGGAATCCGGCATCCCGCCCTCCTTCGACGAGATGAAGGACGCCCTGGATCTCGCCTCCAAATCCGGCATCCATCGCCTCATCACGGCGCTGGAGGAGCGCGGCTTCATCCGCCGCCTGCCCAACCGGGCGCGCGCGCTGGAGGTGATCAAGCTGCCGGACGCCTATTCGCCGAGCCTGCAGCCCCGCCGCGGCTTCTCGCCGTCGGTCATCGAGGGCAGCCGCGGCAGGCAGCCGGCATCGGCCGCCCCCGCTCAGCGCGCCCCTGCGGAAATCTCCTCCTCCGTTTCCGTGCCGGTGATGGGGCGCATCGCCGCCGGCGTGCCGATCTCGGCCATCCAGAACAACACCCACGACATCACCGTGCCGGCCGAGATGATCGGCAGCGGCGATCACTACGCGCTGGAGGTCAAGGGCGATTCGATGATCGAGGCCGGTATCCTCGACGGCGACACGGTGATCATCCGCAATGCGAGCAGCGCCAATCCGGGCGAGATCATCGTCGCGCTCGTCGACGACGAGGAAGCGACGCTGAAGCGCTTCCGCCGCAAGGGCGCCTCCATCGCCCTCGAAGCCGCCAACCCGGCCTATGAGACCCGCATCTTCGGGCCGGATCGCGTGAAGATCCAGGGCAAGCTCGTCGGCCTCATCCGCCGCTACCACTGATCGCCGTCCATCGCCGCGAAGGTCCCGGTGCGCCAGTCATAGGTGCGGTGCCGCGACCAGGGCCGGTCGAGCGTTTCGACGGCGGCCTTGAAGCCGGCGTCGGAAAGGGCCTGGGAGCCCGCCTCCCCGGCCGGCCGGATTTCGAGCGCGCCCGTTCGCCTCAGATGCCGCGCCGTCACCAGCCGAGCGCCCGAGCGGCAGGCGTCGAGCCGCAGGGCGAAGGGCACGACGACGAGGTCCGCGCCGTCGCAGGCGGTGCCGAGAAAGGCCGTGTCCTCCAGCGTGACGATCCGCCAGCCGCTCGGCGAAACCGCGGCGCAGAAGGCCTTCGCCTCGCAGACGAAGCCGCCGGCCACCTTCGCCGCTTCGAGCGCGCCGTCCATGGCCGCCTTCGCCTTCCGCCGATCCGCCTTGCGGCGTGACCGCGTCCGTTCCGTCGCGGCCTTAGGCTCCTCCTCTATCGTCAGGCCCGCCGTCTTGCGCATCTCGGGCTTCAGCGCATCGCCAAGCCGCAGGGCACGCCGCCATTGATCGTAGACGAAGCCCGGCGGCCGGGCGCGGTTGGTCGCGACGGTGTCCGCGCGCAGGATGGCGACCAGGCGGCCGTCTTCCGAGACCAGCACCTCCGGGGCTGCGCGGCCGCCGGGCCACAGGGCGATCCCCGTTCCGAGCAGGACCAGAAGCGTGCCGGCATGGCGCAGCCGCGTGCGCAGGATGCAGACGAGGCCGCCGCCGACGCCGACGAGGAGGAAGGCGGATTGCGGAATGCGGCCGGTGACGATCTCCCCCTTCCAGTCGGCCACCCAGAAGGACAGCGCAATCATCCAGTCGATGCCCTTGCCCATGATCGTAAAGGGGATCGCGTCGAGGCCGAAGGGCATCAGCAGCACGGCGATCAGGCCGAACGGCATGACGATGGCGCTGATGACCGGCATGGCGAGCAGGTTGCCGGCAAGGCCATAGGCGGGGATGCGATGGAAATGGCCGATGGAATAGATCAGCGTCGCAAGGCTGCCGATCACCGACGACAGCAGAAGACCGCCGAGGAAACGGCCGAGCGAGCCGCCGAACAGCCGCAGCGTCCCTCCCCGCTTCTCCTCCTTGCGCACCGGCCGCTCGCGCCAGGCCGCATAGCCGGCGACGAGGCCGAGCGTCGCCGCATAGGACATCTGGAAGCCGGGATTGGTGACGGCCGACGGCGTGACGGCGAGGATGAGGATCGCCGAGAGCGCAACGTTGCGCAGGCTGATGGCGGATCGCCCGAAAAGCACCGCGACGAGCATGACGCAGATCATGATCCACGAGCGCACCGCCGAGATCGCCCCGCCGGAAACGAGCATATAGAGCGTCACCATGACCAGCGCGCCGGCGGCGGCGATCTTCCTGGTCTGAAACCGTTCGGCAAGGCCCGGCACCAGCGCCATCAGCGTGCGCGCGCCGACGAGGAAGGTGCCGGCGGCGAGCACCATGTTGAGCCCGGAAATGGCGAGCACATGGGCAAGCCCCGCCTGCCGCAGCGCCTCCACCGTTTCCGCGTCGATGGCGCGCTGCTCGGCCGTCACCAGCGCCGCGGCGATCGCCCCGGCATCGCCGTCGATGCGGCCGCGGATATGCTCGGTCAGGTTGTTGCGCCAGGTGGCGATCCTCTGCCTTGCCCATCCGTCCGGCCCGGCCTCGGTGGACGGCGTCGCGACCGGTGCGCTGTAGAAATAGCCGACCGCGCCGGTGCCGGCGAAATAGGCGTCGAAGGCGAAGTCGTTGAGGCCGTCCAGCGCCGGCCCCGACGGCGGGCCGAGCCGCGCCCGCCCCTTGATGCCGCCGCCGATGGGGATGGGCTCGTGCCTGCTGCGCGCGAGCAGCGTCACGACGCCGGGCGCGCGCTTCAGCTCCGGGTCGCGCGTCGTCTCCAGCGCGATGCGGTAGCGGATCGCGCCCTTTCCGTCGCTTTCGCGCGACAGCACCCGCCCGCCGATCTCGCTCGTCACCGGCGCGTCGAGGATGACCGTATCGAGCCGGGCGCTTTCCAGCGCCGCGAGCAGCATGCCGGCGGGAACCAGGAAGGCGGCCCCCGCCGCAAGCGCCGTCCAGTCCTCGCGATGGCGCAGCCGCAAGGCGGGCCAGAGCGCCGCGCAGGCGAAGAGGATGAGCGCGGAAAGCGGCGGATCGGACGCCGCCGCGAACCAGAGCGCCGCCCCCGCCCCGAGGAAGACCGGAACGAGAAGGAAGAAATGGCCGTGCGCGCGCTCCTGCGCGAAGGCCGCCGCAAGCCGCCCGTTCCCGGCAAGGCCGTCGCGTAGCCGCGCGGCCATGCGCAGCACTGCGGCGCGGCGCGGCGCATGCACGGGAACCGGAGCCGGAAAATGCACGCCTTCGGCCGTTGCCCGCCAGCCATGGGCTTCGGGCGCCTTCTGCCGTTCCGCGCTGTCGACCTCGGCCATGCCCCGGCCCCGCTGTTCCGCCCCATTGTGCAATCGAACGCGGAAATCTTCAATCGGCGGTAGGCTTGGCAATTGCTAAGCCAGGCAGAAGGGATGCCCCCTCCTCAATTCGGCGGGCACCCTCAATGGTTGCTTGCAACTTCGCGCAAACGGTAGATATTGCGTTGCCGGAAAGTCTGTTTCCGCAATGCACAATTTGCCTTTCGTATCGCTTGGCAGGGCACCGTAAATGGGCTAGCAAAACGGGCATGTTCATGGCTGTGGCACAACTTCGTGCCGCCATTCGAAACAACGGAGGATCGTATGACAGGAACAAACGCGGACGTATCGATCGGTGGAAAGACAGTCGAGCTGCCGACGCGATCCGGGACGATCGGCCCCGATGTGATCGATATCGGCACGCTCTACAAGCACACCGGCGCCTTCACCTACGACCCGGGCTTCACCTCCACCGCGTCGTGCGAATCGAAGATCACCTATATCGACGGCGATGAGGGCGTCCTGCTGCATCGCGGCTATCCCATCGAGCAACTGGCCGAGCACGGCGACTTCCTCGAGGTCTGCTACCTTCTGCTGTACGGCGAGCTGCCCACCAAGACCCAGAAGGACGATTTCGACTATCGCGTCACGCATCACACCATGGTGCACGAGCAGATGTCGAAGTTCTTCACCGGCTTCCGCCGCGACGCCCATCCGATGGCCGTCATGTGCGGCGTGGTCGGCGCGCTGTCAGCCTTCTACCACGACTCGACCGACATCACCGATCCGCACCAGCGCATGGTCGCCTCGCTGCGCATGATCGCCAAGATGCCAACGATCGCCGCCATGGCCTTCAAGTACCATATCGGCCAGCCCTTCGTTTATCCGAAGAACGACCTCGACTATGCGTCGAACTTCCTGCGCATGTGCTTTGCCGTGCCCTGCGAGGACTATGTCGTCAATCCGGTCCTCGCCCGCGCCATGGACCGCATCTTCATCCTGCATGCCGACCACGAGCAGAACGCGTCGACCTCGACCGTGCGTCTTGCGGGTTCCTCGGGCGCCAACCCCTTCGCCTGCATCGCGGCCGGCATTGCCTGCCTGTGGGGCCCGGCCCATGGCGGCGCCAACGAAGCGGCGCTCAACATGTTGCGCGAGATCGGCTCGGTCGACCGCATCCCGCAATATGTCGCCAAGGCCAAGGACAAGAACGATCCGTTCCGCCTGATGGGTTTCGGCCATCGCGTCTACAAGAATTACGATCCGCGCGCCAAGATCATGCAGAAGACCACGCATGAGGTTCTCGGCGAACTCGGCGTCAAGGACGATCCGCTGCTCGAAGTGGCGATGGAGCTCGAACGCATCGCGCTCTCGGACGAATATTTCATCGAGAAGAAGCTCTATCCGAATATCGACTTCTATTCCGGCATCACGCTGAAGGCGATGGGCTTCCCCAC